>CAMVHR010000006.1 GCA_947167345.1 uncultured Treponema sp.
AACATAAAAAAGGCTGCCCTTTATTGAAAATATTTCAACTTTAAGGACAGCCCCTATGCAGTTTTAGTCAGCGTAGTGACCTGCAGATCCCAATACGTCTGTACATTTGTGCATGTACATCTTCTTGAGTTCTTCACGTGCTGGTCCGAGGTACTCACGTGGATCAAACTTGTCAGGATGTTCTACGAAGAACTTGCGGATTGCAGCAGTCATTGCAAGACGACCGTCAGAGTCGATGTTAATTTTACATACTGCAGAAGAAGAAGCCTTGCGCAGCTGTTCTTCAGGAATGCCAACTGAGTCAGGAATCTTACCGCCGTACTGCTCGATAATCTTTACATATTCAACAGGAACAGAAGATGAGCCGTGGAGTACGATTGGGAATCCAGGAAGCTGCTTTTCGATAGCTTCAAGAACATCGAATGCAAGTGGAGGAGGAACAAGAACTCCGTCTGGAGTGCGTGTGCACTGTGCAGGAGTGAACTTGCAGCGTCCGTGTGATGTACCGATGGAGATTGCAAGGGAGTCACAGCCTGTCTTTGATGTAAAGTCTACAACTTCTTCTGGTTTTGTGTATTTTGATTCTTCTGCGGCAACGTCATCTTCAACACCACCGAGAACGCCGAGTTCTGCTTCTACTGTAACGTCGTGTGCGTGTGCATACTCAACAACCTGCTTTGTGAGCTTTACATTCTCATCATAAGGAAGTGCTGAGCCGTCAATCATGACAGAAGAAAATCCGTTGTCAATGCAGTCCTTGGCTACTTCAAAGTTTGGACCGTGATCAAGATGAAGGACGATAGGGATGTCACATCCCAGCTCGTGTGCATATTCTACAGCACCGCGAGCCATGTTGCGGAGGATGAATTTGTTTGCATACTGGCGGGCACCCTTTGAAACCTGAAGGATTACAGGTGACTTTACCTCAACGCAAGCCTGGATGATTGCCTGCATCTGTTCCATGTTATTGAAGTTGAATGCAGGAACGGCATACTTTCCCTTCATTGCAGCTTCAAACAAGTGTTTTGTGTTTACAAGACCGATATCTTTGTAACTGAACATAAAAACTCCTATGTAGAATTTTTTAATCTATTAAATATGATAGATTTCACCTATCAGCATACGCTTTTTATCATTAAAATTCAAGATAAAAACTTTCTAAATGAAAAAAGGAAATTGCAAACCATTTGACAAACTGCGAATATGGAAATATAATAAACTTATGATTTCTACTTCTGCGTGATTTTTTTCAAGGGAGAAATTATGTTGAAATAGGAAATTCATGACGATAAGTAAAAGAAAGGTGTTTTCCAGTTGAAAACGGGGGAACAGTGATTCAAGGAGATTTCTAATGAAAAAGGGCGTAGTCGTTTTAGGAAGCCTTGTTCTTGCGCTTGCATTCTGCGTTCCAGCAGTTGCCCAGCCAAGTGCTAAGGCCGTGGAAACAATCGTTATCGATAATTTCGATACACCGGATAACATGGAGTGGAAATGGGACATCCAGACAAGCCGCTTCATTGCAAAAGGATATCCAGTATTAAAAACTGTAGAGGGTATCCCTAATTCTCTCCGTCCGTTCCATAAGGACAGTGACCCAGCTGCCCAGGTACTCGGAGCAAAGGTTTCTTATGACCGAAAAGGTGATAACTGGTTTGAAATTTACCAGAAAGATGCATCTGGCAACAGGTATGAGTATGAATTTGTAGGAACTATTACACAGATTGATTTCTGGGTATGGGGTGCAAATTACAATTATAACCTTGAACTTCTTGTTCGTGACTGTGATGGTGTTGTACGCACTCTTAATGCAGGTAATCTTAGATTCCAGGGTTGGAAAAACATCATTATCAATGTTCCTGGTTGGATTCGCCAGCATTCACGCTTCCGCAATGGTCGTCCAAATTTGACTTTTGTAGGTTTCAGAGTACGTTCTGCAGCAAGTGAAGCAGTAGACAATTTCGCAATTTACTTTGACCAGCTCAAGTATACTACAAATACATTGTCTAACATTTACGATGGCTACGAGCTTCGTGCTATAGACTTCGGTGAAAACACTTCTGCAAACTAATTGGATAAGGCGGTATAATGATGAAAAAGATTTTCTTAGCTTTTTTAACTGTAGCATTGGTTGCTTCTGCCAGTGTTTTTGCACAGGCAAGTAACTCAAACGGCAGTACAAGTATTACTGACCCTAATGCAGCAAATATTGGTAATGATTCTGCAAGAGAAGCACTTCGCGAAATTAGCGTAGACCGTTTTGAGCGTGAAGGTTTCTGGAATGTTCATTGTTCTTCAGACTTTGGTGTAATTGCTGGTCGTCTTTTTGAAGGTGGTCCAGATGCAAAAGAGCCTTTGAATGACATTAAAAACACAGAGTTGCAGGATACTCATGTATTCGGTGCAAAGATTGAGTTCTTCAAACGTGGTGTAAACTCTTTCTATGTAACAGCTGCTCGCCCACTTCCTATTGAAGGCATTACAAAGACTGTTTCTGTATGGGTTTGTGGACGTAACATGGGACATCAGTTGTGGCTTTTGGTTCAGGACTACTATGGTCACAACTTTGAAATCTGGATGGGCTCACTTGAGTTTAGTGGTTGGAAAAAGATTACAACAGCTATTCCACCATCTCCAGATAGTGAGCATGGAATTATCCAGCAGAGCGTATATCATGGTAACAAACCTGGTCTCCGCATTGTAGGATTCCGTGTAGACTGTGCTCCAATGGAAGCTCAGGGTTCATACTACATCTATTTCGATGATTTGCGTGCTGTAACTGACCTTTATGATCAGGAAAACAGAGACGTTGATGATATGGATGATAGCTGGTGATTTTGATAACCTAACTAGCTGATTTATTAGGTGGAAGCCCATGATTGTAAAATCATGGGCTTTTTTTATGCATTGATTCTTTGCCTGCTACCTTGTTACTACAGTAACTGGTCTGCCTTGTAGTTTTATTGTTCTGTGTGCAAGTTTTTCTGCTTCAGACGGTGTGTGTGTTACTAGGATTGCCGTTCTGTTTTGCTCTTTTTGAAGCGTCTCAAACAGTTGCATAAGTTTTGCTTTTGTTTCAAAGTCCTGTGATTGAAAGGGTTCATCCATTAGCAAAAGACCTGATGGATAGGCAAAAGCCCTTGCAAGACTTGCCCGTTGCTTTTCTCCGCCTGAAAGCTCGGTGGGCAAAGCATTTTGTTTTTGTTTTAGCCCTGTCTTTTCTAGATATTGCATTGCATGTTCTAATGCCATGCTTTGACTCATTAAATTTGAAAGTGGAATCATTATGTTTTGTAATACTGTAAGGCTTGGTATTAAACGTGGTTCTTGAAAAATGTATGCTGTATTTTCGTTTTTATTATTGGCTGCAATGTAGTTTAAAAGGGTTGTTTTTCCGCATCCGCTTGGAGCAAGCAGTGCTAGAATTTCAGATTTTGCTATGTTTAGTGAAAAATCTCTATAAATAAGACTTTCGTAGCCAAGGTTTAAGTTTTTTATATGAATTTCTTGAGGTAGCATGCCGTCGTGCAATTGTGTGTCTGTCATGCAGTTTTTATTGCAAAAAAATAGCTTTTTAGAAAAATACCATCTGTTAAACAGAAATCCAGTTTTTACTGCAAGTTCTGCCAGTCTGTTTATTATAACGGAGCATAAGGAACTCATTGCAATAATTACTGCTGTTGTGGCAAATACTTGTTCCGTTTCAAGAATTGTTTGAGCATTTTGAAGATATGTTCCTAACGCACTGAGCGGCAGACTTAGGACTTCGCCCGCCGCAACAACTTTCCATGTCATGCCGGAACAGTTTTTTATGCCAGTGATGATTGACGTGGATGAGTAAGGAATGCGTATAAAAAGAAATTTCTGTATTTTTGTAAGCTTGTAAACATTCGCCATTTGCAGTAGTGGTTTGCTGCAAGACTTGAATCCTGCCTGCGTACAGTTTTTCATTATAGGAAGGCTCATGAGGACAGCTGCAAAGACTGGGATGGTGTTGGATTTAAGCCAAAACAGTGCGAGTAAAATTATTGAAATGACAGGTACTGAGCGTATTATTGCAAGCGGAACTTCAAAGAATGCCTCGCATATTGGAAAAAATGCACAGAATGAGCCAAGAATTAAGCCTGTCAGTACACTTATTGAAAATGCCGTAAGGCATCTTTTTGCAGTATTGAGCATTGCAAAAAGAAAAGATTTTTGCCCTAAAAGGGTAACTGCCTTCTGCAAAACACGGCTTGGCAATGGCAGTATTAGAGGGGCATTAAGATATGCTGCTGTAAAATGCCATATTGCAAGCATTAATAAAACAGACAGCAGAATTGTTTTTTTACTTAAAGTAGAATTCTTCATCAGGAAGTTTTCCGCCTATGGATGCCTGATTGAATTGGAGAAATACGTTAAGCAGGTATTCTATAGAGTTGCGTCCCTTATCCGCTGTGACAAATGTGTAAGCGCAGTTTGGAATAGCCTTTTGAGCAACGGTTCCTGCAAGTCCTATTGAATGCTTTTCAACAAGGATTCCTGCTTCTTTTGGATTTAGCTTTGTCCATTCGGATGCTTCTTTGTATGATTTTAAGAACGCTCTTACAACATCTGCATGTTCGTGTGCGAATGTGCTGTTTACTACGATTAAAGTCATAGGGTAAGAGTCTTTTGTATTCTGAAATTGATTATAAAGTTTTTGAATGTCTATTGCCCTTATTATATCAGAACTTTTAGTTTCGGCAGCGGTCGCAAATGGTTCTGGAACTAGAGCATATTGTATTCTGTCGGATATTAAAGCTGGAGCAATTTCTGCGTTAGGAATGGAGAAGTCTAATGTAACACCATCGCTTTCTGTACTGATGTCTTGTTTTGACAGAAGATAGCGGAGCATAAAATCTGGAGTAGCTCCTTGACCTGCAACGGTTACTGTTTTGCCACGTAAATCCTGCAAAGAGTTTATAGCCGAATCCTTTGTAATTAGGTAAAGCATTCCGTTACCTGCAATGCCAGTCGTTACTAAAGCTTTGTTATTTGTATTATAAACTTTTGCTGCCATGTTGGGTGGCAGAAAACCTATGTCAATCTCGCCTTTTATGAGCTTTGGAAGTAGCAGTGCGGCTCCTGCAAAAACTTCATAAGAGGCTTGAATGTCTCCTATTTTGTCGTTTTCCATTTGTTTTGCCATAGGAATGCCGCTAGGTCCTGAAAGTACACCTATGCGTATATTTTCAATATCAGAATGTTTTGACATGGCAAATGAAGTTATTGTGCAGAATATAAATAATAATGATACAGCTGTTACAAGTTTTTTCATACTTATAATATGACAGAATATTTATTGCGTGGCAAGAACAGTATAGGTTATGTGCAAGAAAACAAGCAAAACTCTTGAAAATATTGTAAAATACTAAACTGTATGAATAGGCAAAATTATTTTTTTTGTTCAGTATTTGCAATATATTTTTCATGTTTTCTGTTTAGGTGTCTTGAGTATTTTTTGATTCGAACAGATTATACCGTGTTTGGAGAAGCCTTCATTCATAAAATAATAGGCATAGTTATCTTAGGTTGCTGTGCACATCTTTTTTCTTATGATAAAAGCAATATTGGCTTTGCAAAAACGGATGCTTTTAAAAAGCTCTGTTGTGGATTATGTCTGGGTGCATTTTTTTATTCGATATCTTATATATCAGAAAGTTTCGTTCTAAAACAAATAGGAAATTTTAAAGGCTTTGAACTGTATGTCTCCAGTTATTCTGTAAACGGCAATATTGGCAATCATAAGGAAGCTTTTTTCTTTTTAATATGCATAATTGGAAATATCATTAATGTCATAATGGAAGAAGGTGTGTTTCGTGGTTTATTCCAGAAACTTCTTGAACAGAAATACAAGTTCTTAGTCTCTGCTGTCATTGCTTCTGCTTTTTTTGGTGTATGGCACATTGTAGGACCTGTTAGAAGTTATATGGACGGTCTCAGTAATTCAAGGCAATTAATTGTCAGCATTGCTATTTTAGTATTTTCATCAGCTTTGGTCGGATTCAAATATGCATTGCTGACAAAGCTGTCCGGTTCTGTTTATTTGTCAATGGGAGAACATTTTGTTAATAATACGATTATTAATGTACTGCATGTGATCAGTAATACTGGTACAGATGAACTTCAGACTCTAAGGATTTGTATTGCTCAGTCTGTGTCATTTGTTGTCGTCTTAGTTTTCTACGTGCTTTTTGCGAAAAGATTTATTCAAAGAAGGAATACTTGATTCTGTACAGGTAGCTTCTTTTTGATGTGCCGCATCGTTCTACCAGCCCTGTTTTGCTGTAAAGCCATATCATGCAGCGGACGGACTGTTCTGTTGCTTTTATGCCTGTATTTTTTAGAGAATTTATTACGTCTTTTACTGTAAAGTCTTCTGGAAGTCCTGAAGGAAGTAGGTCAAGATAATTTTTGCAACTATAGAATGTATGAGCCTTTCCTATCTCTTCAAGCTTTTTTCCGGTCTTTATCCAGCTTTTCATGAAGCGTCTTCTTCTGTTTCCTGATTGAACAGGTGTTTCAGTTGTCTGTCTTGTCTCGGTCACTGTCACTTCTATAACTTCTAGAGTAAAAAGACTGTTCAAAAGAAATTCGTATAGTCCTGTAAGTTCCCTGAATATGGAATATATGTTTTTATGTAAAGGACTTTTTCTTTTTGAATATGTTTTTTTATTGTCGGATATTGTTTCAATGTATTTTGTTATGACTAAAGGATAGACAACCTTTATGCTTATGCCGTTTTCAATGCAGTACCGTATCTTGTCATGCAGATGGGCAAGGCTGCCCGTCTGAATTTCTATAATATTTCCGTCTTTTGTGCAAACATCTGCAATATACTGTCCTTTCTTTACTTCCGTAAGGCTACCTTCATTCTGCATAGAATAGTACGCCTTCAATGTCTTGTGCAAGGAACTTTCATTAAGTGTGTTTATTACAGTCGCATTATGTTTGGCCTTTACCATATATGAATGTATAGTAATTTTTGATAGTTAAGAAAACTATACAGAGTTTTAGATGTTATAAAAATAATATCTCTAAAAAGTCTATTTATCGGACATATTTTTTATTGACATTATAAAAAAAGTGGTTAAAATGGTGAGTAAGTGGGAAATAGTGGGAAAAAGTGGTGAGCAGTGGTATGGATTTGCTTATTGGTGAGTATCGTAATACGCTGGATGAAAAAGGAAGAATCCTTTTCCCGGCGAAATTACGTTCTGTTCTCCAGCAGAATGAACTTATCATTACGCAAGGTCTGGATCATTGTCTCATGCTTTTTACAACCGAAGAGTGGGTCAGCCTTAATGATAAAATCATGGGCTCGGCCTCTCTTTTTAATGATCAAAAAAGACTTGTAATGAGGCGTTTCATCGCGCCTGCGCAAAAACTTGAATTTGACCGTTCCGGTCGCCTTTCTATTCCTCAGAATCTAAGGGAGTATGCTTCTCTTAAGGGGGAATCTGTAATTCTAGGACTCAACAAGTACATGGAGTTATGGGATTCCGAATGCTATGATAAATATCTTGCTGCAAGTGAGGATTCTTTCCAGCAGGCAGCAGAAAGCATGAGCAATATTCTCTTTTAAGTTAGAAAATAACATTTAATATAGTCGGAGTCGTAACTTGGAAATTGTCCACACCCCAGTTCTTTTGCAGGAATGTCTCTCTTTATTGTCGCCTGTCGGCGAGTCTTTTGAGCAAGATGCCTTTATGATAGACTCTACTCTTGGTGAAGGTGGTCATTCCTATAACTTTTTGGAAAAATATCCTTCTCTTAAAATAACTGGTCTTGATGCTGACAGTATAATTCAAAAGAGAGCTAAGGAACGACTTGCTCCTTTTGGAGACCGTATGACTTTTTTTAACGGCTGGTTCAACGATTTTTACAAAAACTATCCTGCTGAAAGTCGCCATCCTGACATAATTTTGTTTGATCTTGGCATAAGTGTTTTTCATTACGAACGAAGTGGCAGAGGTTTTTCTTTTCGTCATGATGAGGCTCTAGACATGCGCCTTAATACTGATGCAGGTGAGAGTGCTGCTGATGTTGTGAACAATATGCCAGAAACTCAGCTTGCGAACATGATATATCTTTATTCTGATGAACGATATTCCCGCAGGATTGCATCTGCAATCGTAAATGCAAGGCAGTCTGAACGTATTGAGTCTTCAAAAGCTCTTGCAGACCTTATATACAATGCCGTTCCTGGAAACTATCGCCATGGACAGATCCATCCTGCTACGCGTACATTTCAGGCTCTTCGAATTTATGTTAACAGCGAGCTTAAGCGTCTTCCTCAAGCCCTTCATGATGCATTTAATGTTCTTGAAGCAGGCGGAAAAATGGGAGTCATAACGTTCCATTCTCTGGAAGATAAAATCGTAAAGAATTATTTCCGAAATTTAGGTAAACAGTGTGTGTGTCCGCCGGAGGTGGCTGTATGCAGATGCGGTGGAACTCCTTGTGCTCAACTCATTACAAGAAAACCTGTTGAACCTTCTGAAGAAGAAATAAAAATGAATTCTCCGTCTAGAAGTGCAAAGTTAAGGGTTGTCAGAAAACTTAGAAATGCTGATGATTTGAGGCTTTATGGTGTGGAGGCTATATGAGTAAATTTTTCTTTGTGTTCAGATGGATTATGATATGCATACTTGCCTTGAGTATTCCCGCATTATTGGTAATGAATGGCATTCAGTCAAGAAAATATACTGATCTTGAACGCCAGATTACGGAACTTGAAAAAAAACAGGCTGATTTGATAGAACAAAATAAAAAGCTTATTACAGATATAAGTTTGCTTTCTAATACAGATAGAATTGAAAAACTTGCAAAAGATAACCTTAATATGCGGCCTGCTGAGACAGATGAGATTGTCCGCGTAGAGATGAAGGATAGTTCAAAATGAGTAAAACCTTGCTTTCGTATGAAGATGTTGTTCAAGCCTCTAATGGTGTTCATGTCCTGGGAACAGGAGATTTCTGTTTTACCGATGTACAGACTGACAGCCGTAATGTTGTAAGAAATACTCTTTTTGTGCCCCTTATTGGTGAAAATCAGGATGGACACAAGTATATTCCTCAGGCCATAGAAAAGGGGGCGACTGTCGTCCTTGTTAATTTTAAGAATTTTGAGGCGGACGGCAGTTTTTATGCTTCTTTATCTCAAAGCAATCCATCTGTATTCTTTATTGCTGTTGATAACAATCTTTCGGCCTTGCAAAAGATTGCCGGACGTTATGTAGAACAGTTTCCTGAACTTATTAAGATTGGAGTGACAGGTTCCAGCGGTAAGACTACAACAAAGGAAATGTTGCGCTCAATTCTTTCTCAGAAATATAATGTCGTATCAAATAAAGGAAATTTAAATAGTGAGACAGGGCTGCCTCTTTCTGTTTTTTCTATTCGTGCAGAACATAAAGTCGGACTTTTTGAGATGGGCATGAACAGAAAAGATGAGATTAAAGAGATTGCAGGTGTCCTTAAACCAAGATTTGCAGTTGTTACGAACATTGGAACTGCTCATGTAGGACTTCTTGGAAGCCGAGAGAACATTGCTGCTGAAAAAGCACATGTCTTTGATTATATAAATCATTTTGGAACTGCTGTTATTCCTAAAGATGATGATTTTACGGACTATCTTGCATCTCAGGTTGATGGCAATGTTGTGTATTACGGCTGTAATTTGCCGGAAAACGTGCAGCTAGTTTCACATAAAGGTCTTGATGGTACGGATTTTTCTATTAATGGTGTTCCTGTTCATCTTTCCCTGCCTGGTGAGTATAATTATAAAAATACGCTTGCAGCTGTAACTCTTGCTTTGGTTCTTGGACTGTCTGCAGAAGAAATAAAACGTGGCGTAGAATCGTATCAGACTTTGTTTGGTCGAAGTGAAATTATTCACGGACAGTATACTGTTGTAAAGGATTGTTATAATGCAAATCCTGATTCTATGGAAAAGGCTCTTGAACTGATGTCTTCTGTAAGTGTAAAAAATAAGAAGTTTTTTGTACTGGGAGACATGCTTGAGCTAGGCGAAGATTCTGAAAGAGCTCATGCTCATGTTGGAGAACTTGTTTCTAAATCAGATGCAGTGTGTATTTTTGTCGGACAGGAAATGAATGCTGCGTATAAGGCATATTCCGGTCTGGATGGTATGTATGTCGCAGATAAGTCTGACGAAAGTATTGGTCGTATTGTAGATTTTATTAAACATAATGCTGTAAAAGATGATGTTATTCTTGTTAAGGGGTCTCGAGGCATGGCTTTGGAGCGCGTTTGTGACGGATTGCTAGGTGAGGATTAACCATGTCGGAATTTACATTTAAAACAGACAGAACGGTTGGTCCTTATGTAAAAAGTGATTTTCTCTTTATTATCTGTACCTTGATTTTATGGGGTCTGGGACTTTTCATGCTTTATATATGTACGCCTTATACTGGAGAACGTTTGTTCTCTAACAGATATTATTTTGTTAACAGGCAGATTGTCTGGTCTTTCATAGGCTTTGTTGGTCTGGTCTTTTTTGCGTTAATTCCAATGAATTCTCTCAGAAAGTTGCTGCCACTGATTGTAATTGGAACTCTTTTTTTGTGCATTGTTGCTATGGTTCCGGGTATTGGCAGTGAACGTAAAGGTGCTGCCAGATGGATTAGAATTGGTAACTTTGGTACTATACAGCCATCAGAATTTGCAAAATTTGCTGTTGTTCTCTTTCTTGCAAATCTTTTTAGCAAGCATGCTGAAGAAGATGTTAAGACAAAGCAGGATTTTCAGTATCCTTTTGTAGGACTTTTAGTCTTTGTTGTTGTTATTTTTTTGCAGAAAGATTTTTCTACCGGTCTATTTGTTTTTTTTGTTGGCAGCCTTATGTTTTTTGTTGCCGGAGTTTTGATGTCATGGTTCATCCCTCTGATGTTGCTTGCAATTCCTGCAATTGTACTGATGATTACAATAGAACCTTACCGCCTTATGCGTGTTATAGCATTTTTTCATCCTGAAGAATATACTCTTTCATCTGGATATCAAAAGCTGGCTTCACAAAGGTCTATTACTTCTGGAGGAATTTGGGGCAATGGTTTTGGTTCTGGTCTTACTGAGGTATTTAAAATTCCTGAAGTCCAGACAGACTATATTTTTGCCGGCTGGGCAGATGCCATGGGGCTGTTTGGAGTGACAATTTTTTTCTGTCTTCTTATTTTTTTTGCATTACGAGGCTATAACATTTCATTTTCTGCTAAAGATAGTTTTGCTTCGTATGCTGCATTCGGATGTGTAACAAGCATTTTTGTACAGTCTCTCTTGAACTGTGCTGTTGTCTGTGGTGCTGTTCCTACAACAGGAATTACACTTCCGTTTTTTTCTTCGGGAGGTTCGTCCCTTATTGTTACTTTGAGTATGTGTGGTTTCATAATAAATGCTTCCCGCATGGGAATGGATTATGATGGCAGTTTTTATGGAAGATGATGGAAAATGAGTGATTTTGTTGTTTCTGAACATATAGCGATGGCTGACAAAGACCAAAAAAAAGATTCTCGCATAACAATTGTAAAGATAATAGTCCTGATTCTTTGTATTCTGTTGGTTATAGAAGGCATTTTCTATATGCTCATTATACCGTGCCTTGCACCTGTCAAGGTTCAGTTTTCAGGGTTAAAAAATCTTCCGTCTTCTGTTTTGCTTGATAAGCTATCGAAGACGGGTGACGTTACCTGGATTCAGTTTGATTCCAGCAGGGCTGTTGATGTTTTAAGTACTCTTTCGGCTGTTGATACTGTGTCTGTTGATAAAGTGTTTCCTGATAAAGTTTTGATAAATGTAAAAGAACGTACTGCTGTTGCAAAAACGATTGTGTCTATAAATGGTCGCTCAATGTCTGTTCAAATTGATGAAAATGGTGTACTATTTTCTAATACAACATCAGTTGCCAGTGACAGTAACATACCGCTCATTTCTGGTCTTCCTATTGAAAATATGCAGACTGGAATGAGGTTTCCTGCAAAATATAAACCTCTTATGGCTCAAATTGCAGAAATTCAGAAGCTTCCACAAAAATATTTTGTGGCAATTTCTGAAATTCAGGTTGTTCCTAAGGAATACGGCAATTATGAGTTAGTACTTTATCCTATTCATACGCATGTAAAAGTGCTTACAGATCGTTCTCTGAATGAAGATGCCCTGAAGTACATGATGGTAGTTCTTGATGTTGTAAATTCTTTTGAGCCTGATGTTAGAGAAATTGATCTTAGATATGGTTCTGTTTCGTACAGGTCTCGCTGATTTTTTATTGGGAGAATATTTTTGAGCAACATTATAGTTGGACTTGATATTGGTACTTCCTTTATTAAGACTGTTATAGGAGAAATTGACTCAGAAAATAAGCTTGAGGTAATAGGATTCTCAAAAAAGCCTTCAAATGGTGTACGTAATGGTGTCATTGTAAACATTGATGCGGCTGTTGCTGCCATAAAAGAATCTGTGGACGCTGCAGAACAGCTTGCTGGAGCGGAAGTTGAATCTGTTTATACTGCAATAGGCGGTTCTCTTGTTGAAGGAAAGAATTCTGAGGGCGATGTTGTTGTTGATACAACGCCTCATCTTCGTGCGCTTGAAATTAATGAAGATACTAAAAGGCGTGCTCAGGAATCTTCAAGGGCAATAGATCTTCCTTTGGAAAAGAAAGCCCTTCAGGCAGTTACACAGGAATATATAGTAGATGATTTGCCTGGATGTAAAGATCCTGTGGGCGTTATAGGGAAACGGCTTAAAGTTAAAGTTCATATAATTTCTGCATCTGAAACTGCATGTGTCAATCTTACAAATTGTGTTGAAAGAGCCGGCTATTATTTGCAGGGAATCTGTTCCAAGACACTGGTTTCTGCAATGGCTACAGTACATGAGGATGAACT
The DNA here is from genome assembly GCA_947167345.1 of uncultured Treponema sp. Classification (GTDB taxonomy): domain Bacteria; phylum Spirochaetota; class Spirochaetia; order Treponematales; family Treponemataceae; genus Treponema_D. Next base: position 12,923 of record CAMVHR010000006.1, read on the forward strand.
GGAGCTAGGCTCTATTCTTATAGATTTAGGTGCAGGTTCTACAGATGTTATTGTCGTAAATAAAGGTGCGCCTGTCTTTATGGCTTCTGTTCCTGTAGGTGGAAATCTTGTAACTAGTGATATTGCTCTTGTAAAGGGGCTGCCTGTTGAAGAAGCTGAAAAAATAAAAATACAGCATGGCTGTTGCTGGATTGAAGGAAATGAAATAGAGCAGGAAGTTATTATTCCTAGTGTTGGAGGTAGAGGTCCTGAACAGACAAGTAGGTATGAATTATGCCAGATTATTCAGCCTAGAGTTGAAGAAATTCTTTCAATGGTAAAAAAAGAGATTGTAAGACATTCAAATTTAACAAAATTGAACGGTAGCATAGTTTTGACAGGAGGCGGCTCTCTTATGTCGGGAATAGTGCAACTGACCCAGAACGTATGGGGAACGTCATCTGTCCGTATAGGAACTTCTTCTGATTTTGGTAATCTTGATCAGGACTATAGAAATGCGGATTTTGCTACTGCTGTAGGACTTGTCATTTGCAATAAAGATGCTGCTCAAAAAAATGTTCGGCAAAAGAGCAAAACTAGGTTTTCTGAAGATCAGAAAGATTCCGAAGGAGTTGGAAAAAAGCTGTCAAAGCTATTTAAAAACTTCTTTTAATATATTAGAATAAAAAAGTAAACTTCGTTTTGTCTAGGGGGATAAAGCAAAATGAAGGTGTCTGGGTTGGGAGGAAGACATGATAGAACTGTCTGTAGTAAATGATGTAAATTCTGATGTATCGGCTGTTAGTCCGACGGTAATAAAAATCATTGGATGTGGTGGCGGTGGATCTAATGCCGTAAACCGAATGATTGATGCCGGTGTTAAAGATGTAGAATTTATTGTTGTCAATACAGATTTACAGGCATTGAGGGTATCGAAGGCCCAGCGAAAAATAGCTATAGGACAAAAACTGACTGGTGGTCTTGGTGCAGGCGGAAATCCTGCTGTCGGTGAAAATGCTGCAAAAGAAGATGTTGATAATATAAAAAATATAGTACAGGGTGCTGACATGGTTATTATCACTGCTGGAATGGGCGGTGGAACAGGAACCGGTTCTGCACCTGTTGTTGCTGGTGTTGCGAGGGAAAGTGGGGCCCTTACTATAGCTGTTGTTACTACTCCGTTTGATTTTGAAGGTCCTGTACGAATGAAGAATGCACAGGACGGCATTAAAAAACTTCGTGAAAATGTTGACAGCCTTATAATTATTCCTAATTCCCAAATAATGAAGATTGTTGAGAAGAAACTTAACTTTAAACAGGCATTCAGACTTGCTGATGATGTTTTGTGTCAGGGTGTTCAAGGCATTTCTGAAGTCATTACAGTACCAGGTGATATTAATCTTGATTTTGCGGATGTAAAGTCTGTAATGAAGAATCAGGGAAATGCAATTTTGGGTGTTGGCTTTGGTGAAGGCGAAAACCGTGCGGTTGATGCTGCTCAGGCTGCAATTTCGAATCCTATGCTTGAAGACTGTCAGATTGATGGGGCTTCAAAGATTCTTATTAATATTACTGGTGATGATAGTCTTGCCATGACAGAAGTTGAAGAAATTACAAATAACATAAAGGCTTCTGCTGCTCCGAATGTGGAAATTTTCCTTGGACTTTCTACTAATACAGAAATGAACGGAAAGGTTTCCGTAACTGTTATTGCTACAGGTTTTAAATCTGATACCGACACTTCTTCGTATGAAGAGACGGATTCAAAGCCTGTTAATGAAAATGTTCTTGAGTATGGGGATTTTGAAAGGGTAATTCAGGGAAAGACCACGTTTGAATCTCGTACTGCAGTAAAAGAGGAACCTAAAGTCAGCCCTATAATGATTGACAAAAAATCTCTTGAAAAAATAAAAGATACTTCTTCAGAGGTTCAGGAAACTGTGCAGGAATCACTGTCAAAGGCTTTAAACAGGTCTTCTGTAGTAAATTCCAGCCACGGTCTGACACCTCCTCCGGGATATTCTAGGAATGGTTCTGATTTGAGTCAGCCTGCAATCTGGAGAAAAAATCTGGAAGGACTTTCCAGAAGCATTAATTTATCTGATGACAAATAATGATTCTGTAATGCAGGAATTTTTTAATGATTTTGTTTTTGTGGAGGGACGTTCTCGTCTTTCTGCAGAAACCTATCGTTTTTGCATTAAGGAATTCCTTACTTGGCTGGAACAGAATTCTATTGAACTTTCTGCTGTAACTGAAAAAGATTTGTTTTTTTATATACGATGGCGGCATACCCAGGGAATTCAGGATATATCGATTGCAAAAGATGTTTCTGCCCTTAGAGCTTTCGGGACATTTTTGAAACATAAGGGAATGTGGACTAAAAATATATGTCTTGAACTGGATCATCCTTCTGTCGCAAGAAATCTGCCGAAAGTGCTTAGTGTTGAGCAGATTGATGATTTATTGAATTCCATAGATACGAGTAAACCTTTGGGAGTTCGAGACAGAGCTTTGTATGAGGTTATATACAGCTGTGGGTTACGAATAAGCGAAGCTTGTTCCCTTCTTATGGGTAACGTTCATTTTGACGAGAAAATAATAATAGTGTATGGAAAAGGTGATAAAGAGCGTATTGTGCCGTTTGGTGATATTGCGCGTGAATGGCTTCATACATGGATTTATGATGTACGAGGTCAGTTTGTAACTTCTAATGCTGTAAATGAAGTGTTTGTGAATAGCAGGGGGCAGCCTTTATCACGAAAAGGTGTATGGAAAAACTTTAAGGCTCTTGAAGCTAAGTCTGGAGTGAATGCAAAAGTTCATACCCTCAGACATTCTTTTGCAACACATCTTCTTGCCGGTGGTGCAGATTTACGTTCCGTGCAGGAACTTTTGGGGCATGCAGATCTTTCTACAACACAGATATACACTCATATAGACAATGAACAGTTAAGGGAATATCATAGCGGATATTTTCCTGGACATAAAAATAAAGAATTATCTGACAAAAAGGAGAATGATTATGAAGAATAATGTTATTATTTTGGCTGGATTTATAGCCTTTTTTTGTTTTACTGTAGTTTCATGCGGTCCGTCCTATAATTCCATTAAACGTATGCAGAAACTTGAAGAAGGTGTTTCTAATCCTACAACAAAAGAGGAACTTAAAGAAGCTTTAAAAAAGTATGATGCCAGAGCCATGGACTTGGTGACAACTCAGGCACAGGAAGGCATGTGGTATAAGATATTGGGAACACGCTATCTTGATGAAGCTATGTATAAAGAAGCCTATGAAGCTTTCAAGCAGGCTGTCCTGTTTTTTCCTAATAATCAGAACCTTTACTATTACATAGGAATTTGTGCAGGTTATCTTGCAAATACAGAACTTGACTATAATGCAAGCGGTGGTCTTGACAGTGCCACAAAAAAAATGAATTACCTTAGGCTTTCAGAATCTGCCTATTTGACATCTCTTGAGATTGATTCAAGATATTTCCGTTCAATGTATGCACTTGGCGTTCTTTATGTATTTGAACTGAAAGAACCTGATAAAGCCATTCCTTATCTAGAACGCTTTCTTGAAGTTCAGAAACGTGATACAGACGGAATGTTTGTACTCGCAAATGCATACTATATGACAAGCGAATTTGACAAAGCCATTGCTTTGTACGATCAGATAATAAAAATAAATCCTAACGAGCAAAAAACTGCTGACGCACAGAGGAATAAAAAGGTTGTACTTGACGCACAACATGCTTCTAATTAATCTGTAGCTGTGGATTTACTGGATATTGCGCTTGCTTCTCTTTCTTTTCTTACCTTAAAAGAAAAAATTCTTTTAAAAAAGAATATTGACAGTCTGGACAATCTTGCTGTACTTTCTATAAAAGATATTTCTTCTATAATAGGGCGTGTTATTAATCATTCTGTATGGAATGGGCGGGAGACTTTTATTTCTGTACGCAAAAGTGCCTCTATTATGGAAGCTCAGCATATTAATGCTGTCCATTACAATGATTGCGGCTATCCTGCACTGTTGAGGGAAATTATAAATCCTCCGTATATCTTGTTTTACAGGGGAAACCTTAATTCTTTACACAAAGAATGTGTCTCGGTTGTAGGAACCAGGAATGTTTGTAAGGAAACAGCTCAGAGTTCTTTTGAATTTGCACGAGATGCTGCTTGCGACGGTCTTACTGTTGTAAGTGGAAATGCCATGGGCATTGATTTTTTTGCCCATAAAGGGGCTCTTTCTTCTGGCATTGCAGCAAGTACGGTCGCTGTTTTGCCATGTGGAATTGATACTATTGTGCCTTCGTCCCATAAAGTGCTTGTTCAAAAGATACTGGAAAGCGATGGTCTGCTTGCAAGTGAATATATTCCCGGATGCCCTGCTGTAGCATGGCGATTTGTTCAGAGAAACAGGATTATTGCAGCCCTTTCTCCTGCAACAGTTGTCATACAGGCTCCTCCTGGAAGTGGAGCTTTAATAACTGCATCATTTGCATTGGATTTTAACAGAGATCTGGTGTTTCATAAGAGCGGCTTTTGTCAGGAAGCATTACAAATCTCTAAAAATACTGTAAAAAGACTAAGCTCTGATAAAAAACATGAAAAGAAGCTTGCTCGTTCTTCAGAATATTATATAGAATCTGGTGCTTCTGTTATCAGGGATTATGCCGAATATAAAACTGTAAAATATGCTGCTCCCGGATCTCATGCAGTGGATATTTCCGGACAGCTGGGTTTTGCAGACTTTTAAAAATTGAGAACCAAAGGATGACTTATGGCTGGAACAAAAAAAAAGAAGACTCTTGTTATTGTTGAGTCTCCTGCAAAAGCAAAGACTATTGAACACTATTTGGGAGCAGGATACACGGTAAAAGCTTCAATGGGGCATTTAATAGATTTGCCAAAAAGCCGTATTGCAATAGATGTTAATAATAATTTTGAGCCTGAATACATAACTGTACGAGGAAGGGCAAAACTTCTAAAAGAACTTCAAAAAGATGCAAAGAATTCAGATGTTGTTCTTCTTGCATCTGATAATGATAGGGAAGGAGAGGCAATTTCCTGGCATTTGAACAATGTTCTAAAAGACAAGACTTCTGCCTCAATCCACCGCATAACGTTTAACGAAATTACGCCTGTTGCCATAAAAGAAGCCATAAAGCATCCTCGTACAATTGATGAAGCAAAGGTTGATGCACAAAAAGCACGCAGAATTCTGGATCGCCTTGTAGGTTATAACCTTAGTCCATTGCTTTGGAAGAAAGTGAAGAATGGTTTGAGTGCAGGAAGAGTTCAGTCGGTTGCTTTAAGGCTTATTTGTGAGCGAGAGAAGGAAGTTGAAGATTTTATTCCTGAAGAATATTGGACCCTTGATGCTGATTTTATGAAGGGCAAGAATAAATTTACTGCACAGCTGCTACAATATAAAGGTGAAAAGCCTGAACTCAAAAGTGAAAAATCTGTAAATGATATAATAAAAGAAATTCAGGACAGTGATTGTGTTATTGCAGACATAAAAGAATCTGAAAAGATTCTTCGTCCGAAGCCTCCTTTTACGACTTCTAAATTGCAGCAGGCTGCGGCTAACAGGCTCGGTTACACTTCAAGAAAAACAATGCAGATTGCACAACAGCTGTATGAGGGCGTGCAGATTGGGTCTACACGTGTCGGTCTTATAACTTATATGCGTACGGATTCTGTAAGAATTTCGCAGAGTGCAATTGATGATGTTCGTTCTTGGATAGAAAAGAATTTTCCTAATGATTTGCCTGATGAAAAAATTGAGTATTCTGTAGGAAAAGGTGCTCAAGATGCTCATGAAGGTATTCGTCCTACATATACAAAGTATACTCCTGATGCTGTAAAGGAATATCTGTCACGTGATCAGTTGCGTCTTTACTCAATAATTTGGGAACGTTTTGTTTCAAGCCAGATGAAAAATGCCGTATCAAAAACAATAAGTGCTGATATTCAGGCTGGAGATGCATTGTTCCGTGCAAGTGCAAGTAAACTGACCTATAAGGGATTTTATAATGTCATAAAGACACTTTCTTCAAAAGAGGAAATTAAGGGTAGTCTTCCTTCCTTGAAAGTTGGAGAAATGCTTAGCAGCGGGACATTTTATCCTGAACAGCATTTTACTCAGGGACCAGCACGTTATACAGATGCTTCTATAGTCAAGACTCTTGAAGAAAAAGGAATAGGAAGACCTTCTACTTATGCTCCTATCATTTCTGTGCTTTTGGACAGGTATTATGTAATAAGAAGCAATAAGCAGCTTGTCCCTACTCAGCTTGGAAAAATAATTTGCAGGATACTTGTTGAATCTTTTCCTGCTGTTATAAATGAAAAGTTTACCTCAGATGTTGAAAATGACCTTGATAAAATAGAAAGAAATGAGCTTGTATGGAATTCAATGATAAATGAATTTTACGAGCCGTTCAAGCAGCAGGTTGATAAGGTTAATGATACTCATGAAAGCCTTAAAGGTTCTCTCGATGAAAAAACCGATCAAGTTTGTGAAAAATGCGGAAAACCCATGTTGAAAAAGCTTGGAAGGTTCGGTTATTTCCTTGCCTGTTCTGGATTTCCAGAATGTCACAATACTAAAAGCATTCCTTTGGCAAAATGTCCGGTAAAAGGTTGTGACGGTGATATTGTTGCACGTAAGACTAAAGGTAAGGGAAAGGAATTTTACGGCTGTACAAATTACCCAAAATGCAGTTTTATTACTCATTTTAAGCCTATTAATTCTGTCTGCCCCAAATGTGGTTGGTTCCTTGTCGAAAAATACGATAAAAAGAACGGTTTTTATAAGAGCTGTATAAATCCTGACTGTGATTATCTGCATTCTCCTGAAGAAGATAAGGATGCTGCTGCGATTTCGGGTGAATAAAAAGTGGGGAGTGTTTTGTTAGGTGAGTGCATTGAAGAATATTTGGAATATCTTCGGTGCATAAAATGTAGGTCGGTTCATACTATCGCAGGTTATGGAGAGGATTTAAAGCATTTTGCCAGGCAGATTGGAATTGAAACTCCAATGCAGGCAGTTACTGAACTTCAGCTCAGAAACTGTATAGGTGAGCTTTCTAGACAAAAATATTCGACTGCATCGATAAATCGTTTTATTTCTTCATTGAGGGGATTATTTGCTTATTGCAAAAAAAATCACTATATTTTAGATGATGTTGCAATTGAATTAAAGAGCTTGAAACTGGCAAAGCATCTTCCACGCTTTATGACTCAGACTGAAATAGACAGACTGTGTAATGAGCCTGATGAAAAGAATTTGCTGTGGGCTACAAGAGACAAGGCTATTTTTGAAATGTTGTATTCTTCTGGATGCCGTGTTGCAGAACTTGCATCATTAAAGTTTCAGGATTTTACAAAGGATTACAAAAGTGCTGTCGTAAAAGGTAAAGGAAACAAGGAACGGTATGTGTTTTTTGAATCGGATGCGGTAAAAGCTTTAAAAGCTTATCTTGCCGAAAGAGATTTAAAATTTCCTGCTCAAAGTTCAAAAGGTGCGTGCTATGTTGACCATATCTTTATAAATCAACAGGGAACACCTTTAAAAGAAGGTGGCATAAGGTTCATCGTTGGAAAGTACAGTGGAATTGAGGGTGTGAACAATCCTGTTACACCTCATTCATTCCGGCATACTTTTGCAACTGGAATGCTTTTGAACGGAGCTGATGTCCGCATGGTTCAAGAAATGCTCGGGCATTCAAGTATAAATGCGACTCAGCGTTATACGCATGTATCAAAAGAACATTTGAAAGATATTTATAATCAGGCTTTTCCGCACAGTGGAAAAAAAGATTAATAGCCAGAAGGAGTTTATATGGCTGAAGATGAAAATGTAAAGATTAGGAGTACGACTGTTATTGCTGTAAAAAAGGATGGTCATGTCGCAATGGCTGGAGACGGACAAGTTACAGCAGGAAATACAGTTGTAAAGGGAAATGCTCGCAAGGTCCGCAAAATATATGACGGTAAAGTTATAACAGGATTTGCTGGTTCTGTGGCAGATGCTTTTACGCTTTTTGATAAATTTGAGGATAAGCTTAAGGAATATAACGGGGATTTGACACGTTCTGCGGTAGAGCTTGCAAAAATGTGGCGTACTGAAAGATATATGAGTAAACTCGAAGCCATGCTTCTTGTTGCTGATAAAAACAAAATACTTCTTATTTCCGGTGATGGAAATGTCATTGAACCTGAGAATGATATTATAGCAATTGGTTCTGGTGGAAATTATGCTTATGCAGCGGCAATGGCCTATTTTGAAAGCAGTAACCTTTCTGCAAGAGAAATTGCCGAGCATTCCCTGAGTATTGCCGGAAAAATTTGCATTTATACAAATGATCATATAACAGTAGAAGAATTGTAATAAGAGGAGCTGGTTGTGGAAAATGTCAGTACAAAGGCTGGAATGCCGGAAGGATTAACTCCATCAGAAATCGTTGAACGTCTGGATAATTATATTATCGGGCAAAATAAGGCAAAACGCTTTGTTGCCGTTGCATTAAGAAACAGGCAGCGCCGCATTAAACTGCCTGAAGAAATAAGGGATGAAGTTGCCCCAAAAAACATTCTTATGATAGGACCAACAGGAGTTGGAAAGACAGAAATTGCGAGACGTCTTGCAAAATTGTGTGGTGCTCCTTTTTTAAAGGTTGAGGCAACAAAATATACGGAAGTAGGCTATGTCGGTCGCGATGTTGAGAGCATGGTCCGCGATTTAATGGCTGTCGGCTATAATATGGTCAAGTCAGAAATGCAGGAAAACCTCAAGGCTAAGGCAGAACCTATGGTGGAAGAGCAGTTGCTTGATTTGTTGCTTCCTGGCAGTGGTTCTAAGAAGTCTAATGCCGCAACTCCGTCAAAGAAACCTAATGTTCATATTTTAGGCAATATTTTTGGAAATGACAGTCCTGTACAGGGCAGTCTGATTCAAATTGACATGCCGAAAAAACTACCTGAAGTAGAAACTGAAAACTCTCAGGAAACGGCTCAGCCTCAAAGTTCTCCAGAACAAAAAGAAGATACGGCTGAAATGTCTGAAACTCGTGAAAAATTCAGACAGATGCTGAGGGACGGAAAACTGGAAGACCGCATGGTTGATATTGTCGTTCATCAGCAGCCACGCTTCAGTGGCATAGAGATGATGGGTGGTGGTACTCCAGAAGATTTGGAGGCTAGCATTACAGGTTTGCAGGAAATGCTTTCGGGCGGAAGAAATAAGCGAAGATCTATGTCCGTGCACGAAGCTCGTCAGATTTTGCTTTCAGAAAATCTTGACCGCCTTACAGACAGTGATAAAGTTGCTGATATTGCAAAAGAGCGTGTTGAGCAGAGTGGCATTATCTTTATTGATGAAATTGACAAGATTGCTACTAAAGGCGGCGAAGGTTCCCGACAGGATGTAAGCCGCGAAGGTGTCCAGCGCGACATTCTTCCGATTGTTGAAGGCAGCAATATCAATACAAAGTGGGGTGTTGTAAATACAACTCATATTCTCTTTATTGGTGCTGGTGCATTCAGTCTTTCTGCTCCAAGCGATTTGATTCCTGAGCTTCAGGGACGTTTCCCTCTTCGTGTAGAACTGGAAGCTTTGAAGAAGGAAGATTTCAAGAGAATCTTGACGGAGCCTAAGAACGCCCTTATAAAGCAGTATGAAGCATTGCTGGGGACGGAAAATGTGACATTGAAGTTTTTAGATGAAGCTATTGACAGGATGGCTTTTATTGCCGAAGATGTCAATTCTCATGCAGAAAACATCGGTGCTCGCCGTCTGCATACTATACTTGAGACTGTGCTTGAAGAATTGAGTTTTTCTGCTGATAAGCATGCCGGAGAGACAATTACGATTGATGAAGCTTATGTAAATGAAAAACTGAAAGGAATCGTTCAGAATCAGGATTTGGAACGTTACATTCTGTAATGCTGAAAAAGCCTTGCAAATTTCTTTGCAAGGCTTTTTTTATGTTTTCTAAAGATAATATATAAAGTTAATAGATTATTTTCCGATAAGGAAAATATGGGAATGAATAGTTTTGTAAATTCAGTAGATTTGCTTCATAGGGAACTTGATGTTCAGAGTTTGAGGTATCAGGTGACGGCAAATAATATTGCCAACAGTGAAGTACCTAACTATAAGAGGCAGAGCGTAAACTTTGAATCAGAGTTGAAAAAGGCTTTTGAATCTCGCGATAATGAACATAATTCATTTAAGATGATTACGACGGATGAGCGTCATATTCAGAGTGAGACTCCTCGTGACTGGAGAAAAGTTGAACCTAGGCGTACTACTGATTATTTAACTACTTCCAAGGCAAACGGAAATAACGTTGATGCAGAAGAAGAAGCAATGAATCTTGTTCAGATTCAGATGCAGTATAGGCTTTTAACTCAGCTTGAAAGCTTTGAGTTTGGTCAGATAACGACAGCAATGAAATCAGTACGTTGATTTATATAACAGGAGCATAATATGGGTCTTTACACAAGTATTAACATAGCTGCAACAGGAATGAGTGCTGAACGTCTTAGAACGGATGTTATCAGCAACAATATTGCGAATGCTTCCACGACTCGTACGCAGGACGGTGGTGTATACAGAAAGCAGACTGTTATATTTGAGCCTGTCGCTTCAAAAAATCCTACATGGCGTCTTCCTTTTACAGATGCTTCTCAGGATAATGGTCCTGGAAAGGGAGTCCGTGTAAGGGAAATTGTAAAAGATACAACTCAGGGAAGAATGGTTTATGATCCTGATCATCCTGATGCCATAAAATCAGGTCCTAACAAAGGATATGTTGAGTATCCTAATGTTAACATAGTAAATGAAATGGTTGATATGATTAGTGCTAACCGTGCTTATGAGGCAAACAGTGCTGTTATAGAAGGCAGCAAGGATATGTTTTCATCTGCACTGAATATTGCACAGTAATAGGGGTTATCATATATGGACTTTACAATAGGTTCGCTTGAATTAAACAGAAGTAATCCTGCTCACCTTGGAACAGCTCCTCTTATTGATTCCTTTGGCGGAGAAAAAAAGGCTTCTGTTGAAAAATCAAAGGGAAGCTTTGAAAATTATCTGCTTGCTGCTGTTGAAGAACTTAACGGACAGCAGACTGAAGTTGGAAAGCTACAGGAACAGCTTATTACAGATCCTGACAGTGTTGACATTCATGATGTTACAATTGCAATGGCAAAAGCACAGATGTCCCTAAATCTTGCTCAGACTGTCATTGACCGTGTAATAACTGGATGGAATGACCTGTCTCAGACTAGATAAATATCGGGATGCCGTTTTTAGTTCCCATTAATTTCCTAAAATACGGCATTATATTACATAAATTGGCACTGTTACGCTTTTCAAAAAAAAAGTATGGTGTTATAATATTAAGACTTAAACCTTTACGGAGTAGTGGGAAACAATGTAAAGGCATTTTATTCGTTCACGGGAGGGGAAGATGAACGAATGGTTCAAAAATTTTTCAAAAACCATTAAAGAAAAGTGGGGAAAGTGGACAATCGTCCAGAAAGGCATTTTAATCGGTATATTCGTTGTCATCATAGCAGGAATTGTTATGTTGGCTGCCTTTTCTTCAAAACCAACAACAGTCCGTCTTTTTAACAAGGCCATTACTGATGAGGTCGAGCGAGATCGCATACTCACGCGTCTTGATCAGGATAATGTTAAGGCTTATGTTTCTTCAGACGGTTATATTTCCGTTGAAACAGAAGGTATTGCAAAAAAATGGCGAAGCAAGCTCATCGCTGAAGGTTATGAGCCGTCTGGTATTGATGCATACCAGCTTTTTGATGTAAGCAGATGGACTCGCAATGACTTTGACGACAAAGTAAACTGGCAGCGTGCCACTACAGCAGCTCTTGAGGAGCATCTTAAGCAGCTTGACGGCATTCAGCAGGCTAAAGTTATGCTTTCATTGCCAGATGATGCTTTGTTTGCTTCTGATCAGAAGCCTGTAACTGCAAGTGTTGTTCTTTATGCTCGTGGCGGTAGTGATGTTTTGCAGAGTAAAAAGTCTGTGCAGGGAATTGAGCATCTTATAATGCGCAGTGTTGAAGGCCTCACAAGAGATAATATTACTATAGTAGACGGTAGTACAAATCTTGAAATCAATGATTTTGATGGAATGGAAGAAACTGACCGCATAAATAATATACAGAAAGAACAGAAGGTTATTCAGAAGCTTGAAGCAGAGCGTTCTAGTGCTATTCTTGCTGCCCTTCAGGCAACTTATGGTGTTGATCGTGTACGTGTTGCAACAATAAAGATTAAGATGGACATGTCCAAGCGATCTGTTTCAAAGAAAGAGTATACGGCTCCTACAATAGAAGAAGACAACCCGAATACTCCGTATAATGACGGTAAGAAAGCTGAAAATGGATTTATATTGTCAGAGGAAACTGTTACCAAGTCATTTACAGGAACAGGATATAATCCAGAAGGGCCTGCTGGCGTCCAAGGCCAGAATCCTCCTGCATATTCTGACATGTCCAATGTAATAGGAAACTCTACGGAGAACGGAGCAAAACGTAATTATGTTCTCAATGAAAAGAGTTTGGTAGAAGATGAAAGTCCTTCAATTGACAGCATATCAGTTTCTGTTAACGTTGACGGTACATGGAAATATCCGTTGTATGACGAAAAGGGCAATATCCGGCTTAGTTCAAGCGGTGGATATGAGCGTGAGTATATTCCAGTACCAGAAGAAGATTTGAAGCAGGTTGTAAGACTTGTTCAAGGTGCTATTGGTTACGATAAACAGCGCGGAGATATTGTAGAAGTTACAAGCCTGCAGATTGACCGTACGGAACAGTTCCGTAGGGAAGATGAAGCATTCATAAAGTCTCAGCAGACAAAGAAGATGTTCTTCTTTATCTTGATTGGTATTGCCGTTGTCCTTGTTACATTCATTGTATTCCGCATTATCAGTCGTGAAATTGAACGCCGCAGACGTCTTCGTGAAGAAGAACTGTTGCGCAGACAGCAGGAAGAACGCGAACGTGCTCTTTGGGATGCAAAGAACGAAGGCATGGAAGTTTCTATGACTGTAGAAGAAAGAAAGCGCCAGGAGCTTGCAGAAAACGCTATTGCTCTTGCAAAAGAGCATCCTGAAGACGTTGCAATGCTTATTAGAACTTGGCTTAGAGAGGAGGCTTAATATATGGCTGATGCAGCAGAAAGCCACATCAAACAGCCAATTAAACAGGCTGGCGGTGGTAATAGCGGAAAGAAAAAAGGCGGCTTAAAGGACTATAAAAGCCTTACTGGCCGTCAGAAAGCAGCTATTTTCTTAGTCTCTTTGGGAAGTGAAGTTTCTTCTGAAGTCATGAAACATCTTCGTGAAGATGAAGTTGAAACTTTGACATTTGAAATAGCTCGTCTTGATACAATTGATGCAGATTTTAAGGATCAGGTTCTTGAAGAATTTCAGGAGTTGATGAAAGCACAGAACTTTATCACTACAGGTGGTATTGACTATGCTCGCGAACTTCTTGAAAAATCTTTGGGAAGCCAGAAAGCTATTGATATTATCAACAGGCTTACAAGCAGCCTTCAGGTTCGTCCGTTTGACTTTATCCGAAGAACAGACCCTGCTCACTTGCTGAACTTTGTCCAGCAGGAATATCCGCAGACTATAGCCCTTATTTTGGCATATCTTGAGCCTGCAAAAGCTGCTACAATTCTTCAAAACCTTCCAGAAGACATTCAGCCGGAAGTTTCAAAACGTCTTGCTACAATGGACCGTACATCTCCTGATGTTTTGCGTGAAGTTGAGCGTGTTCTTGAAAAGAAACTGTCAACTCTTTCTAGCGAAGACTACACTGCTGCTGGTGGTGTTGATGCAATCGTTGAAATCCTTAACCTTGTTGATCGTTCTTCTGAGAAGGCTATTATTGAAACTCTTGAAGAAGACGATCCTGAGCTTGCAGAGGAAATCAAGAAGAGAATGTTCGTCTTCGAAGATATTGTTATGCTTGACGACCGTGCTATTCAGAAAGTTCTGCGTGAAGTTGACCAGCAGGAACTTGCAAAAGCCCTTAAGGCTGTTGATACGGAAGTTCAGGATAAGATTTTCCGCAACATGTCTAAGCGTGCTGCAAGTATGCTTAAGGAAGATATGGAATTCATGGGTCCTGTACGTCTGAAGGATGTTGAGGAAGCCCAGCAGAAGATTGTTTCAGTAATCAGACGTCTTGAAGACAGTGGTGAAATTGTTATTGCCCGTTCTGGTGATGATGAACTTGTAGAATAGGAGTAAAAGTATGGCCCAGACCGTATTCAGATCTAATCAAATAAACAAGATTGACGGGGAAATGATGTTTACACTTCCACGTCCGTTTACCACTGTAGTTGAAGAACCAGAAGAAAAAGAGCCTGAATATACTGGACCAACTGTGGAAGACCTTAAGCGCGAGGCTGAGGAATTCAAGGTAAAATGGGAAGCTGAAAAGGCTGAGATGCTTGCAAATGCAAATAATGAAGCTGCCCAAATTATTCAGAAAGCTCAGGACACAGCATTTGAGGAAATAAAGCATCAGAGTGATGAAGCTTCTGTTATAAAGAATGGTGCAAAAGAAGAAGCTTCTTCTATTATAGAGGATGCCAAAAAGCAGGCCGAAAAAATAATAGCTGAAGCAAAAGCTCAGGAACAGGAAATTATTTCCAAGGCAGAATCCGAAGGTCTTAAGCAGGGACGTGAAGAAGGCTTTACTAATGGAAAAAATGAAGTAGAGCGTCTTGTTGAGCGCATGCATAAGATAATTGATTCTGTTCAGGATAAGCGTCAGGAAATCCTTGATAATACAGAACAGCAAATTGTAGACCTTGTAATTCTTATGACACGTAAGGTTGTCAAGATTATGAGTGACAATCAGAAAAGTGTCATCATGGCTAATGTCGTACAGGCTTTGAAAAAAGTTAAGGGACGTGGTGATGTTACACTTCGTGTAAATCTTTCTGATGTCAAACTGACAACTGATCACGTTCAGGATTTTATTAAGGAAGTTGAAAATATTAAGAATATAGCTATTGTTGAAGATAGTTCTGTGGAAAAAGGCGGTTGTATTGTTGAAACTGACTTTGGTGCAGTTGATGCTCGTATTGCCAGCCAGCTTTCAGAACTTGAAACAAAGATTCTTGAAGTTTCTCCTATTAAGACTGTTAATAAGTCTGACGTAAAGAACCCTGATAACTGATAGATATGGATTCTCTTTCTTTTTTCGATAAGTACATAAAAACTGTTAACCGCACAGAAACAATAAAGTACAGAGGTGTCATAACTGCAGTAAAGGGACTTATGATAGAAAGTAAAGGTCCTCGCAGCGTTATGGGCGAAATCTGTAAGATTGTAATTCCAAGTTCTGGTACAACTTTGCTTGCCGAAGTTGTCGGCTTGGAAGGTACAACCGTGCGTCTAATGGCATTCGGTGATACAAAAGGAATAGAAGTTGGCAATGAAGTAATTGCCAGTGGTCGCGTACTTGAAGTTCCTGTCGGTGAAGGTCTTTTGGGCCGTGTAATCGATGCAACAGGAAAGCCTTATGATGAAAAAGGCGATGTCGATGCATTTGATTATTATCCGGCAATAGCAAGTCCTCCTAATCCAATGGAGCGTAAGCCTGTAAACAAACGCATTGTTACGGGGGTTAGAGCCATAGATTCCCTGCTGGCTGTAGGCAAAGGCCAGCGAATTGGAATATTTGCCGGTAGTGGTGTTGGAAAAAGTACACTCATGGGCATGATAGCCCGAAATACAAATGCAGATATAAATGTTATTGGTCTTGTTGGTGAGCGTGGTCGTGAAGTAAAAGACTTTATAAACCGGGATTTGGGTGTTGAAGGATTGAAACGTTCTGTCCTTGTTGTTTCCACAAGTGACCAGCCTTCAATTGCTCGTCTTAGGGCAGCTTATGTTACAACTGCCATTGCAGAATATTTCAGGGATAAAGGAAAAGATGTAATGCTTATGATTGACAGTGTTACCCGTTTTGCCCATGCCCAGCGTGAAATAGGTCTTGCTACTGGTGAACCTCCTGCCCAGCGTGGTTATCCTCCTAGTGTATTTGATATGCTTCCTAAGCTTTTGGAACGGACTGGAACAAACTCAAAAGGTAGCATTACCGCTTTTTATACCGTACTTGTTGACGGTGATGATATGGATGAACCTATTGCAGATAAGGTTCGAGGAACACTTGATGGTCATATTGTCCTTCGACGTTCTCTCGCACAAAAGCAGCACTATCCTGCAATCGATGTTCTTTCCAGCATAAGTCGTCTGCACAAGCGTGTATCTGGTCCTGTCACATTAAAAGCCGTGCAGCGTGTAAAAAGATGGATGGCTGACTATGCAAACCAAGAAGAAATGATTCTTGCAGGTGTATATCAGAAAGGTAATTCTCCTGAAATTGACGAAGCTATAGATAAACACCCGGCAATAGAAGAATTTTTGTGTCAGGAAGAAAAAGACCATTGTACCATTGAAGATACGTTGAACAAACTTTCTGTCTTGACTGGTTTGGAAATTCCAGAAGAAGAGTATCAGGAAAGTCCTTCAATAACAGCTTGAAAAGGATAAATGAAGAAATTCCATTATTCACTGCAAAAGATTCTTGACCTGCGTGAGTTTGAATTAAAACAGGCAGAGATGGAGCTTGGAAAGGTAAATGCACAGATTGCTCAATTTCAGAATCAGTTGAAATCTATTGCAGATCAGAGGGTTTCAACGCAAAAAGAAATAGATTCTTCACATGATATTTCCTTTTTTGGTCAGGGACATAATTACATGCTTTTTTTAGAACAGAAAAAAGATTATTGCCTTCAGTGTATTGCAGAATTACAGGTTGAAGCCGAAAAGCGAAAAGATGTTGTACGCAAGGCTATGCAAAAAGAAAAAGTACTTGAACACCTGAAAGAATCAAAAATCAAAACATGGAAAGCTGACTGCCTTAAGGCTGAAGAACTTGTAACTGATGATGTTGTTACTGCAAAATACAATAACAGGACATCATCAGTTTAAGTTTTTTAGTAGTGGAACGCTGAGCCACCAATAAATTCTCTTATAATTGACTGTGTAGGAACTGAAGTTGCAGGAATAGTAGAGAAGTTGCTAAGGAACTGTAACAGATGGTTTGCTTCGCTGTATTCTTTCTGCAAAGGTGTTACACATCGTAATAATGGATCCGCATATACTTTGAGTACAGGAATTTCATAGTCAAGGGCTGTATTAAGCATTGCATCAGCATTATTCTGGAACGGGAAAATATGCAGCCTCTCACCTTTCTGAACATTATCCCACATTGCGATAGTATCTGCGGCACTCTTTCCTCGGAACTGAGCATCTCGCACAATGCGGCGGATAAGACGGTTGTCACTTGTAGGAATCCTATTGTGGTCATCAAGATTAAGCTGCGTAAGCGCAGAAAGGTAAATCTTGAATTTCTTATCAGCCGGTACAAGGGGTGTAAGCTTATCGTTCAAGCCGTGAATGCCTTCCATAACCAGAATGTCATTTGGCTCAAGAACCATCTCGTCTCCCTTAAAGTAACTTAATCCCTTATGGAAGTCATAGGAAGGAAGCTTTATTGCCTTGCCTGCAAACAGGTCAACAAGATTCTGATTAAGAAGTTCTATGTCAAGTGCTTCCAGACACTCATAATCATAGTTACCGTTTTCATCGCGCGGAGTCCTGTCTCGGCTGACATAGTAATTGTCAAGACCGATAACTTTCGGCTTGTAACCTAAAGCCTGCAACTGCAGTGCGAGTTTTTTACTTGTTGTAGTTTTGCCGGAAGAAGAAGGACCTGCAATAAGAACAACCTTTACAGTACCTTTTTCCTGAATCTGGTCTGCAATGTCTGAAATGCACTTTGTCTGCAATGTTTCTGTAATGTCAATAAAGTCATTAACCTTTCTGTCATGGATAAGCTCGTTTAAAGAAGCTGCAGACGTTACATTAAGGCGTTTTCCCCATTTTTTGTATTTATTATAAATTTCAAAAAGCTTAGGCTGATCTTTAAATTCTGTAAGCTGTTTTGGATTTGTGTGTGTAGGGAATCGCAAAAGGAATCCTTCCTTATACAATACAAGGTCAAATACTTCAAGTACGCCAGTATTACATACCAGCGGTGCAAAATACAAATCAGAAAAATCTTCAAGCTGATTTACCCTGATGCGGGCAGGGCAACGGTAATTAAGCTGCTTTCGTGTCTCTATTAGGCTTAGCTTTTCAAAAAGTGTACATGCTTCCTGATAAGAAATAAAGTCTGCTGAAATGATCTCATCTGCATCAATGATGCGTTTCATTTCTTTTTTCAAGGCATCAAGGTCTTGTTGAGAGAGAGCCTTTCCGTTTTCAATAGTATAATAATATCCGTAGCCAAGACTATGACCTACAAGAAGTCGTGCTCCAGGAAAAAGATGATGTGCCGCTGTTGCAAGTACGAAACAGAGTGAACGCCTGTAAGTTTCGGCCCCTTCTACCGTGTTGTCATAAATCGGCTCAATGCGTGCCGAAATATTGACAGGACTGTAGAGTGAGCTGATTTCGTTATTGACTTTGACGGCAAGAATTTTATGACCATTGCTTTCAAATCTGTTCATCAGCGTTATAGGAGTAACTTCGTTTTCTGCTTCCATTGTGGAATTATCTGGAAATGTTAATGTTATCTTTTTCATATTATTATTTTACTCCCCATAAAGATATTTTACAAGAAAATTTTGTTTGCGTGGTAATAGTGTTGAGTGAGCCTCTAAAACAATAATGCCTGTGCAATGCCAAAATATACAAGCAGACTTACGGCATCAACAATTGTTGTAATGAACGGACTTGCCATGACGGCAGGATCAAGCCCTAGTTTTTTTGCACACAGAGGAAGCGTACAGCCTATCAGTTTTGCTACTAGTACTGTCAGAACCATTGTCATGCATACAACCATAGCAACAGCAAGGGTTACATCTGTATTTGAAAGTAAAAGCCTGTCTACAAGCATTATCTTGATGAAACAGGCACCTGCAAGTGCCATGCCGCACAGAAGGGCAGTGCGAATTTCCTTCCAGATGACAATGGGAAGATCTACGAAATTTACTTCTTCTAGAGAAAGAGCCCTTATTATGGTGACTGATGACTGAGAACCAGAGTTTCCACCAGTGTCCATTAGCATTGGAATGAATGCGGTAAGTACAACCTGCACTGCAAGGGCACTCTCAAAGCCTGTAATTATCATGCCCGTAAAAGTTGCACTGACCATCAGAAGAAGAAGCCAGACAATTCTATGTCGGAACAAATCAAATGGTGTAGAACGCAGGTATGTTTTTTCTGAAGGAGCCATACCACCCATGATTTCAATGTCTTCAGTAGCTTCATCTTCCATAACTTCAATAGCATCATCAAATGAAATGATGCCGACAATGCGATCTTCTCCGTCTACAACCGGCAGGGCAAAAAAGTTGTACTTTGAAAGCAGCTTTGACACCTCTTCTTTGTCATCATGAGTGCGTACATATATGATGCCATTGCTCTTCATAAGGTCGTCAATGAGTATTGAATCATCCTTTGCAAGCAGCAAGTCCTTTACAGACAGGCGGCCGATAAGCTTTTTGTTTTTAGTAACATAACAAGTATAAAACGACTTGTTGTCTACGCCACTGCGGCGAATCATGTTGATTGCCTGCCCTACAGTTGTCCCAAGCCTCAATGCGACATATTCCGTGCTCATGATGGAACCTGCAGAATTTTCTGGATACTGTAACAACTGGTTCACATCATTGCGCATGTCCGGGCTTATCTGCTTAAGAATGCGTTCAACTACGTTTGCAGGCATTTCATCTACAAGGTCTGCAGCATCTGCTGCATACAATTCATCGAGGATAGCTTTGAGCTCTGAGTCAGAAAAACCTTTTATGAGCAGTTCCTGAAAATCATTGTCCATTTCGACAAACACGTCAGCGGCTTTGTCTTTTGGCAGAAGCCGGAACAATACGGGAATCTGCTTTTCATCAACACGTTCAAACAATGCGGCTATGTCACCGGTTGCCATTGTCGAAACCATGTCCTTTATTGTTGAATACTTTTTTTCTGTAAGAAACGTGTGTATGAGGCTTTCTATTTTTACTGTAAATTCTGCCATTTGATATTTGCAATGAGAAATAGTTAGCGAGAAGGATTGCTAAAGGGCTGCTATGGTTAGGGCAAGATTGCCGGCAGCACACAGTCTGTTCCCCGGATATGAGCCACTACTACTGCCATCTCCCATAGCATCCTCCTGTTTATTGAATTTCGGCTTCATTGTAACACATGTTTTATAGAGCAGCAAGTATTTTTGTACCTGTGATATTGGTATTTTTATCTCTTTCGCAATGAAAAAACTGATTTATAATTTAAACATGATAAGTAAAGGTACGAATAATCACGTGCCTATTACAGGAGGACATATTTATGAAAAAACTTTTACGTTTTGCACTTACAGCAATACTTGCTACAGGACTTGCAGCAAGTTTCATGAGCTGCGGCAAAAAAGAAGCAAAGGCTCCTGCTGCAGATCCTAATGCACCTGTAAAACTGACAGTATGGTGCTGGGACCCTTCATTCAACATCTATGCAATGAAAGAAGCTGCAAAAATCTACAACAGGGAGAAACCAAATGTAACAATCGACATTGTGGAAACACCTTGGGAAGACCTTCAGCAGAAACTTATTGCATCCCTTTCTGCAAATGACCCTTCAACACTTCCTGACATTATTCTTTGTCAGGACAACGCAATCCTTAAGAACGTATCAAGCTATCCTAACGCATTTGCTCCACTCAATGGCAAGGTTGACTTGTCACAGTTTGCTCAGTTTAAGGTTGCATTTGGTGAAGTAAACGGCAAGAACTATTCTGTTCCTTTTGACAACGGCGTTACAGCAACATTCCTTCGTACAGACCTTATTGAACAGGCAGGCCTTAAGGTAGATGACTTTAAGGACATTACATGGGAACGCTTCCATGAACTTGGAAAAATTGTAAAGCAGAAGACTGGCAAATACATGATTTCTTACGTTGGCAATGACCCAGACTTTGTAATGGTTGCCCTTCAGAGTGCAGGAACATGGTTCTTTGACGACAAAGGAAAGGTAAACATTGCAAATAACCAGGCTCTTATTGAAGGCCTTAAGGTTTATGCAGACATGGTTGCAGACGGAACATGTCTTGCAGTTCCTGATTGGAATGCATTCGTTGCATCTGTAAACAACGGACAGGTTGCTTCTTGTATTGACGGTAGCTGGATGGTAGGAATTATTTCTTCACAGTCAAACCAGCAGGGTAAATGGGCAATTACAAATACACCACGCCTTTCTGTTTCAGGTGCAAAAAACAGCTCTAGCCAGGGAGGTTCTTCATGGATGATTATGGCAAATTCAAAGTATCAGGATGTAGCAGCAGACTTCCTTAACAAGACTTTTGCCGGTAGCAAAGAACTTTATGAGATAATTCTTCCTTCATCAGGTGCAATTTCTACATGGCTCCCTGCAGCAAGCTCACCAGCTTATGAAAAGGGTAACGAGTTCTTTGGTGGCCAGCAGATTTACAAGGAGTTCCTTGCATATTCCAATGAGATCCCTCGCATCAAATACGGTATCTACAACTATGAAGCTCGTGCTGAAGTAGGTGTTGCTGTTGCAGATATTCTCAAAGGCTCTAGCGTTGAAGATGCTCTTGCAAAGGCAGAAAAGAACGTAAAGTTCATTATGGGTGAATAAACATATTAAAAAGTGAAGTTTTAAGCCACTAAAGTACAGTGACGTGACTTAAAACTTCACAGTTCAAAATTAATCTAACATAAAGGACTGTCTAATGGCAAAAAAAATATCACTGGAATCGAAATACAGCAGGGCCGGCTGGTGCTTTGTAATGCCTGCTGCGGTTCTTATTTTCTTATTGAATTTTTTCCCGATGATTCGGGCATTCGTTCTTTCTCTTCAGTCAGGTGTTGCTAATAACCTGCATTTTACCGGATTAAGAAACTATATACGCCTCTTACAGGATGAACGGTTCCTTTATTCTGTGCGCAATGTATTCATTTACTTGATTTTTCAAGTTCCGATAATGCTTTTCCTTGCAATAGTGCTTGCGAGCATTCTTAACGACAACCGCCTTAAGTTCAAAGGGGTTTTCAGAACAATTATATTTCTGCCTTGTGCAACGGCACTTGTTTCTTCTGCCCTCATATTCAAGTCAATATTCGGCATGGATGGAATCATAAACCACTGGTTCATTTATTTAGGCATTCTTAATGAACCTAAAAACTGGCTTACAGACCCAGTATGGGCAAAGATAATCATTATTATTTGTATAACATGGAGATGGACAGGGTACAATACTGTATTCTTTCTTGCAGGTCTCCAGAACATAGATCCAAGCATTTATGAAGCTTCTAAGATTGACGGAGCCTCAACAATGCAGCAGTTCTTTAAATTGACGTTGCCTTTGCTGCGTCCTGTAGTTCTTCTTACGTCAATTATGTCTATAAACGGAACTCTACAGCTCTTTGATGAAGTAAGAAACCTTACAGGAGGCGGTCCTGGAAACGAGACAATTACAATCTCTCAGTACATATATAACCTTTCGTTTATAAACAATCCTCAGTTTGGTTATGCGGCTGCAATATCATATACAATCCTTATTATGGTTGCATTGCTTTCATTCATACAGCTCAGAATAGGAGATAAAAATGATTAAAAAAGAAAGGTCACTAAACAGCTGTCCGGCTTATGAATACGCATTCATAATTGCAATATGTGTGTTTTCAATCTTTCCGTTTTACTTTATGCTTGTTTCTGCAACAAACAAAAGTACGGATGTAATTGCAGGAAGAATGGTTCCTGGGGGCTATTTGTTCCAGAACATAAAGAACATGATTCAGACTGTAGCCATTGGCAGGGGGCTTTGGAATTCCTTACGCACTACCGTAATTCAGACCGTACTCAGCATATTTGTCTGTTCTCTTGCAGGATATGGTTTTCAGGTATACCGAGACAAGCATAAGGATTTGCTCATGAAAATCCTGTTGCTTTCAATGATGATTCCTTTTGCATCGATTATGGTTCCGCTGTTCAAGATGTTCAGTTCTGCGCATCTGTTGAATACGACTTTGGGATTTGTATTGCCGTCAATATCTACTGCATTCCTGATTTTCTTTTTCAGGCAAAATTCTCAGGCTTTCCCTATAGAAACCATACAGGCAGCCCGCGTTGATGGACTTAATGAGTTCCAGATTTATCTGCAGGTGTATTTTCCTATAATGTCTCCTACATTTGCGGCGGCAGCAATTGTTACATTCATGAACGGCTGGAACAACTACATGTGGCCTCTTATTGTAATGCAGTCACAAAGCATGAGGACAATGCCTCTTGTCGTAACAGGACTTACAGCGGGCTACGTCACAGATTATGGACTTTTGATGTTATGCGTATCCATAATGACGTTGCCTACGATCATATTGTTCTTTACACAGCAGAAACGCTTCGTTGAAGGTGTTACTGGCTCTGTAAAATAAAGTGCATCTCGAAAATAAATTCTCCTTTTTTCTTTGCCGTGCAGCCGTAAAAAACTGTACGGCTTTTCTTTGCAAAATCTTAAAACCAGTGTTATAATTTGATTATGGCTGTAACAAACGAATATACTATGTCTGAGCATCTTCGTCCTGTAATCAACGTGGATTCGACAAAATGCTGCAATTGCCACAGGTGCATAAGCGTATGCCCTGTAAAGATGTGTAATAACGGTTCTGGTAACTATGTTTCCGTCAATCATGATCTTTGCATTGGATGTGGAACATGTCTAGATGCATGTGTTCATGGTGCAAGAACTGGTATTGACGATATGGAACAGTTTTTTCAGGATTTAAAAAAAGGAACCCCTATTGTTGCTATAGTAGCTCCTGCCGTCGTCGTAAACTTTAAGGGCAAAGATTTGGAGCTTAACGGATACCTTAAGTCTATAGGCGTAAAGGCTGTATTTGACGTTTCGTTCGGCGCAGAGCTTACAACCAAAAGCTATGTAGAACAGATAAAAAATGAAAATCCGCTGGTAATGGTGTCTCAACCATGTCCGGCTCTTGTAACATTCATCGAGACTTACCGCCCTCAACTGATAAAATACCTTGCAAAACCCGACAGTCCTATGGCTCATACAGCGGAATGCATAAGGCATTTTTATCCAGAATACAGCAATTGCAAGATAGCCGCAATATCTCCTTGTTTTGCAAAAAGGCGAGAATTTGATGAAAATGGACGTGTTGACTATAACGTTACCATGAAAAATCTTGACATTTATTTTAATGAACATGGCATTAAACTGTCGGATTATCCTAAAACTGAATATGACAATCCACCTGCAGAAAGGGCAGTCCTTTATTCAACTCCAGGAGGTCTGATGCGTACTGCCGAGCGCTTTGTTCCCGGCATATCTGCCCAGACAAGAAAAATTGAAGGACAGCCTGCTGTATTTGAATACTTGTCAGGACTTGACAAGTCTCTTTCTTCTGGAGTCAAGCCATACTATAAGCTTGTTGACTGCCTTAACTGTGAAAAAGGTTGCAACAGGGGAGGCGGAACGACAAACAATAATATGCCTCTTGATGAGCTTGAATCTTTCGTTGAAAGCAGGGCTAATGAACGGCGCAGAATATGGAATACTCAGTCTAATGTTGCAAAAAGCTCCGCATTCAAAAAACTAGACAAAACAGTTTCCGATTACTGGAAGCCAGGCATATATGAGCGTAAATACAAAGACAGAAGTGCCATACAGAAAAACTTCATAAAAAGACCTTCAAGCGAACAGCTGCAGGAAATCTTTAACAACATGGAAAAGCGTACCAAGGCAGATTTGTATAACTGTGGTGCATGCGGCTATAACAGTTGTGAGCAGATGGCTGTTGCAATTTTTAATGGATTAAACCGAAAGGAAAACTGCCATCATTATGTGCTTTACCTTGTAAATAAGGAACATGATCAGAAAATTTCAGAGACTGTCAGCAGCATAACAAAGGAAAGCATAAAGCTTCTTGAAGGAACAAAGAGCAATGTGGAAAGCCTTACAAAAGTCACGGAAACAATGACTCAAAATGTAGCAGCGTCTTCTTCTGCCATAGAAGATATGGTAAGTAACATTTCTACAATAAACAATATTGTTGATACGAATTTCAAGATTGTCAATGAACTGGAAGATGCTACTCAGACAGGCCGCACAAAACTTACAGAAGTTGACAAGCTTGTAGGAGACATCGAAAAAGAATCATCAGCACTCATGAAGATGAGTAGTTCCATTCAGAAAATTGCAAGCCAGACTAACATGCTTGCAATGAATGCTGCAATCGAAGCTGCTCATGCAGGTGAATTCGGTGCAGGATTCTCTGTTGTTGCGGATGAAATACGAAAGCTTGCAGAAGATTCCGGTAGAGAAGCCAAACAGATTGGCGAAGTCCTTAAGAAAATAAAAGGCATGGTTGACGGTGCCTATGACAAGTCAAATGAAGTTAGCAGTGAGTTTGAGAATGTTGTTTCCCTAATGGAAAACGTAAAGACTCATGAAATGGAAGTAAAGACTTCCATGCAGAAGCAGAATGCGGGAAATGAACAGCTTCTGAATACTCTTGCACAGATGAAAGAAGGTGCAAGAGTCGTTGAAGCCGCAGCGTCTCATCTTAGTGCAGACACAAAGAACATCATAGAGGCTGTGCGAGATATAGGAAAGCAAAAGTAAAAGTTTTTAATGCAGCTTGTTTGCAAGCTGTATTATCTCAAAGCGATCCTTTACTTCAAGCTTGGAATATATGGTGCTGACTCTGTTTCGTACTGTCTGCGGCGATATTCCAAGTTCTTCTGAAATTTGCGCATTATCCTTGCCAGTTGCAAGTAATGCAAAAATCTCACGTTCTCTGTCTGTAAGGGTGTCAAACCATGGAAATTTTTCGTCCATTCCGTTATCGGCAGCCACAGGCTTTTTTTCTACATAAGTGCTCTGTATAAGTTTTTTCGCTATGCTTGGTGAAATCTGTATCATGCCGGAATTAAGAGCACGTATGGAAACAATAAGTTCTGTAGGCGAAATGTCTTTTAAAAGATATCCTGATGCCCCATTAATAAGTGCAGAACGGACTGATTCATCCTCATCATAGGTGGAAAGCATGATAATCTTTACTGAAGGATGCTTTGACTTTATTTTTGCAACGGCTTCAACTCCGTCCATCACAGGCATGTGAACATCCATCAGTATGATGTCCGGTTCATTTTTGTCAACAAAATCACAGGCTTCCTTTCCATTTGCACAAATGCCGATTATATCAACTTCTTCGGCATAGTTTGTAAGATAAATTTTCAAGCTCTCTGCAAACATACGCTGGTCATCCACCAGCAGAAGATTCATTTTATTCATGTTCCTCCATAAGAAGCTGCACTAGAGGTATTTTTATGTCAAGCTGGAATCCGCCTTCCGCACTTACTCCAGACATTATTGTTCCTCCGACAGGCTTTAACCGTTCTTCCATTCCTGCAAAACCGATTCCCTTTACAATCAGTTTTGAGCCTATGCCGTTGTCTTTTATTGTCATGTACAAAAAATCACCTTCATCACGTAAATAAACGCATACAAGAGATGCATGACCGTGCTTGACGGAATTTGTGAGACCTTCCTGCATGGTACGTATTAATATCTTGTTTATTGTCCTTCCATAATCACTTTTTATGTTACCCTTGTCTAGGATGACTTCTATGCCTGTTACTTTTTGGAATATATTCTTTATTTGATACAGGGAATCAAGGTTGTTGTCAACAGGATTCTGAATGTCACGGATTGCCCTGAGCGTCTGTCTGGTTTCCTGAAGCCCCTGACTTGCAAGGCTTCGTACTGTCTCAAAAATTTCCGTTGTCCGTGTCCATTCCACAGGAGGGCTGCTCATGCATGCCTGCATCAGGCTGATAAGGTTTACGAAGACGTAGCCGCAGCTGTCGTGCATGTCGCGTGTAATGCGTAAGCGTTCTTCTTCCGCAGCTTCCTTGCCTTTGTTTTTGGCATAGTCCTGAAGCTCCTGATTTATTACTGTCATCTGCGACATGACCATGTTAAGATGTGTTTTTGTTGATTCACTTTCATACCATTTGTAAATTATCATCCTGTACATGCAGAAAAAGGTTGCCGTAAGTATGAGTACTGACATGATCATGAATAAATCGTAGGCATTTTCGATTACCGGCTCCCGTGCCATGTCAACAATTCCCAGTATTGAAGGATGAAACTGCATGAAAATGAATGCGGCAACTCCTGTAACAAGTGACGGTATGGAATACTTAAGGTCGAGCCTTACGCTTACAGTGATTATCCAAGCAATGAATATATATATTTTTATAGAAAAAAGTTCGCTGACTGTATACAGGCACAATGCTGCGGAAATTATTGTGACTATAATTGAAAGGGCAACATATCGCCTCTGCCTGTTTAGAAGAAGGACAAACAGACAGATAACAAACATTGCAAAAAATACATAAAAGTCTACAAGAAATATCTTACGGTTAAATACAAAATGCCCGTCAATTGCAGAAATTGATTCATTTGCATTAAAGACATAATTTACTTGAAAACTAACAAAAGCAATTACTAGTAAAATTATGTCTAATGCTAATACAACTCCTGTACAAAATATCTGTGGCAATGAATATTTTTGCATCATTTATTTCATTATACCACAAAAGTCTGTTTATCAGTTACTCTTTTTTTGAAAGTGACTGAATGTCATTCCAAAGCTGGCTCGTCCCTGTGTGACGGAGCGCAAGTTTGTAGAAAAGCCGAACATCTTTGCCATTGGTGCCTGAGCATGAACTATGTTTCCGCCCATCTTTTCTTCCATGCTGCTTATGATTCCGCCTCGCTGGGTAATCTGACTCATTGCATCGCCTACAAATTCTGCAGGACTTTCAATGTCCACTGCCATTACAGGCTCCAGCATTTCTGGTGTTGCCAGATTGCAAACCTTGTCAAATGCTTCTGCCGCCGCCGCTTCAAATGCAAAAGGTGTCGCTGTAAGCTCGTCATAGTCAATTGCAGTGACTGTAATTGACGTGTCTGTACATGGATAACCGAACTTAATGCCGGAAGAAAAGCTGTTTGTGATGCTCTGTTCGATTGCATCATAAATTTCTTCAGGAATGGCACTGTCTCTTACTGTGCATGCATACTTGTTGCCACTACCTGTTTCAAGCGGCTCTGCATGAAGTGTAATGCCTGCGGCATTTTCTTTTCCGGCAATGACGCGGCTATATTTTTCTGTGTAATCTGCAGATGATGTAACAGCCTCACGGTATGTAACCTGAGGAGCTCCAACCCTGCACTGAACCTTAAAGTCATCGCGTATTCTTGTAACAAGAACATCAAGGTGCAGTTCTCCCATTCCGCTTAT
This sequence comes from uncultured Treponema sp., assembly GCA_947167345.1. GTDB lineage: Bacteria > Spirochaetota > Spirochaetia > Treponematales > Treponemataceae > Treponema_D. The sequence continues at coordinate 41,388 of CAMVHR010000006.1, forward strand.
TACAAGCTGTCCAGTTTCTTCATCATCACGGTGCGTAAAGGTAGGATCTTCGCGGCTTAAAATATCAAGAGTATCCAGAAGTTTCTGTCTGTCACTCATTGTTTCTGGTTCTATTGCTATTGAGATTACCGGTTCCGGGAACTTTACGCTTTCAAGAAGGATTGGCATTCCTTCACTGCCAAGAGAGTCTCCTGTCTGGGCAAGCTTTAAGCCTACGAATACGGCGATGTCACCTGCACTGACGCTATCAGTCTGCTCCATGTGGCTTGCATTAACGCGGAGGATTCTGTTGACACGTTCCCTTTTCTTCTTTGAGACATTGTAAATCTGTGTGCCTGTAGAAATTTTTCCCGCATACATGCGTACGAAGCACAGAATTCCTGCATTCTGGTCATACTGAATCTTGAATACAAGTCCTACTGGAATTTTTGCATTAGGGTCGCACTTTACGGCAATTTCTTCTGTTTCGTCATGCTTTTTTACATGTAGCCCTTCTGCAGGAGGAATTTCATCTGGTGCAGGCAGGTAGCTTATGATTGCATCCATTAGGGGCTGAATGCCCTGGTTGTGGCGGCTTGAACCGCAGAAGCAAGGAACAAGTGTGCGTGAAATTGTTGCCTTGCGTATTGCGCTGATCAGCTGTTCATTTGTAATTTCCTTGCCTTCCAGATATAGCTCTCCGAGTTCATCATCATTAGATGCAACTGTATCTACAAGTTTTTCGTGCCATTCATCAGCAAGGGCTTTGTATGCATCGCTTATTTCTGATACTGTAAACTTTTCACCTTCTGTTTCTGCATCCCAGTGGATTTCCTTCATGTTTATAAGGTCAATTACACCGTCAAAATCAGAACCTGCACCGCATGGAATTTCAAGGGCTACTGTCTCGCATCCAAATTTTGCATGAACATCATTAATTGCCCCAAAAAAATCTGCGCCAACGCGATCCATTTTGTTTACAAAACAGATTCGCGGAACGTTGAACCTGTCTGCCTGCTTCCATACTGTCTCGGTCTGCGGCTGAACCCAACCGACAGCACAGATTACAGCAATGGCTCCGTCAAGGACGCGGAGAGAGCGTTCTACTTCTGCCGTAAAGTCAACATGTCCAGGTGTGTCGATTATGTTTATCTGATGACCTTTCCATTCTGTAGTGATGGCAGCTGATGCGATTGTAATGCCGCGTTCCTGTTCCTGCTGCATAAAGTCCATTGTGGCAGCACCGTCATCTATTTCGCCTATCTTATGTATCTTGCCCGAATAAAAAAGGATACGTTCTGTAGTGGTTGTCTTTCCTGCATCAATGTGTGCCATGATGCCGATATTGCGCATTTTCTCTAACATGATGTGACATTATATAGAAAAAAAACGTCTAAAACAAGATGAAAAACTTCTAGTCTACAAGTTTCTTTGCGATGGGAAGAATGTTCCCATCGCATTGTAAAACTGCTGATTATACAAGAATATGATCTATTTTTGAAATCTCATCCTCTGAAAACTGCATTTTGTTAAGGAATTTTACACCGTCGGTAATCTGTTCAGGACGGCTAGCCCCGATAAGTACGCTTGTAACTTTGTCTTCTCGCAGATTCCATGCCAAAGCCATGTCCGCCAGAGACTGACCTCTTGCGGATGCAATGTCATTCAGTGCGCGCACTTTTGCAAGAACCTCTTCCGTAATGGAATCTTCGTGCAGAAAATGGTTGCGTTTTGCACGGCTGTCTTCTGGAATGCCGTTCAGGTATCTGTCTGTAAGAAGCCCCTGTGCTAGCGGTGAGAATACAATCATGCCTGCACCAATGTCTTTCATTGTATCTGTCAGACCATCTTTTTCAATCCACCTGTCAAACATATTGTATCGTACCTGATTGATGAGCAGTGGTGTATGGTTTGCTTTAAGAATTTCTGCGGCTTTACGTGCCTGCTCTGATTTGTAGTTTGAAATTCCCACATACAAAGCTTTGCCAGAGCGTACAATGTCGCTCAATGCTTCCATAGTCTCTTCAATTGGAGTGTCTGGATCAGGCCTGTGGTGGTAAAAAATGTCAACATAGTCTAACCCCATGCGCTTAAGGCTCTGGTCAAGGCTTGCCATAAGATATTTTCGTGAGCCGAAATTTCCGTAAGGTCCTGGCCACATATCATAGCCGGCCTTTGTGGAAATAATCATTTCATCCCTGTACTGCCACATTTCTTCGTGAAGGATGCGTCCAAAATTGCTTTCGGCACTGCCTGGAACAGGACCGTAATTATTTGCAAGGTCAAAATGCGTAATTCCCGCGTCAAAAGCTGTAAAAAGCATCTGCTTCATGTTTTCGAACCTGTCAACCGAGCCAAAATTGTGCCACAGTCCCAGGCTTATCCTTGGCAGCAACAGCCCGCTCTTGCCGCAGCGGATATATTTCATTTTTTCATAGCGATTTTCATCTGCTTTATACATAAAGTGTCCCCCTGTTTTTTGCTTTTCTTATGTCGATTGTAATCATATCATTTTTTTTTCACAAAAAGTAAGAGGCTTTACCTTATCTAACAAAAAATTAAACTGAATATGGCTGACATGACATCGAACCTGAATTAGACCTGAATTAAATGGATTTAGTATTGAATGAATTTATGATACAGTTTCTTAATACTATCTGTTTTTGTTGAAATCTACAAATACCGTCAGATGATTTTTTCTTTGGTTCATAAGGAACTTAGGGGAAAATACAAAGGTTCAATCCTTGGCTTTTTATGGACATTCCTTAATCCTCTGCTTCAACTTGTTGTTTATACGTTTGTTTTCTCCGTCATTATGCGGCAGCAGATAGGAAACTATTATCTTTTTCTGTTTGTTGCACTCATTCCATGGATTTTTATCAGTACAAGCGTTTCTGCCGGTGCAAACTGTGTATTCATTTACGGAGATTTAGTCAAAAAGATTTATTTTCCGCGAGAAGTAATGCCGATTGCGTTTGTTACAAGCCAGTTTGTAAATATGCTGTACAACTTCATTGTAATATTTGCAGTAATCATATTCACCCGTTACGGTTTCAACTTTCATGCATTGCTTTACCTGCCCGTAATAATGATTGTAGAATATTTTCTTGCATTGGGAATTACACTTTTGTTTTCTTCCATTACGGTTTATTTCCGTGATATTGCCCACATTCTCGGCATTCATACCATGGCATGGCAGTTTTTGACACCAGTCATGAACCCTTCGTCAAGTGTCCCAGAAAAATACTTAAAAATCTGGCACCTTAATCCAATGGTTTCTATAATTGACTCGTACCGTGACATCCTGTACTTCAAGCAGATTCCGAAGTTGACTACTCTTGGCACAGCCGTTTCAATGGGATGCTTTTTTTTTAGTTTTGGGAGAATTTGTTTTCCATAAATTGCAAAAAGGATTTGCAGAGAATTTATAGCAGGGAGAATGTCATGAACGCAGAAAATTCCATTGAAGTAAAAGACATAAAAAAATCCTTTTAGGTCTATTTAGACAAGAGCAATCTCCTTAAGGACAGAGTCATTTTCTGGAACCTCAACAGGTATGAAAGAAGACTATATTTTCCCAAAAAGAGTTTCTTTTCATGCAAACAGCGGCTTCCCGTTTTAAAGGTACTGTTATATGATTATTCTAAGCCATTGCAGCAATTTTTTCTTTTAATGCATCTTGCAATGTCTGTGAATAATTTATGCCTAAATCGTCAGCCTTGTCCGCAAGCCATGAAGGAATTGTTAAATAATACAGTTTTTTTTCAAAATCAGGAAAAAATAAGAGTTCTCGTTTATTAGTCATATTAAAGAGCCGGCAGAAAAGAGGGCAAAGAAGAAAAATCTATTGAAAATGCAAAAAACTTTCTTGCCATGAATGTCCTGACTCATGAGCAAATAGCGCAGGGAGTAGGGCTACCGCTTGAAAAAATAGAAGAACTTGCTGAAAATTTTGCGGAAGTACAAAAGAATTTATAAACAGAAGCCTCTGAAAAGCCGGAGGCGTTTCATAATATGATGCTTTGCCACTGTTCGCTAATGTAGACCATATTCCCAAAAGGGTTTATACTGAATGCATGGAAGAACGCTTTCTGCCGATCGGCATTCAGGATTTTGAGAAACTCAGAAAAGGCGGCTACGTGTATGTAGACAAGACTAAATATGTCTACGAACTGGCACGGCTCAGCACCCCGTTTTTTTTAAGCCGTCCGCGCCGCTTTGGAAAAAGCCTTTTGCTTTCAACATTCGAGGCATTCTTTCTTGGAAAGAAAGAGCTGTTCGACGGTCTGTACATTTCTGAAAAAGAAAAGGAGTGGAGTGAATGGCCGGTCATAAAAATCAGTTTCGGCGTGAACAGTTATGAAAACAATGAACGTCTAAAAGAAAGGCTGAATGCAATTGTAACTGAAAATGAAAAGTTATACAAAATCGAAAAACAAAACAACGACCCTGCAGAAAGATTCGCATATCTCATTCATGGCATATTTGAAAAAACTGGAAAGCAGGTCGTAATCCTGATAGACGAATACGACAAGCCGATTCTAGACGCCCTCTACACAGATTTCGAGGAGCAGAACCGTCAGGAGCTCAGAAGCTTCTACAGCCCGCTTAAGGACTGCGACAAGTACATCCGCTTCCTTTTCATCACGGGAATCACAAAAGTAAGCCACGTAAACATTTTCAGCGGATTGAACCAGCTGAATGACATCAGCCTGAACTATGATTTTTCGTCAATCTGCGGAATTTCGGAAACCGAGTTTGAAGAATATTTTGAACCTGAAATAAAAAATCTTGCGCTACGAAGAAAGCTGTCATACCAGCAGGCAAAAGAAAAACTTGCCGCAATGTATGACGGATACCATTTTTCGCAAGACTCTGAAGGTGTATACAATCCGTTCTGTCTTTTGAAATGCTTTATGGAAAAATCTTTTGGCTCGTACTGGTTTGAAAGCGGAACTCCTTCATTCCTTGTGAAGACACTCCAGAACCAGCCTATATTTTTGGCAAACCTTGTAAACGGACGCAAGGTAAAGGAAGACCAGTTCAAAAACTACGACCCCGACTCAAAGAACATGCTGCCGGTGGTCTACCAAAGCGGATATCTTACGATAAAAGATTATAACCCGGAGAGAAATGTCTATACGCTTGACTTTCCGAACGAGGAAATAAAATACGGCTTCCTCAATGTACTCCTGAAAAAATTCGTGACTGTTCCCGATGACGATTTGGGGCTTGCCATCGACAATCTGTGCGATGCACTCGAATCGCACAACATTGACCAGGCATTATCCATAATAAAATCCGCTATTGCAGATTTACCGACCATAGTGAAAAAGGATATGTGCGAAAATTACTACGAGTCCGTAACTCACCTGATGTTTCGCATGACAGGTTATAACGTTGTCTCGGAACTGCAGAATGTGGCAGGAAGAAGCGATGTGATTGTCACTGTCAAAGATTCAGTCTTTATCTTTGAGCTAAAAATGGACAAAGGACAGGATTTTGAGAAAGTGGCGGAGACAGCCCTAATCCAGATTGACGCAAATGGCTATTCCGAAAGGTTTGCCGTCGGAGGAAAACAGATGTTCAAGGTCGGCGTGGTTTTCTCAAGCGGCGGCAAGGGAATTGTCGGGTGGAAGGTTAAAATGTCGTAAACTTGTCTGCACTAACGACAATATCGGTCGATGCAAGTCATAAATGCTAGCGGTGTTAGCCTGAGATACGGACGATTCGAGTTTTAAATGCGGACGATACAAGTCTTTAATGCGAGCGATGCAAGTGTTAAATACGGCCGAGAATTTGATGCCCCTGTAATCGTATCATGCAAAATCTTCCTTGATTATGTTCCATGCAGCATCCATGCTGAATTTTTCTTTTATGAAGTTTAGTGATGACCTGCTCATTCTTTCAAGCTGCTCCTTATCTTCATACAAGTCCAATATAGCATTTGCAAAGTCTTCCTCATCGTCATGGATTTTAGCAATATTCTCAATGCCTTCGATGCCTTCTGCCCCAATGCTTGTAGTTACAACAGGCATGCCGTTATAAAGGGCTTCAATAACCTTACCCTTTACGCCTGCTCCATAGCGCAACGGAGCTACGACAATGCGGCAACTTGAGTACAGCTGCTTCAACTCAGATTCTGATACAAATCCCTTGAAAACAACTCCGTTCCCGTCCAGTTTCTTTATGTTGTATTGTGCATTTGAACCGGCAATATAAAACTGGATTGAATTGTTTTTTGCCTGAATTTTAGGAAAAATAAATTTTGCAAACCATTTTACGGCATCAACATTAGGCGTGTGCCGGAATCCTCCCACAAAAAGAATTCCGTTTCTATTTTCTGCAGAATACTGCATGTCTAAATGTGCAGTGTCAAAAATATATGCGTTTATGGTCTTTACCTTAATGGATGGATCAATTTCTGAAATGGCATTTTTCTCGATGTAAGAAGGGTAGTATACCATGTCAGATTTTCTCATGATTTCAAGTTCATCCCTTTTAGAACTTTCTGACATTTTCAATAGCAGGCTATCATTTTTCAAGACGGCTTCCCTTTGCAGCCTTAAAAATGTACTGCAACAGATTCAGGTTGAAACATCACTTTGTAGCCATGTTTTCTGACTTCAAATGCAAGGTCGCTGTCCTCGCAATAAGCAGGCTTGTATCGTTTGTCAAAGCCGCCTATTTCATTCCATAATGATTTTCGAATCATTATGCTGGCTCCTGATATGTAATCAACTTCTTTTACATAATTATATTCTGGGCGGTAATAAAACTGTGGGGGGTACCTCGTCCGTAATTCCATCCTGTGCCGTCATTCCATATAATACCCCCATCTTCCTGCAAAGAGCCGTCTGGATAAACAAGTTTTGAGCCAGTCATTCCAATACTTTCGTCACTTTCAATAAGGCGGACTAACGATGAAAGCCAGTTTTTCTGCACCTGAGTGTCGTTGTTGAGAAAAACAATATACTTTCCTTTTGCAAGTTTTGCAACGCGATTACAGCCTGTTACAAAGCCCTTTTCGTCAGTTTCGTTTACAGTTACACGTCCATTATGGAAATATTTCGTAATGTTTTTTGTTTCGTCGGTGGACTTATCATCTGCAATGATTATTTCATACGCTATGTTAGTGACAGTGTTCATAATTGAAATTATGCACTTGTAAGTGTAGTCAAAATTATTGTAAACAGGTATGACTATTGAAGCCAGTATGTCATTAAAAACAGGAAGTGAATTAGTAGTGTAGGCAACGGTTTTAATTAATGTAGGCTTGTATGTTTCCTCAAACTGTAGATTCCTTTTATTTGCAATGTATCTACGCAGGCCTCTTACACCTTGCTTTCGAAGAATTCAAATTAGTTTTCGAATTTTATCTGGAACTATAAATCTATATATCTGCTTTGCGAGATATAAAGAAATTTTAATTATATCGCTACAATTTAAACGAGGCTCTAAGGTAAAACTATCTGCAATAGCCATTATATTATCAGTTCTCCTTCAAAAAAAAATCTTAGCGCACTTTTTGTCTAACTGATACTTTTTGGCTTTATCTATTGGTAATCAATAAATGTACCGATAATAAGCGGCTGTCAGTGGCTATCTGCTTATTGACTAAGTTCTATCGTAATGATAATATAAGGTTATGATGAATACAGTCCGTTGGGCATTGAAAATCAATTCTACCACGCTGGCCTACCTTTATTATGGCTGCCATTGGTTCTCTTGTCTGCGGAGTTCACGCTAAGTTTTGGTGTGTTGTGTGTTTACTAAGTAGGGATACCGTGAACCTTCCGTAAGGAAGGTTCTTTTTTTTGGAGGAAATGAAAATGAATGAAGCTATTGAGACCTTAAAGGCTCGTGGTTTTTTTGCACAGTGTACAGATGTAGAAGCTTTGTCTGCCCGCATGGATGCTGGTCCTATCACTTTTTATGTAGGTTGCGATCCGACTGGTCCTAGCCTTCACATTGGCCACATGGTTCCGTTTTTTGCATTCCGCCATCTTATAAAATTCGGACACCGTGGTGTCGCTCTTATTGGCGGTGGCACAGGACGCATTGGTGATCCGAGCGGCAAGACGGAAATGAGAAAGATGCTTGACTATGCCCAGATTGATTCCAACGTTGAGCGCATTAAGGCTCAGCTGGACAAATTTCTTGGTTTTGACGGTACTCATGCCCTTGCCGCAAACAACAAGGACTGGCTTGAGCATTTAAATTACATTGATTTTTTGCGTGACATAGGCTCATGCTTTAGCGTAAACAAGATGCTTACTTTTGAAGAGTACCGCCTGCGTCTTGAACGCGGTCTGTCTTTTATTGAATTCAACTATCAGTTGCTTCAGGCTTATGACTTTTACATGCTGCATCAGAAATATGATATGATGCTTCAGATTGGAGGTGCTGACCAGTGGGGCAACATTACGGCTGGAGTTGACTTGATTCGCAGAAAGCTTGGCGGCACGACGGAGTTGAACAAACAGCATGAAGTCTATGGTCTTACTTTCCCTCTTATTATGAGGGCCGATGGTAAAAAAATGGGTAAGTCTGAAAAAGGTGCTATCTTCCTCGATCCAGAACTTACTCCTGTATATGATTTCTTCCAGTACTGGCGCAATGTTCCTGATGCAGATGTCAAGAAGTTTATGCTTCTGTTTACTTTCCTTGAAATTCCAGAAATTGAATCTATATGTGCTGGTGACATTAATGCTGCTAAAGAGCGTCTTGCCTATGAAGTTACTGCTGTAATTCATGGTAAGGAAGAAGCTGACCGTGCTCTTGCTGGTGCAAAGGCTGCGTTCAGCGGTGAAGGTGATAAGTCTTCCATGCCTACTGTTGAGCTTGGCAAGGCTGATTTTGAAGCAGGTGTCAATGTTTGCGATCTGTATTTTAATACTAAGCTGTGTGCTACAAAGTCTGACGCACGCCGTCTTGTTCAGCAGGGCGGAGCTACTGTAAACGGAAAGCAGATAACTGATGTAAAGGCTGTAATTTCTGTTTCAGATGCAGATTCTGATGGTGAGTTTGTTGTTAAGGCCGGTAAAAAGAAGTTTGCACGTGTAGTGCTGAAATAAACGCGATATAAAAGGATTGTGCAGTCTCGAAAAAGTCACGAAAGTGAGTTTTCCGAGATGCCCTATTCTTTTTTTGTCAGAGCCTTCTTTTTGTTACCTTTGAAAATTGAAAGTATTTTTTTAGCAAGCTTTTTTATTAAGTTCCAAAGTTTTATGAATATGCTTGGATTCTGGAGTTTTCGTAACCGTTCGTAACCGTCAAGAATCTCTTCCTGTGAAAATTCCTTGCGCTGGTTGTTTTCTTCCAGTTCCATTTCCAGTTCTTTTACTTCATCAACATTTGTCAGTACGGTTGCGTTTATTGTTTCCCATCCCAGTTCTTTTGCTGCTGCAAGCCTTCTGCCTCCTGCAATAAGCTCGTGATTTGCATTTACTGTGATTGGGTTCATCAGACCATAGATGTGCATGCTTTCTTTTAGGGCACGCAGGTCACCCATGTCTTTGCGTATCCGTTTTTTTACTTTTATATCACTGACTTTTATAAGCATAATTCTCCGTGTCTCAATTTTTTACTGTAACAACCAGTTTCCTTCGTAATCCTCTTCTTCTGTCCATTCATTCTGTGCATTTTCTTCAATTTCGTCAAGAAGTTCGTTTTCTTCCTCGGACTCTTGTTCTATCGGTCTGTTAGTCGTTAAGAATGACAGATCCGGCATGGCAAGAGGGGCTGCTGCATCATCTTCAAAGTAGAAGTTGTATCCTGCTTTATAACGTTCTACCTTTAGACGCTGGAGGGCCAGATTTTTGCCTGCATTGTAAGTATGTCTTGTACAAGGTGAAGTAGGTTCTGTTCCTACAAGATAATACGCTGTAATCTTGTGGTTGCCACATTCTGGCGTTAAAAGGCCTCCGCTTACAGAGCATACATCCATCTGTACTATTCCGTTTGGTATTTTTGATGTAAACGGTTTGTATGGCTTGCCAAGGTTAGCCTCATGCATAAAGTCGCCCCATGCAACGCCAGCAAGGGTTGAACCTGTTATTGAAAGTCCGAGAGACTGACCTGGACGGTCAAATCCGAACCAGAATGCGGCTGTATAATATGGTGTAAAGCCGACTGTCCATGCATCTGCCCAGTTCTGTGTTGTTCCCGTCTTTCCTGCTGCCGGCATTATGAACGAGTCTCCGTTTAAGTTTTTGAATGTGAATTTGTTTCCATAGCCCTTTCGCTTTTTTATTGTATAAGCGGTTGAGTCGTAATCAGAACCGTATCGCAATGTACCTGTTTCAACAGTCTTCTTTAGCATTTCCTGCATGATGAATGCTGTTTCTGGTGTGATTATCTGGATGCTGTTGCCCATGTTTTTCTGGGCTGTACGAAGCTCTTTTTCCTTGTCTATCTTTATTTTTCCATTTCGGTCAAGGACATTGCGAATTGCGATTGGTGTTACTTCTTTTCCGTTGTTTGCAAATGTAGCAAATGCCTTTGCCATTTCAACAGGACGTACAGAACAGACTCCCAGACCTATAGGATATACTGGTATGAGATTGCGTTCCTGATGTTCTGTCTGCTTTAGTCCCAGAAGGGCAGAAGCCCTGTTTATTGCAGACTGAAAGCCTATTTTGTCAAGAACTTTTATGGAAGGAATGTTCATGGAGTGGGCGAGTGCATACCACATCTGTACATCTCCTTCGTAAACGCCCTTGAAGTCTTGGACGATATATGGAGTTCCGTCTTCATTGTGGAATACGTAAGGCGTGTCGCTGATGACGGATGTCATTGTAAATTCCCTGCTATCTATTGCTGCAGAATAATACAGGGGCTTGAATGTTGAGCCTGGCTGCAGTTTTGACTGTATTGCCTTGATGAACTGGTTTGATTGGTCATATTTTGAACCGCCTACAAGTGCATCGATGTAGCCTGTCTCATTTTCAATGGCGACCATTGTTCCTTCAATGGTTGTCTGCTCCTCGTTTTGCTGTATAAGGGCATTTCCCCTGTTGACAATTTCAGTTTTTAGAGTATCCATGCCCAGCATGAGGGACATGATGTCTATGACCGGGTTTACTTTTTCGCGGTAGTTTTTTAGGGCAAGAACTTCGTTTCTTTGGCTGCTTACGCGCAGGCTAGGAAGGTTGAACATAAGGCTTAACAGCGATGCCATTGGAATGTACTGCCTGAATGCACTGTTCTGCCTGTTCTTAAGCTCGCTTTTGTATATTTTGTTTGCGTAGGCAATGTAATCTTTCATTATGTCTTCGGCAGCTTTCTGATGCGACAGGTTGAGTGTCGTATTGATTGTAAAGCCACCTGTGTACAGGTCGTCAGTCCCAAAGAACATGTCTGTCAGCTGGCGGCGTGCATACTCTGAAAACCAAGGAGCCTTATCTTCTCTCATTGCATAGGCTGATGTACCTGTTCTTGTGTAGTCAAAGTTTGCCCAGTATGTGTCAAAGCTGTCTTCAGCGGCTTCTTGTGTCAGATATCCTTCTTTGACCATTGCTTCAAGAACGTCTTTCTGTCGGGCTTTTGCTGTGTTTGTATGTTCGAACGGATTGTAATATGCAGGGTTTGACAGCTGGATTACAAGAATTGCTGCTTCTGCTGGTGTAATGTATAGCGCACTGTGTCCAAAATAGTATTTGCTTGCTGCGTTTACACCGTATGTTCCACCGCCAAAATATATTTTATTAAGGTAAAGTTCAAGAATTTCGTTTTTTGAGTAGCGGCGCTCCATTTGGACAGCCCACCACAATTCTTTTATCTTTCGGGCTGCAGACCTTTCGGTTCTGTCACAGTAAAGTGTTCCCGCAATCTGCTGTGTCAGCGTTGAGCCGCCGCCTCGTTTGGAGTGCGTAAGAACACCGATTACTGCACGTATTATTGCTTTTGGGCTAAAGCCGTTATGTTCATAGAAAATGCGGTCTTCTCGGGTAAGAAGGGCATCTTTCATCAGCTGCGGGAGCCTTTCAAGCGAAATGAGCTCTCGTTTTTCATCGCTTGAGAATTCTGTAATAAGCTCTCCGTTTATATCTAGAAGCCGTGAAGGAAGGGCTGTTTCCAGCTCCCTGAAGTTTTCTGTATTTTTTATGTTTAGGGTAGCGGCAAGACCTGCACCAAGCAGTCCCCCGAAAAGAATTGCACTAAAAAGCAGGAGCATGACAAGCACATAAGGCCATATCTTCTTTTTTTCCATTCAATAATAATAAGAAAAATGCAGGTATTTGTCAATCTTACAATGAATTATAAAAAAAAAGACCGGCCTTTCGGCCGGTTGCCCATCAGGCAACAGGGCGTAAATGGGTGGGAGGGGATAAAATTCTACGCCCTGTATATTAAGTATCGGTAACATATAAGGTTTCTTGAATTAAAAAATTACTCTTCTTCCGTTATAGTGGCATCAAGATTTGTGTTTATGGCGTAAGAATGTCCGTTCATTGCATTTACCGTCTTTACGATTTCATAGCCGCCTACAGATATGCGGATTGTATGCATTCCCTGAGGAACAGGTATGGAATCGCTGCCTTTATAGTCTATGATTTTGTCGTCAATCTGAATTTTAGAGTTATTTGGTGCTGCAATGCGTATTAGTGGAGTGATGTCGCGCAACTTTATGTCCAATGTATGATTTTTTGCCTGTTCAATGGTAATCGTCTTGTTTTCGTTTCTGAAGGAATCACTCGTTACATGTACAGTGTGAATTCCTGGCGTAATCATGATGTCCTGTAATTTTGATATTGGTGTTTCGTCAATAAAGACATTGTATAGGGCTGAATTTATGTTGTCAGGCGGTCTAACTGTTATGGAAAGTTTTCCTTTATTTATGTAGATCGGTTTTGCGGAAACTTCAAATTCGGCATCTGACAGTGAACTTGGTGTTCCTTTCATTACCATCTGCATCCTCAGGAATATCTTGTTGTGCAGAAAATCTGGTATTGCATCTATATATGTAGAATATGCATCTTTTTTTATGGTGTTTTCCTTAGTCATCGGAATTTTTAGCACAAGGCTCAGTGAATTTCCAAAAGTCCCTATTGTTTTTCGGGTGCCTTTATAGTCTATCTTTTTTTCAGTAGGTTCTGGTTTGATTTCATCATATAAAGACCATGCTACGGAATCCATCCAGTATGCAACTTCCTGAGGAACTTTGAACATTATTTCAATGCCCTGCACGAAAGTCATGTCCTCTGGCAACGAAATTACAATGGCATCATTTGGTCCTGCCTTTACGAAGTTTTTTTCTTCTGAATTTGTTGCTGGCAGCATAATGGTTTTGTGCACTCTGAATGATTCTGCAAATGCAATGTTAACAAAAAAAGACAGAATGAGTGTAAAAATTATTGTCTTATGCCAAAACGTTTTTTGACACTTTTTCAAGTAATAAAAAACCATTTCTTTCTAATTATAACTCAAAATATAATACTTTTCCAGTTAAACTTTTATGAATTACAGATAGTTTTACCTGTTATTCAGATATTTTTGCGGATTTTCTGCTTCTCCCTTTAACTGAATCTCAAAATGCAGGTGTGGTCCTGTCGCAAGTCCTGTAGCTCCGACTTTTCCAATGACAGTACCTTTGCTTACAGTCTGTCCTGTCGTTACCTGTATGTCTTTTAAATGTGCGTATTTGCTGGTTATGTCTCCGTCATGCTTTATTATTATGTAGTTTCCGTATACATAATCATTTCTTCCGACATATTGTACGGTTCCGCCTTTGCATGCCATTACCGAGGTTCCTGCAGGGGCTGCCATGTCTATTCCCTTGTGAAACTTCCAGCTTCCGCTGATTGGGCTTTTTCTCATGCCAAATGATGATGTGAGGATGTATTTTTCCAAAGGAAGCCCCATGCCTGAATCAAGAAAAAAGGCTCTTTCTTCCGGGGAAAACTTTGTGTCTTTAAGAAAATAGTATTTTTTTCCGTTTATTTCGTAAATCGGATAGTTTTCGGAAAGAAGTTTTACGGAATGTTCTTTTGCAATTAGAAATTCTATTTGTGTGATGGGCTGTAGCGGTATGTAAAGTCCGGGCACGGTAGGAAGAATAAGTTTTTTTCCTTCTAGGACTGCTGAACTGTTTTCTATGCCGTTTATGGTTGCAAGGCTTTCCTGCGTAACAGCACATCGCGCTGAAAGAGTAAAGATTGTGTCACCTTTGACGGCTGTATACGAGTAAAAATTGATGTACGGCTCTTGTCCTGCTTTTAAGGCTTTTCTTGCACTCTGGACTTCTTCTTCATATTGTGCGTAAAGAAAATTACGTGAGACAAGTTCCTTGATTTCAGGATACCGTGGTGTATTTGCATGTAGTTGGGAGATTAAAAGGGCTGCAACCACAGATACCAGCAGTGATTTGTTTCTGTGGATGGCTGGTTCATTTTTTTTTACATGGTTGATAATGTTTTTTAGGATATATGCGCTTAACGCTATAATTACTGCTAGTGTATAGGTCTTTGGTGAAAATGATGCCCACTTAAGCAAAGGAAATGCCGTCGCAATTCCTATTCCAACGCACAGTATTGAAAAGAAAATTAATATACATGCTGATTTCATGCTATTCCTGTAAAAAAAACAGGCTTCTGAAAGTTACAAAGTACGTTCAGAAGCCTTTCTGTTGCTAAAAGATAGTCTAATAATAAGACTTATGCTTCTGCAATAGCCTCAACTGGACATGCTGATGCACATGCACCGCAGCTTACGCATGAGTCTGCGTTGATAGAACGCTTGTCGTTTACTTCGCTGATTGCTCCTGAAGGACATTCGCTTTCGCAAGCACCGCAGTTGATGCAAGTATCAGAATTAATTTTGTAAGCCATAATAATCCACCTCAATAATAGTAAATAGAATTAATTAAAATGTATCATAACATATATAAAAAAGCAAGAAAAAAAGTCCATGCGGTTTGAAGTGTTGTTTTCATTCCGCATGGACTTTTTGACTGTTCTGAAAGCAGACTAGTTTATTTTTGCAATTTCAATAGATTTGATTGTAATGTCATATTTCTTGCCGTTGGCATCAAACTTCTTGCTTTCATTAACTTTAAGGTCAAGGAGCTTTGCGCCTACAGGTGAAAGATATGATATGATTCCGTGCTCAACATCAGATTCGAATGGTCCAAGAATTGTGAATGTCTCGTCTGAACCAGTTACATTGTTTGTGAATGTTACTTTTGTTCCAAAAGAAACCATTGCAGATGTAACTGTGGTCTGGTCGAATGTTTCTGCACGTGCAAGCTGTTCCCTCAGTTTCTTGAGGTTTGAATTGTATCTGTCGCGTGCTTCCTTTGCAGAAATATATTCTGCATTTTCCTTAAGGTCTCCCTTTTCCTTTGCATCAGCAATTTCTTTTGCAATTCTAGGAAGAATGACATTTTCAATTTCTTCGGCTTCCTTTTTCTTTGCTTCAATCATTTTTGCAGTTGCAAGTAGTCCCTTTGGTGCTTCCTGCTTGATTTCTGCAACAGGGAACTTGTAGTCAGGATGCTGGTCAAGAATTCCCTTACGGAGCATTGTCTTGTATTTTGATTCAAGATCTTTTACGTCATTTACCATTGTAAACATTCTTGTAATGACATCCGTGTCATTTGAAAGCATGTATGCAAGCATGTTGTTGCGTACTCCGCCGTCTGTCTTTTCTGCAAAGAGCAGTGCTACGGCATTGTTGATTGTCTTTTTGTTGTCTGTAGTGTTTACATGGCTGTTGATTTCGCGGTAACAGTATGAAATGATGTTTACAAGCGTTACAAGCTGCTTTTCATAAGAAATGCCAGAATTTACATACCAGTCTTCATTTCTGTATTCCTTGAAGAAAGTGATTGCAGAATTGCGGTAATTCCTGTAATCATTGAAGCTGTCCTGCATGAGTTTCTGTACTTTTTCTGTTTTTCCTGCAGCAAGGAGAGATGAAATGAGAGTCTTTGAGAGCACTGTAGGAAAGAGCTTTATGTACTGGTCATCCCAGTCTGGAAGCTGTCTTACATTTGCAATGAAATCTTCCTTAAGGCTTGTGTTCTTTGTGTCCTTAAGCTCGTTGTACAAGTCTTTAGGATTGTCAATGTCTGAGTAAAGCTGTGCAAATGTAAATGATGCAGGGTTTGTAAAGCTTGGCAACTGCTTGCATACATTCTGTACTGTAAGATAAGCAGCTACAGTCTGTACATCTGCTGAAGATGCAGTCTTGATGAAGCTTGCAAAATAATCAAACATGTCTGCAAGAAGCTCATCGCTCTTGTCAGTTTCGTCATCAGAAATAAAGCGCATAAGAATGTCAATTCTTGCAAAAAAGTCTTTTTCTGCCTTGAATTCATTGTTCAGGCGCTCTTCCATGCTAATTTCATGGTCGCGTACAGTGTGCTTTGAATTGTCTGTTGGATCTACGCTGAATGTAGAATCTGTCGCAAAGACCTGTTGGGCTTTTGCATGCCAGCTTGTCCATTCTCCTGTTGTAAGGACTGCTGGAACAAGTTCAGCCTTGATTCTTTTGTCATCGCAGGAATTGTCAAAGCTCTGGATGATTGTTTTAAGAGTCCAGGTAACGTCACTCTTAACTTTTTTTGCAAGATCTTCTTTTTTGGTTGTTGCTTTCTGTACCCAGATATGCTCCTTTGAAAGAGGCAGAAGTGCACTTACTGCCATTTTGAGCGACATCTGATGAACTCCGTTTTTCTTTCCGAAGTTGATTGAAAGCATGTCTCCTTCAACCTTTCTGATTATGCCGACACCCCATGAGCGGTGGAATACATAGTTACGTGCGTCGAAAGCAATGTGCTTTTCAAAGTCACTGATAGCTTCAAATACATCGCGGAATGACTGTGAAAGACCAGAAAGCCTGATGTAATCTTCGAGATGGTTGTTGTCAGAGTATTTTCCGCGGAAACATTCTGTAATTTCCTTGCGTGCCCAGCTGTCTTTCTTATCAATAGAGAGAATGAGCTTTAAGATTGAAATGGCAGTATCCCACTTTGCTGTGTCTTTGTAATACTGATAGACTTCCTGCATGAGCGCTGCAGAACGATCTTCGCTGATAGACTTTGCAATCTTTCTCTGTACAAGAAGGAAAAAGTCAATTTCTTCTGGAATAAGTGAAAAAAGTTTTGACCAGACTTCCTTAGTGGAATTGCTGTTCTTTTCTGCAACGTAGCGGAGAAGGGCCTTTTTGTAGTAACTTACAGCTGTTTCTTTGTTTCCCTGTGACTCATAGCGTTCGGCAAGGATTTTTGCAATGTCTGCTTCTTCAAAATCAATCTTTACGATTTTTTCGTAGAGTTCCCAAACTTTGTCGTTATTTGTTGACTTATAGTAACCAGCGAGCTTGCGGAGCGCAAAACGATTCTGTGGATCTTCTTCAAGAATGGAATTACAAAGATATTCTATAAGAATTTCCTTATGATTTTTCTCAAAAATATCGACAATTGAAACAAGGTTGCTGTTGTCAAGTGAACCTTGAAGCAAAGAAATCATGCCTGAGAGATAAAGTGCAACGATGCTGTCCTTCGTGTGTGCAAGCTGCTCATCACAGATTTCTTTAATTGTGTTTTCACAATTCTCGGCACGAGTCTTCTCTAAAATGCCTGCGAGTTCTACCAAATTGTTTTTGGTAAAGTTGCTGATGCCTGCGCGTGTCCATGTTTCCTCTTTAAGCATTTCACGTACAGAATTCTCAAGTTCTTCAGACATAAATTACTCCTAAAAAAATGTTTAAAACGTCTCCAACAATATTTCTATGCTTCACCGGCATATAAATTATATATATCAGGTGCAAGAAGCTTTATTTTAAGCAAGACTTCCTTTATCCTTGTAATTTCCTGTGAAAGATCATAATAATCAATCAGCCAGAAATACATGTTTAAAAGCCTAGGCTTTAAAAGCTGGCTGTTTACAGGATCTTTATTTTCATTTTCCTTTGCATAGATGTCCTGCTTAAGCCGTCCGACTTCCTGCGATTTAAGTGTCCTTCGGATATTAAATACTCCGTATAATGTACCGTAGACAGGAATCCATTCGAGTAATTCTCGTCCTTTGTATCCCTTTGCAGAAACCTTGTCTATCAGCTTTTTAATTAAAGGTGAGTCGAGCAGAGCAATGTCGATTTTTTCGGGATCCGCAAAGAAAGCTTCCCTGAAAATTACTTTTGCAAGCTTGTTTTCACCGCATAAATCATAGCAGTCTGCCATTTCTGCAAGAATATAAGATAATCCCTGCATGGTGTTATTTGCTTCTGTAAGAAATTTAAGGGCTTCTTCATAGTTGCCAAGTTTCTTGTGACACAGCCCCATTTTTCTACAGACTTCTGCATGTATTTTTTTATCAGAATCATCATAAACCTTACTGTATTTGTCCAATGCAAGCGAAAAAATGACTTTGTTGAATACATACAGTGTTTCTTCCAGCGGAGGTTCCTTTTCGCGGGCAATGACGTTTACCTCAAAGTCTTTCCAGTAATTAATGATTGCCTCACCATATTCAAAAGGTTCTGCTGATCTGATTGTTTCAAAGTGTTGTAACCAGATTTTGCAGCATAAAATTGCAAAGACAAGATCCTTGTTGTCAAAGTCTGCTGGAAGGGTATCTTCT
The DNA here is from genome assembly GCA_947167345.1 of uncultured Treponema sp. Classification (GTDB taxonomy): domain Bacteria; phylum Spirochaetota; class Spirochaetia; order Treponematales; family Treponemataceae; genus Treponema_D. Next base: position 59,954 of record CAMVHR010000006.1, read on the forward strand.
AGTAACGATTTTGCCTGCTGAATGTCTCCTGAGAGTATCAGGCTGTATGCTGTTGACAATGCTGAATCTGATTGAACACCCATGATATTTTCATTATTACAAAAATGAATATTTTAGTCAATGAGTTTTTTTGTTAAAATGGGCATACATTTTTAGTGATTTTCAAACTGTTTGTCAACACCATTCTTTGTGAAATTTAAAAAATATAGCAAAATAATATTGGTTTTTGCATATATTTACGTTTTACTGTGATATATTGCTACAATAGGTAAAAAAAAATGCCCTTTCGGGCAATTTAGCTTATATTTTAGAAATTATTTCCGTTCCAACCCCAGTCTTTTATTCCTTGGTATGTGACATAAATTGCGTCTCCTGGAATGTCCAGCTCTTTCTTGAAGATGTCACATATTTTTGCCGTCATCTTGCTACAGGCGTCAGAATTCGTGTTTCCGAATAACTGTACCGATACAAAAGCTCCTTTGTCCAACTTTTTTCCAGCAAAAAACAAAGAATAATTTTCTTCAAAACCAAGCATAAGATAGGACTCCGGCTTACCTAGAATGGAAATTGCCTTTCCAAGTTCTGCCTTAAGCACGTCTTTCTTTTCTTCGCTTAACGGTACTGTTACTTTTGAATTAATAAATGGCATTTACTTGTTCTCCATGTCTGTTTTATTCAAGTTCGTTTACAACATCTGTACGGAACATGAAGATGTCCTGCGTTTTTAAACTGTAAACAGAATTTAACTGAATGCGATCCTTCTTTTCACTTACAAGAGGAACGTCAAACGAATATGTTACAGGATTGTATCCGTTGAGTGTTGCTTCTAGAGTAAAGACAAAATCTTTGTTTTCCTTGTCATGTTCTGCAGGAATAGGTGCAACCCAAAATGTAAAGCTACCGTTTGAGCCTGCAAATGTCTTGAACGGATTGCTCCATCCTGAGTCAACCATAGTAGCCTTTTCATTTCCGAGTTTTAGTACCAGCTCAACATCAGTGAGGGCTTCAAATGTCGATCCATCGTAAACATTCCCTGTGAAAGTTGGAAAGTAAAAGACAGGTTTTGCTGCGGTTTCCTGAACGTGTGCATCTAGCGTAGACTTGTGATAAGGACGCTTTGACGCACTTACAAGTTTCATTCCTTCAAGGGCATATCTGTCGATGTCGATTGAAAGTTGTGAATCTGCAAGGACCACAGCATTATTGTGGGTTACTCCACGACCGCTTACGACATAACGGGGCGGAATCCGGTTCAAGACATAATTTATTGTGTCCAGTCGGCAGTTCTCGCAGTCGCACGTAAGCCAGACTGCTCCTTTTGCCTTTACCTGATCATAAAGTTCATTTACATGATTTATGACCTGCTCTTCCATAATATTATGTATCTTTACCATAAGCTGTAGTCCTTCTTAAAGTACAAAGTCTTACTCTTATTATAATATAGGGAAAAATCCCTGTCAAATTCTTCTATAAAATAAAATATGGGAACCTCGAAAACCAGAAGTTTTTCAAGGTTCCCGTGCGATTATTGACCTCCGTTCTTTGTATAGCGTGCAAGACCACCTGCAAGCAGTATGTTGCGTGAACGTTCTGCAAGGTCGTTTACACCTTCAATGCTGACAGTTCCGCTGTTTTTGTGCAGTACAATCGTAAAATTCTTTGCATTTTTGAGGCTGTCAAAAATGTTTGTAATTTCAAGTGTATCTCCGGCTTCAATCTTGTCGTAGTCAGCAGGATCTTTGAATGTTATTGGAAGAATTCCGTAGTTTATGAGGTTTGCTTTGTGAATTCTTGCAAAACTCTTTGTAATTACAGCACGAACTCCAAGGTACATTGGACCAAGTGCTGCATGTTCGCGGCTTGAGCCCTGTCCAAAGTTTTCAGCTCCAACTACAAAACATCCAGAGAAATTGATGGCTTCTGCCTTTTTGTAGAAATCTGCATCAATTCTTTCGTAAGTAAACTTGCTGATTTCTGGAATGTTGCTTCTGAACGGAAGGACTTTTGTTCCTGCCGGCATAATGTCGTCTGTAGAAACATTGTTTCCTGCTTTTAACAGTACTGGCAGTTTGAGTGAATCTGCACATTCCTTGCAAGGAGGACAAGGCTTGATGTTAGGTCCTCTGAGTATTTCAACCTGAGATGCTTCTTTTTCGCTTAGTGGAGGAATGAGCATTCCTTCGTCGCGTGCATCGGCCTTTATTTCATCAAGCGAAAGGCGAGCGTCTTTTCCTTCGAGGAGAGAAACGCGACCCGCTTCGGTAAATGCAGGGTCGTTATATTCAAGGGTTGTAGGATCCGTTATGAATCCTGTAATTGCACTTGCGGCAGCGGTTTCTGGGCTTACAAGGTAAATGCCTGCATCTGCTGTGCCTGAGCGTCCCTTGAAGTTCCTGTTGAATGTACGCAGTGAAACTCCTTCTGAGTTAGGAGCAAAGCCCATGCCAATACAAGGTCCACAGGCACTTTCCAGAATGCGGAATCCTGCTCTTATAAGGTCTCCGAGAATGCCTGCTTTGTCGGCCATGAGAAGGGTAGTGCGGCTTCCTGGAGCAATGCCTGCTTCTACACCAGGAGCAATGTGCTTGCCTTTTACAATTGCGGCTACTGCCTGCAAATCATCAAGAGAAGAGTTTGTACAGCTTCCGATTGCAACCTGAGTGACTTTTGTAGAACTCAATTCCTTTACAGACTTGACGGCATCAGGTGAATTAGGACAAGCTGCCATTGCCCCAAGTTCAGAAAGGTTTATTTCTATTATCTTATCGTATTTTGCACCATCGTCAGCTTTCTGTTCCGTCCAGTCCTGCGGACGGCCCATGCTTTCAAGAAAGTTTTTTGTAGTCTCATCGCTTGGAAATACAGAACATGTTGCTCCTAGTTCTGCACCCATGTTTGTTACTGTCGCTCTCTGAGGAACAGTAAGACTTGCAACTCCTTCGCCAAAATATTCGTAAATTGCACCTACGCCACCTTTTACAGTTTCACGTCTGAGTACTTCAAGAATAATGTCTTTTGCACTAATTCCTTTTTTGAGTGTTCCTGTAAGCTTTACACCAAAGATTTTTGGCATGGCAAGATGGAATGCTCCACCGCCCATTGCTACTGCAACGTCAATGCCTCCAGCTCCAATGGCAATCATTCCGATGCCACCGCCTGTTGGTGTATGGCTGTCTGAACCAAGAAGTGTCTTGCCTGGTTTTCCAAAGTGTTCTATATGAACCTGATGACAGACTCCGTTGCCTGGACGTGAAAAATACAGTCCGTATTTTGCAGCGACAGACTGAAGGTAACGATGGTCGTCGTGATTTTTGAAGTCTGTCTGAAGGGTGTTGTGGTCAACGTAACTTACGCTTACTTCTGTTTTTACGCGTGGTACACCGATTGTCTCAAACTGCAAGTATGCCATTGTTCCTGTTGCATCCTGCGTAAGGGTCTGGTCAATTTTTATTGCAATGTCCTGACCTCTTTCAATTGGAGTTCCTGCAGTAAAGTTGCAGCTTCCCGGAATGATGTGCTTCTGAATAATTTTTTCAGCCAAAGTAAGCGCCATAATAAAAACCTCTTTTGTAGAAATAGATACTTCTTATAATATCCATTCATATTGTTTTTTACAATAGAATTATGGACTTTTATAAAGTGCTTTTGTATAATTATGACAAATGCTAAAGCCAAAAAAGTATCTGCGTGCTAAATGCATGCTGTATGCCTGCTGCATGATTGTCTTTTGTGTGTGCAGCTCGTGTTCAAGAAAAAGTTCTGATGTTCATAATTCCTGTACCCTGCGTGAAGAAGCTGTCATTCTCGAAAGCAGAATTTCATGGGCAAAAGAACTTCCTGTTTCTGCACAGGAATATAATTCCATAACTAAAGATGTTGGAAAGGATCCTGTATTGATTATTTTATCGCAGGAATTGACGGAACAGGCATCTGCTTCTGTCTTGAAATATCCCTCCTTGCCAAATTTCCCGGAACTTGATGTTACTGCATATAATGCTGCACAAAAAACGGCTATAGATTCTTTCTGCCAGGCACTTTTAAAAAATGATTCTCCTGACAAGTATATCATGAGCGGATATACCTATACACTGGTTTTGTTCCGATATAACCTTGAAAAGCAAAAGCTTTCTTTTAGAGATATGACGGATTACGTTTTGGGAAAACCTTTTATTAATGAAAATGAATGTCAGTGTCCTGTACGGCTTTTTTTTAATGATGAAACTCATGCAGATATAAATTTGTACATTGCAAAGTCTGGACCGAATTGGAAAATTCATCAGATTGAATACATAATAAGGGAGAGCAACAAATGAATTTAACTGAAGGTCTTAATACTATAGAACGAAGTATTGTACTTGATTATATGAAAGAAAATGCAACTCCTGTCACTGTGACCATTCATGAGAAAGATTCTACACAGGTTTTTCCTGTAGTTGTGAATGCCAGTGATGTGTATGTTGCCGGTGAAGAAACTCTGCGCATGAGCAATAATGTAAGAAATCTTTTGCCTATGGTAGGAAAGTCTGTCAAAATTTCATTTTATTATAATCATGTAGGACTTTACTTTATAAACACTCTTGTTGAAAACCAGTACGGCTATTTTATTGAAGTGCCTCAAAAGCTTATGCGTGTCGCTGCACGCAAAGTTGTTCCCAAAAATGCAATGACTGCTGTCATTTCATATTCTGCACATGGAAATAAAAGTGTTTCAATCGAAGCGTATCCAAAGAAGGATTATGTCCTGTTTTCGGTTCCAAAATGGAATTCTGTAGAGGCTGCCTTGCAGTCTACTGCACAGGATTTGTTTGAGCGCTTTGCATACCGCATCGAGATTCATGAAAATGATGATATTTCTTTTTTAATCAGTGTTTCAAGATACTTGTGCCAAAGGCTTCTTACTGTAGCAGTGGAAGGAACTGCAGAACCACTTGACATAATTTATATTGACACGGAAAAGATTGTGTTCGGATGCATGAATCAGCTGGATTCCCTTAAAGTCGGCAATGAATACAAGCTTTGCCTTAAGTTTCCGATAGGTGCAAGTCCCATATTGAGACGAACAATAACCGTAGGAATAATTGTTGCGGATACTTATGCAAACGCTGAAGGTGACATTCAGTGTTTTCTATGTAATTTCAAAGGCATGAAAGCCGAAGACTTTCGTTTTCTGCAGGAAAAAAAGCCCCTTTAAGCATATCATGCTTTAAGCATTTTTGTTTTCTGAAGTCCTCTTCTTTGTGCCCATAATGATGGCAACCGGACGTAAGATGTCTATGTTTTCGCAAATGATTTTTATGATTACCATTAGAGGAACTGCGAGAACCATTCCGACGAATCCCCACATCCAGCCCCAGAAAGACAGGCTTACGAGAATTACTAACGGAGAAATTCCAAGGTCTGTACCTTCCCATCGAGGTTCAATGATGTTTCCGAGTATCATGTTTACGCTAAGTACGAGGACAGCTACAAAAATTATTTTTCCCCAAGTAGGATAGAACTGGAGTATTGCAAACAATGTTGTAAGTGACCAAGAAATTATTGAACCGAATGTGGGAATGAAGTTTAGTATGAATGCAAGAAATCCCCATATTATTGGAAAATCCATGTTTATTGCAAAAGTTCCCAAAAAGACTATTAATCCTGTCAGTAGAGAAACCATGAACTTAATGGAAAGAAAGTGAGTTACTTCAGTAACAGTGTTTCTTGCAATTGTCATGATTTTTTGATTGGTCTGTTCGTCTGAAAAGGCAAGCGATATTTTTGTCTTTAGCGATTCAAATTCAAACAGAAGAAATACAAGAAAAAGAATTACGACAAATATTGTTTTTGAAAATGATACAAGACTGCTGCTGAATGTAATTGCAAGATTCTGAACCATGGTGCGTACATTTAAAGAATTCCACAGGTTGTTGAACAGCGACAAATCTTCATCGAAAGATATCCTGAATGTATTTGCAAACACCTTGTATATTGCAGTAAACCTGTCTTCGTAATTGGGATACGTACTAAGTATTGTCCTTATCGAACTTATAAGCAGCGTTCCTATGAAATAGAACATTATCAGTATGACGGCAATGCATAAAAATATGCTTAGTGCCCATGGAATGTGAAATTTCTTGAGCTTGTTGCATACAGGATAAAATACAAAAGAAAGCATCGCTGCTACAGTGAGCGGTATGCAGAATGATACTGTAAGCTTTAGGATGGCTGCAAAAGCAAACAGACCGACTAAAAGTACAACAAGAAAAATAGAGTGTGCATAGTTGGTCTGTTTTCTCATTTTCAGCTCCTTTTAACTGTTTTTAGGGGTTATTTTATCGAATCCGCAGTATGGAACGAGAACTTCTGGAATTGTTACTGAACCGTCTGCATTCTGATAGTTTTCAAGAATTGCAAGCATTGCGCGACCTACTGCTATAGCTGTTCCGTTGAGCATGTGTACGTACTTGTTTTTTCCGTCATCATCGCGGTACTTTACGTTAAGGCGGCGAGCCTGATAGTCAGTACAGTTTGATGTTGAAGTTACTTCGCCATAGTCTCCGTCTGGGTGCTCCTCGTCTGCACGACCAGGCATCCATGCTTCCAAATCCCATTTTCTGTAAGCAGGTGCACCCAAGTCTCCTGTACATGTGTCTACAACTCTGAATGGCAGACCAAGACCTGTAAAGATTTCTTCTTCAATCATGCGGAGCTTTTCATGAATTTCATCGCTCTGTTCTGGAAGACTGTATACAAACATCTCAACTTTGTCAAACTGGTGTACGCGGTACAAACCTTTGCTAAAGTGTCCTGCAGCGCCAGCTTCGCGGCGGAAACAGTGTGAAAGACCACAGTAGAAGAGAGGAAGCTTTGACTTGTCAAGGATTTCGCCTGAGTGGTAGCCGCCAAGTGTAATTTCTGCAGTTGCAACAAGGCATGTGCCTTCTTCTTCAATACAGTATACGTTGCTTTCGTTTCCGCGTGGATTAAAGCCGATTCCCTGCAAAATTTCCTGACGCGCGACATCTGGAGTAATGAATGTCGTAAATCCATGCTTGCGCAGTGTATTAAGTGCGTACATAATCAAAGCCTGTTCAAGGAATACAGCTTCGTTTTTGAGATAGTAGAACTTTGGACCTGAAACTTTAGTACCACGGTCAAAATCGATAATGTCAAGGGATTCTCCAAGCTGTACATGATCCTTTGGCTTGAATTCAAATTTGCGTGGAGTTCCGACTTTTTTTACTTCAAGATTTTCTGTATCTACTTTTCCTACAGGAACAGCAGGATTTGCCATGTTTGGAATCTGTCTTGCAGCTTCGTCAAGCTTCACATCTACTTCTGCAAGCTTTTTTTCCATTTCGGCAATGTCATTTTTAAGGTTTTTACCTTCTTCTACATATTTTTTGCGTGTTTCATCATCAAGCTTCTGCTTCATGGAAGCTGCATTTGCATTACGCTTCTGCTGAAGAGCCTGCAACTGAGTAATAAGCGATGTATGCTCGTCAAACAACTTTACTACTATATCTGCATCTGCAGTCATGTTTCTGTTTTTGATGTTTTCTTTTACTGCAGCAAGATTTTCTTTGATGAATCTATAGTCCAACATATATAACCCCTAAGTTTTAGTTAAAATGATTAAGTGAGCATAGTATATAGAAAATAATGTTTTGCTTCAACAGATTAGCGTATGTCAAAATAAAAACGTTCTATGTACGTTATGCGTTCGTTTGCCTTTTCCCATACATTGCTTTCAGGGTACTGGCGTACGATTGCCTTGTAAATGGAAAGTGATTTTTTTATGTCACGGAATGCAGATGGCGATTCGAGAGTTCTTCCCTGAAGATACATGCCTTCGTCAATGTTGCCTTCCGTCTTTTCAAAAAACGCATCAAGATATGCAAGGCACTTTTCATATTCTTTTGAATTGAATGAGTCTTGTGCCATTGAAAGAATTTCATCTGCTGAAAGATTGTCTGTATTAACTGTAGGGGAGGAGACCTTTGTTTCCTGCTTTACATTGTTTTGTTCGGCTTTCTGGGCTGGAGTTTTCTCGCTGGAAGATGTATTCTGAATTACAGTTGCACCCTTTGATGAAGATTTTTCTGAAACGTGTATGTTTTCTGCTTCTGCCTTTTTTTCTTCAACAGGCTTTTCAATGTTTGAAACAACTTCCTCTTCATGTTCTGTATGCTGTTCAATTGCTTCTGCCAGAATTACAGATTCCGTAAATGATGGACGCGGAGGTACAATGTCTGCATACATTGGAGCTTTTATGTGATCTGATGTTCTGCTTGCTCCCTGTACCGTTACTGCTAGATAGTCATCGATATATTCCCCGGTAAGGGCATCGTTTTTGAAAAAGTGGAGTAGGGCAGAACCTTCTTCCCGTCCCCGCAATGTAAAGGACGTTGTTTCTTCATTCATTTTGCGTCCCGAATACTTTAAAAGAGAAGTAGCGTCTATTTCACCAAGATAAATCCATCCTGTTCCAGGATATACAACGTCAAGATATTGATTTTTTTGCAATGTAACGGAACGAGACGGAACAGCCTTTATTATTTCTTGCGTCTCAAGTTCTTGCGAATTAAGTGTTGCTGTAAAAGAAAATGCCAGTAATGCAATAAGAAGAGTTGTCTTTTTCAAGGAGCGGCCTCCGTTATTTTGTTTATAAGCTTGTCATTTGCATCTTCCAGAGCTTTCATGTTTGAATCATTTGGCATTGAAAACCATCTGTTTAGTTCTTCATCACTCCATGAATCTCCTGCAATGCGTGAAAAATAATAGTCCTCCGTCATTTTTATGTCGGCCGGAGGCATGAATTCGTCTTTTTTAGTGAAAACTTCTTCCGGAAGACTGATAGTCTTTACTTTTTTGTTGCTGCCGGTACTGCCAATCAGAATAAAAATTGCGGCAAGTGAAAGAAAAACGAAAATGCAAAGGATTACAGCCGTGAGTTTGCTGTTTTTTCTGACAAAATCCTCTGCATTAGCCTTTATGTTGTCAATTATTTCCATTAGTTTCTTCCGTCTCTTCTATATTTTCGGCAGATTGTCCTTCAACTTGTGGATTATCTTCTGAATCATCTACATTAGAAGAGTCTTTTTCAGAAGAATCCGTTTCTTCAGAAGAATCGGATTCTTCTGTCTTTAGAGTACCATCAGGATTGTGCTCTCGTCTAGGAGGCCGAGGCGGAATTACAATACCTTCTTCTTCAGGAATGTCTTCTTCTTCAAATGTGTCAGTATCATCAAAAGTAGCCTTTCCGTTTATTGTATCTTCATCAAGCTTAAGCTGTACGACACTCGTAATTCCGCTTTCCTGCATTGTTACACCGATCATGCTGGAAGCACCCATAACGGTTTTTCTGTTGTGAGTAATTACTATGTACTGGCTGACGTTTGCAAAAGCCCTCAGTGCATTTACAAGACTTGAAACGTTCTTGTCGTCAAGGGCTGCGTCAATTTCATCCAAAAGACAGAACGGACTTGAACGTACCTGATAAGTGGCAAACAGCAGGGCCATGGCCGTCATTGTCTTTTCACCACCGGAAAGCAACGAAATGTTTACAAGCTTTTTTCCTGGCGGCTGTGCGAAAATTTCAATACCGGTAGTAAGAACATTTGCCGGGTCTACAAGGCGAAGTTCCGCACGTCCGCCTCCGTTGAACAGCCTTCGGAACATGTTGTGGAAGTTCCTGCGGATTTTGTTGTATGTACTCAAGAACAGTTCTGATGACTTTGTTCTGATTTCTTCGCTTACTCGTACAAGGTTTTCGAGAGATTTCTTTGTATCATCATAGCTTGCCTGCTGGCGTTCGTAACGCTCCTTTTCTTCCGCAAACATCTCTATTGCCATGAGGTTGACTTGACCTAAATCTGCAATTTTCTGTCTGGTTGCAGCAAGTTTTTCGCGCAATTCTGCTGATGTCGCTGTAATCGTGTACATGCGCTCTTCAAATTCCATAAGGTCGCGCGAGTAATTGTCCTGAAAGTTCTGCTTAACATTGCGAATTTCCGTATCATTTTGGACAATGGACATGCTCAGGTTTTCAAGCCGTGCCTGATATTTGTTCTTTTCTTCCTGCTTTTTCTTTAAGGCGCTTTCCTTGCCGCTCATCTTGCTGTTGCATTCTGCAATCTGCTCGTCAAGGCTGTTCAGTTCCTTTGTAATAGCAACACCTTTTTCTTCAAGCTCTGCAATAAGTTCTTCCGTCTCTTCAATCTGCTCATCCATCTCGTCCTTGTGCTTCATTTCGTTGAACAGATCATCTTTCTGCTCTTTAAGGACTGTTTCTTCTGACGCAAGCATTTTTCTGTGAGTAGAAATCTGTTGTTCGCAGGATGTAATCTGCTGTGTCATCTCAGCCTGATTTATACGCAGCTTGTTTAGGGTACTCTTATAATCTTCAATTTTCTTGTTTAAAGATTCGTTCAGTGCTGTAAGTTCTTCGTTCTGCTCTGATATTGTCTGAATGAACGAAAGATTGTCTTCTATAGAGCGGTCAATATTCCGCTTTTTGGTGATTATTCCTTCTGGAGAAAGAAAATCATCGATAAACTGAGGTGTTGTTTTTGTGTATGCGGCAATTAGCTCTGAAAGTTCAGAAAGCATTTTGCCTATTTCAGTAAAGGCTGCGACTGCATCTTTGCTGAACTGAGCTGCATCTTTTTCTGAATGAGACGGCAGGGAGGCAAAGTCGTTAAAAATGTTTGCACGTCCTGATGCATAGATCTTGATTTTTTCAAGGATAGTAGAGACATCTTCCTTTGCCTTTTTGTTTGCAGAAGATGAATATCCAGCATTTTTCAGCTTAGCATCGAGTTCCGTTACAATGTCTTCGGTAATGGCTGTAAGCTGCTTTTGAAGATCCGCCCTCTGGTCATCAAGAGTGTGGATTTTCTTGTTGTTTTCGGCCGTCAGCCTTTGATTTTCTTCAATCTGAATTGAAGACTGCTTGATGTTCTCTACGAAACTGTCTATGTTTTTTGTAATGTCTTCAAGTTGTTTATTCTTGTCGTAAAGTTCGGAATTCAGGCTGTCTATGTCTTCGTTGTAGCCGTCTATACGTTCCTGAATGTTTTTGATTCTGTTTTCAATCTGACCAATCTTTTCCTTCATGCCGCTCTGCTGAATGCGTAACTCTGCAAGTCTTGACTTTTGTGCGGAATGCTCGGAACTGATTTTTACGACTTCCATCTGCTTTTTATTGATTGTTTCTTGCAGTTCCTTGATTTTGTCAGTGTTTTCGCTAAGATTGTTGTAAATTTCTTCAATCTGACGGGCAGCTTCGTCCCTTTTCTGTTCTGCTTCTTCAATGTCATGCTGATGGCGTGCCTTTTCCTGTGAAAAGCCTTTCAGACGCAGCAACTGAATGTCAAGTTCATACTCAAATTTTTCGTCGTTGAGTTTTCTGTATTTTGTAGTCTTGTCTGACTGTGTTTTAAGAGTTTCGTAGTTTCTTTTTGTTTCTGCAAGTGCAATGTCTATTTGGGCAAGATTTGCACGTGTCTTTTCAAGTTCCCTTTCAGCTTCTGCAACTTCTGCCTTGCTGCGGCTGATTCCAGCTGCTTCTTCAAACAAATAACGGCGATCTTCTGGCTTTGAAGAAAGAATCTGGTCAATTTTTCCCTGTTCCATTACTGAATAGGCTGACTTGCCGATACCGGTATCCATGAACAGCTTTCTTATGTTTGTTGCACCAACTTGAGTTCCGTTTAAGAAATATTCATTTTCTCCAGAACGGTAAAGCCGTCTTTTTATTGATATTTCTGTATCGTCAAGTGGAAGAAGACCGTTATCGTTTGCAATTGTAAGGGTTACTTCTGCCATGGAAAGGGCAGGACGAGATTCTGTTCCGTTAAAGATAACGTCTTCCATTGACGCTGCACGGAGATTTTTAGATTTATTTTCTGCCAAAACCCATTTTATTGCATCAACTACGTTACTTTTTCCGCATCCGTTTGGACCAAGCAATGCTGTAATTCCGTCTGCAAAATTGATGTGAGTTCTGTCTGCAAATGATTTAAAACCGAATATTTCAAGACTTTTTAGAAACACTGAAAATCCTCTGATATAAAAGTCTATCCATTATAACGATATTGAAGCTGTTGAACAATGGGGCTGTTAATTCTATTTTTTTACGCTTCAACAGCTTCATGCAGATATGAAACAAATTCCTTTAAGTTCAGCAGATTTTTCAGGTCGAGGACTACTTGAATACAGAGCGTTTGAACATATCTTCCAAAAGCTTGTCTGTTTCTTCTGCAAGAGCATTGCAGGAATCCACAAGAATGATGATGTTTACAGGCTCGTTCAAGCGGTTCTGTGCAGGTTCAAACTTGAAATATGAAGGCTCATTGGAATCGTTATCTTTCTTTATACTGGAGAAATCAAAAGAATGTTCACACATGGCTCCTGCATATTTATTCGGCTGTATTTTTGAAATATAAAGATAACAGCGTGCTCCTTTACGCACGTCATTGTATCTTGAAAGATCTTCTATCTCATATCTTTCAAAATCATTATCGCTTATTTTTACAATGCTTCTTCCTTTGGTGTTGAACATATTCACATAATTTTGCTTGACTGAATCATCATACAAAGATTCTGGATATGCAAGCAACAGCACGCTTATGCCAACCTTATTTCCTGCCACAGAAAAATCATTAGGATTAAGAATGCATACGGCAGGTGTTTTTGAAGTAAATGGCTGCAGTTTCAACCCCCAATTATCCTTACATGGAATGGAAATGCCAAGCATAGTGCTGTAAACATAATTCCATTCATCCTTTTTCTGAGAAACTTTCCAAACCTGTTCTTTTGTATAAGTTTCAGAAGAAGAACTTTCCTTTATCAAGTTCTTTATAAGATTTAAAAGCTGAACATTGTCAATTTCTTTTTCGGGAATGCTGCCGCCATTGGTAATGGTGTAATAAGCGCTCAACGGCATGTTGCTCAAAAACTGTGCGTATGCATAATCATAAATGAAAAATGAGCCGATCATGCCATTTTTCATGTCAAGATATTTTTCCAGTTCCTTCATTCCGTCTACGGGCTTACCTGCCGTAACAAGAAAATTTCCGTAAACCCAGTGATGCTCTGCATTCTTAGAATACTTTTTGTTTATTCTGGAAAATTCTTTTTCCATTTTGGAAGAGTTTAGTTCGTCAAAGTTGTACAGGCAACGCATGGTAAGCAGCTTTAATACTTCCATGTCATAGTTTGACTTTTTTTGTTTTTCCAAAAATTCGTACAATTTTTTTGCAGCTTCAAGTTCTGTTGCCCTTGAAGGCGCCTGAACATTCAATGCCTTTGACTGTACATAAGGAAACTTAATGGCTTCATACGCGTTTCCAAAATCCAGAAGCAGACTTTGAAATTTATCATTCTTAGGAAGATTGTCAAAATTAATTGCTGCAGGAGAAGCCGCAATCTTTGCAAGGCTTCCAATCAATAAAGTAATTACAAATAAAATCTTTTTCATGTTCATTTTTCCTTTATAGTACGTACAACACGGAATCCCATAACATCACCTTTTTCAGAAGGTAAATCTTTTCCTCTAGATGCAACATTATTAAAAGAGGCTTCTGCAAACCATCCGCCACCTCTTCTTGTACGCAAAGAACCAGATGTAACTCCTGTAGCAGGAGTCTTTTTTGTTATCTTTGCAGTCCAGTAATCCCAGCACCATTCCCAGACATTGCCACTCATGTCGTAAATGCCCAAAGAATTAGGAGCTTTCAACCCTACTTGATGTGCGGTAAAACCTGTAAAAGGAACTTCATCAAGTTCTCCATTTTGAAGAGCTGCATCAACACTTTCAAGATATTCCGCAAAAGCTTCAGGATCATCAACAGACACACCACCATTTGTTGTATTGCATATATACCAACCAACCGTATCAAGAGCTGTATCTTTTACAGGATAAGATTTTTCATTTGAATCTACTCCAGAATATGTATAGTACCACTCTGGACTCTCAGGATTACCACCCCTTGCGGCAAACTCCCATTCTACATCTGTAGGCAAACGATAACCGTCTGCATCCGATACGGTTTTTACAGTAGCATTTACAAGGTGTCCTTTTGAAACATTAGGAGTTGTAATGACATAAGCCTTTTTATAACCATGCTGTTCGCTCAGTAGATTACAGAAATAAACGGCATCATACCATGTTACATTTTCTACAGCTCTTTTATCATCGTTTTCAGATTTTACTACCAGAATATTTGATGTTGATATACTTGGGTCAGCCTGTAATCCAAGTTCGTTGAACATCATTGTTTCTCTATACTGCTGTTTTGTAACTTCATATTTTCCAATCATGAAATCTGAAATTTTAAGTGTCCGCTTTGCACAGAAAACACCTTCATCCTCCCAAATGCCGTTAGAAGGATTTCCTATAACAGTTGTACCAGAAACACGAACCATTTCAATATCCGCAGTTTTACCTTTAGCATATAGACATAAGCTTTCAGAAACCAATAATAAAAATAAAATAAACCTTTTCATGTCACTAATGATACACCTATTGCAAAATAAACAACAGAGCATTTTTGGCAAATTTCAATCTTCTTTAAAGTTAAAGCCAAATAGTCTGTTTACTTCTGAAGCTGTTTGTACTACCAACTCATGCCTGCCCATTACCTCAAAGTTGCGATATGCAAGGTCTATGTATTTTTTCCCCTCATCTTTTTGTCCAAGCATCGAAAGACAATATCCTTTATTGAATATATGAAAGGGAAAATAATTTAATCTTCCATGAGTAGTGTCAAAAGATATGCCTTCTTCTGCAAGAGCAAGACTTTCTAAATGCCGTCCTTCAAAGCCAATCCAGTTGCAAAGATTAAATAAAATCATGCTGTATAGTGCTGTTTTTATTTCACTTTCAAATATTGGATTTTGTAAATAATTTTTTAGAAATGTCATAAGCATTATAGCATTTTCTTTTTCTCCAATAAAATATGTTTCGCTTGCAATATTATTTAAGGTAACAATTTCAGTTTCTGACAAGAGATGACCTGTCAAATCCGTATTAAGACTATAGTTTTCAAATGAAAGCCGCATAGCTTCTATCAATAATTCTCTGGTTTTCTCATGACTGAGGCCTTCTTTTTCATACGCATAAATGGCATGGTACAGCTTATAAAACTGCTCTTCAAGAATATTCATCTTTTTCGATAAGTTTCTATAGCGTTCAAGCAGGCTCTTTATTTCATACTCTCTTTCACCTATATTGCGTCTTATCTGTACTTCTATGCAAAACCTCTCATATTCAACTTTCGTCATGGGAACAAGTCCTGCTGGGGCTGCAAGACCAAGACGCGTAAAAAGATATTCGGCTGTTTTTATGTCAGGTCTATGCTGTCCTCTCTCAATTCTTGCTAATGTAGACACAGCAAGAATGTCTCCGCACAGCTGCTCCTGCGAAATTCCCTTGCGTGTTCTGTATTCATATACCATCTTTCCTATAGGATATACCGATTTCATATTATTTTCATTATATGCTAAATTTTATTTAAAGCAATAAGTGTTTAAGCTGTTATGGCTAATCTTGACACCATTCAAGCCTTTTGCTAGAGTTTAAAAATGAAACAACTGATGTTAGGAAACGCGGCTGCTGCTCGCGGATTATATGAAAGTGGTTGTGCGGTTGTTTCCAGTTATCCGGGAACTCCCAGCACAGAAATCACCGAAGAAGCAGCAAAATATAAGGAAATATACTGTGAGTGGGCTCCGAACGAAAAAGTAGCTCTTGAAACTGCCTTTGGTGCAAGCCTTGCAGGCAAGCGTGCTTTCTGCGGCATGAAGCACGTAGGCCTTAACGTTGCGGCAGATCCTCTTTTTACAATGAGTTATACAGGTGTAAATGCCGGCCTTGTTGTCGGTGTTGCTGATGATCCGGGAATGCATTCCAGCCAGAACGAGCAGGACAGTCGTCATCATGCCATTGCTTCAAAAATTCCTATGGTTGAACCTAGCGATTCCGAGGAAGCCCGTGTATTCATGGACATGGCATATCAGGTGAGTGAGAAGTTTGACACTCCTGTTTTGTACAAGATGTGCACTCGCATTGCCCACAGCCAAAGCATAGTAGAGACTTCTGAACGTCAGGACATTCCTCGTAAATCTTATGAAAAGAACATTTCAAAATACGTAATGGCACCTGCAAATGCCATCCGCCGTCATCCTTTTGTAGAGCAAAGGCTTAAGGACATAGAGGAGTGGTCTTTGACTAGCGGAATCAACCGCATTGAAAAGGCTGAGTCCCAGTTTATTCATGACGGAAAGGCTGACATTGGAATCATAACTTCTTCAACATCGTATCAGTACGCAAAGGAAGTTTTGGGGAATTCAGCTTCAATTCTTAAGCTTGGCATGGTAAATCCCCTCCCGGCAAAACTGATAAAGGAATTTGCTTCAGGTGTAAAAAAGCTTATTATAATAGAAGAATTAGATCCGATTATAGAAAACTTCTGTCGTACATTAGACCTCGGCGTGGAAATTCATGGAAAGGATATGTTCGGTCTTTGCGGAGAACTGAGCCAGAACAAGATTGCAGCCGCATTCGGAAAGCCTGTTGCTGAAGGCATTCAGCTTGGCGTGAACATTCCTGTCCGTCCGCCTATCATGTGTGCTGGTTGTCCTCACAGGGGCATGTTCTATGCCCTGAGCAAACTTAAGGTGACTGTATGGGGCGACATAGGCTGCTATACTCTCGGTTCTGTCGCACCTCTTTCTGCAATGGATGTTACTTTGTGCATGGGAGCTTCATTTTCGGGGCTTCATGGTTGGAACAAGGCTGGTGGTGCAGATAATGAAAAGAAGTCTGTTGCCGTAATAGGGGATTCCACATTTGTTCATTCTGGCATGACAGGCCTTGCTACGATTGCATATAATCAGTCTGCGTCTACTGTGATTGTTCTTGACAACTCAATTACCGGCATGACAGGTCATCAGCAAAATCCTACGACTGGCAAGAACCTTTATGGTGATCCTGCTGGACGCATTGACCTTGAAGCTTTGGCAAGGGCAATGGGTATTGAGCATGTTCGTGTGGTTGACCCATATAATATAGAAGAATGTGAAAAGGCTGTTAAGGAAGAGCTTGCTTTTGAAGGTCCGAGCCTTATCATAAGCAGAAGGCCTTGCGTGCTCCTTAAGAGTGTAAAGCCATTGCCAGCCCTTAAGGTTGATGCAGAAAAGTGCCGTTCATGCAAGATGTGCATGAAGATTGGCTGCCCTGCAATTTCAATGAAGGGTGGCAAGGCCTGCATCGATGCTACGCTGTGCGTGGGCTGCGGAGTCTGTTCCCAGTTGTGTAAGTTCGGCGCGTTGTAATAGTTGACATAATAAAAAAAGCCCTCGCGTTGGATTGTGCCAGTGCGGGGCTTTTTTATAAATCTTTTATGGGGATGGATATTTAATACAGGAAATAATCATTATTGCTGTGATTAAAATCAGGAATAGAGTTCTTTTCATGTTGATGCGAGACTCCTATTTTCCTATCTTCATGCCTGTTATGGTTACAAAAGCTACCTGCGTGCCCAGTTCATCGGTAATGTTTACAGTGTAAAGACATGTCGTGCGTCCGTCTTTTATGGCCGATGATTCTGCAATCAGTGTTTTGCCTTTTGCCATGCCTGTAAAGTTTATCTGACTTGAGACGGATACCGTCTGTACTGCATTGAAATTGGAGGCTACGGCAAATGCATAGTCTGCAAGCGTAAAGATTGCTCCTCCCATTACACCGCCATAAGCATTTCTATGCGCATCGGTTATTGCAAGAGAGCATTTTGCACTGTGGTCTCCTATGTCATCGATCTTAATGCCCGTTGTCTTTGTGGCATACGTATCGTTGCCAAAAAATTTTCGTGCCTGTTCCAGTTCTTCTGCAGTACAGCTCATTGTAGTTATATCTCCTTAAGTTCTTCCTGACTTGCCATGTGGATTCCTGCCTGTTCAAGAACTCTTTCTGTTTCGGCAATGTCCGTACAGCGGATGACCATATATGCACTGCCGGATTTGTGTCCTGTAAAGCCGTACATGTATTCAACGTTACGGTTATTGTCTGCAAGCAGCTTCAGAATCTTGTTAAGGCTTCCTGCCTCGTCTGGAATTTCAAGGGCGATTACAGGAGTTGCCTTTACAATGTAAGCAGAGCGTTCAAGAGCCGCCTGTACCTGAACAGGATTGTCAACGATTATTCTTGCTATGCCAAAGTCGCTTGTGTCTGCAATTGAAATTGTCCTCATGCTTATGTGGTGTTCTGCAAGCACTTTAGTAAGCTCAGACAGTGCATTCTTTCTGTTTTCTATGAAAATTGAAATCTGTGTTATCGTCATGCTTTTACTCCTTGCAATTGACTTTAGTCATGCAGTTTTCTTGTGTCTATGATACGTTTAGCCTTTCCTTCCGAGCGCTCTATGCTCTTTGGTGCGACAAGCGTAACTTTTGCCTTTATCTGAAGTACATTGAGCAGGGCGGACTGAAGGTCTCTTTCCTGCTTGTTAATTTCTGCAATGACATCGCTGAATTTTTCAGCAGTCATTTCTACCTTAATCTCAAAGGTGTCGGTGTTGTTTACGCGGCCGACAATAATCTGATAGTTTGGCGGATATCCGTTCTGCAGAAGAACGCCTTCGATCTGACTTGGGAATACGTTTACTCCACGGATTATGAGCATGTCATCTGTGCGACCCATTGGCTTTGACATTCTTACGAATGTCCTTCCGCATGAGCAAGGTGTCCTGTTTAGCACACCTATATCTTTTGTGCGGAATCTCATTAGTGGGAATGCTTTTTTTGTAATGGCAGTAAAAACAAGCTCTCCCTTTTCACCGTCAGGAAGCCTTTTTCCTGTTTTAGGGTCAATTGTTTCCACTATAAAGTGGTCTTCGTTTACATGCATTCCCTTTTGCTCTGTGCATTCATAGGCAACGCCAGGACCCATTACTTCGGTAAGACCGTAGATGTCATAAGCCTTAATGCCCAAAGACTTTTCTATGTCGCGCCTCATTTCTTCTGTCCATGGTTCTGCCCCGAAGATGCCTGCCTTAAGGCAGATGTCGCTAGGTGTAAGCCCCATTTCTTTGAGCGTTTCGCCAAGGTATGCCGCATACGAAGGTGTACATGCAAGAACTGTGGATTTTAGGTCCTGCATGAATGTTATCTGCCTTTGTGTGTTGCCGGAAGAGATTGGAATTACCTGGCAGCCAAGCTTTGTAGCTCCTCCGTGTACTCCAAAACCGCCTGTAAAAAGACCGTAGCCATAAGCTACCTGAACTATGTCGCTTTCGTCTGCTCCAATTGCAACAAGCTGTCTTGCCGTGCATTCATCCCAGATGTCAAGGTCTTCTTTTGTATATCCTACGACAATCTGCTTGCCTGTTGTTCCTGAGGAAGCGTGAATGCGTACTACCTGACTCTGTGGCACTGCAAAAAGTCCGTAAGGATAGGTCTGTCGAAGATCATCTTTGCATGTGAAAGGTATTTTGTCTAAATCTTCAAGTCCCTTTATGTCATCCGGTGTAACTCCGGCTTCTTCGCATCTTTTTCGGTAATATTCTACATTTTCGTATACGTGCCTGAAGTTTTCTACAAGCCTTTTTCCCTGAAGCTCCCTAAGCTGTTCAAGGGGCATGCATTCTCTGTCTTTTTGAAAATATTTTAATGCCATTTTATTCTCCGCGTCCTAGTTTAAATGCTTTCTTGTTTACTTCAAGAAACTGTGGCTTTACGAGCTTTTCGATTGCGCTAAGCCACTTGTCTTCTGTAAAGTCCATATAGCGCGAAAGGCGTCCCATCAGTACGATGTTTACTGCTTTTGATGTTCCAGCCTGCTGTGCAAGCGTAAGACAGTCCAATGCATCTACTTTTATGCCCTTTTCTTTCATGAGCTGATCAAGGTTTGTTGGGTATTCTGCCGCACCGGTGATTACCGGCATTGGATCTATCTGCTGTGTGTTTACTACTATCTGTCCGTCTTTTTTTAAATAGTCAGCATAGCGTGCGGCTTCGAGCATTTCAAATGAAACTATAAAATCTGCTTCGCCTTTGTCTACGATTGGGGAATAGACTTTTTCGCCGTAGCGTACATAAGTTACTACCGAGCCACCCCTCTGGCTCATTCCGTGAACTTCACTGACTTTTACGTCATAACCTGCATCAAGCAATACCTGTCCGAGCGTCTTGGAGGCAAGAAGTGCTCCCTGACCGCCGACACCGACTATCAATATATTTGTTACACTCATTTGTAGAACATTCTAGCACGTATAAAAACGGTTTTTCAAGTCTTACTATTGGACAAGCATTTGAATGTGTAGAAAGAGAGGTACTTGACTTTAAAATATAACATTGTTAAATTATCGTTGTTAGATAATAAACGGAGGTAAAATGAGGTCGGCAAATACAGAGATTGTTCCCCTCATCAAGGCGAAGACTCTTGAACTGCTCATGCAGAAAAATCCGGAGCAGATTGGCATGAGGGATATTGCTGCTGTGTGTGGAATTACAGCAACGTCAATCTATCATTATTACAAGGATAAGGATAAGCTTTTTCAGGCAATAAGTCTTGACTGCTTGAAAAGCCTTAATGAGAGAATCGAAAAAAGCATCATGCAGAGTGAATCAACCGTGGAGCAGATAATCTTGTCAATAAGGACATTTCGTGACTGGTGTTTTGAAAATCCGCGGAAGGCCCTTCTTGTAATGCAGGGCATAAAGAGTGCTGATGATGCGGAGCCAGAGCTGATTGAAGAATACTATGTCTGCAACAGGACGGGAGAAAAGCTTTTGCAAAAAGCTGTTGAAGAAGGGCGTGCTCAATCAGAAAATTCCAGGCTTGATGTAGGGGTTCTTGTATCGGGGCTTTGGGGGTGCATTGAAGCCGTACTTCTAAAAAAAAGTGATGCCGAATACTGGAACGATGGCACTGCCTATACTGACAGATACATTGATTTATGGTGTAAAAACATATTTTTGGAGGACTAACGAGATGAGTATTTACAATATAAAAAGAACTGTTTTTTGTATTCTTGCAGCATTATTTTGTGCTGCATTGCCTGCAGAAGGTGTTGGAACTAAAATTGCAATTAAAATAGAAGCTGGTGAAAGCTGGAATAAAAAGCAGCAACCTCAGATGGCATTCTGGATTGTAGAATCTGGCTCTGTGCATACAGTTTATGTTACAGAACGTGCTTCAAAAAAAAGATGGCGTTTTGGTCCTAAGGAGGGTAGACCGGAATCTCTTCCTGTGTGGTATCATGCAGCTGGAAATGAAAGTGGCAATGAGCTTGATGCTGTAACGTCTGCAACTCCTGGCAAAGGTCTTGTCTTTTCCGCTGTTACACACGGAAAGTCTTGTATGCTTTTTGCAGAAATAAACGTAAGTTTTGATTATAATGATTTTTATACAAAAAAGACTTCTGGTGTTAACGGACAGCCTTCTGTTATTTATGCCGCAGAGATTCCCGAAAACTTTACAGCTGGAGATGAAATTGAACTAAAATTCATTGGCTGTGGCAGCGTGGATGGTTCTAACGGTAACATTGAAAAAGTTAATTCATCTGAGATGCCATCGGCGATGACAACGGCCTTGTCAATCGTAAAAAAGATTTCGGTGGTGGCAAGATGAACGTTGTCATATTAAACGGGTCTCCTCGTAAAGCTGGCAAGGTATCGCAGATGCTTCATCTGATAGAAGATGATGCTGTATCTAAAAAAGCTGGAACTGTACAGTTCTTTAATGTAAATGAACTCTCATTCAAATCGTGTACTGGATGCATGAAGTGCAGAAACTCTGGCAGCTGCGTCCTTCCTGAAGATGATGCTCATGCTGTGGCACGTGCTGTAAAGGATTGCGATGTCATTGTTGTAGGCACTCCTGTCTACTGGGCTAACATGAGCGGAGAGTTAAAGAGTCTGTTTGACAGGCTTGTAGGTGTCTTGATGGGGGAAAGTCCAATGGGAATTCCTAAACCGTTACACAAAGGCAAAAAGGCTCTTGTTGTAACTGCATGTACAACGCCGTTCCCATTTAATATTTTATGCGCACAGTCTACAAAGGCTGTTGCTTCTGTAAAAGAGATTCTCGTGTCTTCTGGATTCAAAATAAAACGTACTATAGTTGTTGCCGGAACAAAACAGAAGAATGAATTGCCGGAACATATACGAAAAAAACTCAAGCTAAAGTGCTAAAGCTGTGTTATAATTTTTACATAAGGAAATTTCATTATGTATTTAACTTATGTTGTTTATGCAGTTTTTATTGCGCTTTTTGTATGGGGCGGCAAGTTTGCTGGTTTTAAGAGTTCTAAGTTTCATGAAGATTCATCATCCCTTGCGGTTAGTAAAGCCCTTAGGGGAATAGCTGCCACAGGGGTAATCCTTCATCATATTTCACAGGAACAGGCGTTTCAGTCATGGGGTGGGGCAGGTAAGCCCGGCATAATAAGCCTCTTTGTCAATGCTGGTTACTTATTTGTTGCAGTATTTTTCTTTTGGTCCGGATTCGGGCTTATAAAAAGCTTGAATTCAAAAAATGACTATCTTAACGGATTCCTGAAGAAACGAGTTCTTAAGGTTCTGCTTATTCCTTTTTACGTAAATGTCATTCTTTATGCGATAGGACACTTGATAATCAAAACAAAAATGCCTGTCATGCAGTGGGTATGCAATTTTACGGGGCTTACGCTCATGAATGAATATGCATGGTATCCTGTTGTTGCCGCAGTTCTTTATACAGCATTTTACTTGCTGTTTAAAAACATAAAGAGTCGTCGCGTTTGTTTTGTGCTGATTGCACTTATAATTGTTTTGCAGGGGCTTTTATTTTGCGTGAGCGGCCACATGGCCTGGTGGGCTGGAAAGCCAAACTGGTGGCTTTCTGGATCTGAATGGGCAAAGGCCAAGTGGTGGATGGGATTTAAAGTCTTCTGGTTTTCTGGTGAGTGGTGGGTAAATTCAAGTCCTGCATTTTTTATAGGGCTTTTATTTGCTCAATACGAAGAGCAAATACGCAGCTGGTTTAAAAACTTTTACTGGGTAAAGCTTTTATTGCTTGTTGCAATAACTGTTGCTCTTTTTAAGCTTTCAATGTATGCTCAGGAGCACTTTGGATATTGGACTGAATTTAGCGGCAAAGGTCCAGGCATTGCCAATAAAATGCTTACATACATCATGCAGATTCCTCAGTCAATGAGTTTTGTAATCCTTCTTTTTGTCATAATGCTAAAATATCATGCTTCAAACCCTGTTACAAGGTTTATGGGGAATTTGTCTTTAGAAACATACATGATGAACCTTATGGCTTTGTATATATGCCGCTTCATTCTGTATGATAATAAAAATGGTAGCATGATTCCTGTCTATAAAGCAGGATATTACAACGTGGCGCTTTTTATTGTCGCCGTGTTTGCTGTTTCAATTGTTCTGGCTCTCTTTTACAGATGGCTTAATTGTCTTGCACAAAAGGTTATAAAGTAATAATCTTTGGCATTATGAGTTTGACCGTTGCAAAACAGTTATTGACAATGCTTATTATTTGTTTGCTGGCATTCCTTTTTTCTAAAAGGAATAAATTCGGTGACAGGGAATCACAGTTTGTGAGCCGACTTCTGCTTTATTTTGTGAATCCCTGCCTTATCATAAATGCTTTTAATTTTTCTTTCAGCATGGAAAAGCTTCAGCAGCTAGGATTTGTGATTGTACTCAGCTTTGCTGTTCATCTGCTTTTTACCGTTGTTGTCATGATTTTTCTTCGTGATGAAATAGAGCGCTTGGGGGTTATATTTACCAATAGCGGTTTTATTGGCATTCCTCTTATAAGGGGTGTGTTTGGTTCAACCGGAGTGTTCTATCTCATGGGCTATCTTGCAGTGTTTAACATCTATCTGTGGACATTTGGAGAATATAGAATGTCACACAAATTCAGCCTGAAAAAGATTATTACAAATCCGAATGTAATTGCCGTTACGGTTGGAATTATTGTGTTCTGCCTTCCATTTAAGTTGCCTTCTGTTATTGCAAGTCCTTTAGGCTATATCAGTGATTTGAATACAGCTCTTTCCATGGTCCTGCTTGGAATGTTGTTTGCAAGCTATAAAAATGAAAGTGGATCTTCATATTCTGTAGGTGTAATCCGTGTTACTGCAATGCGTCTTGTTGTGTGTTCAGTAGTAACTGTGGCTTTGATTGTGATTGTCTGGAAAGTGTTTCAGTCAGTTCCAAATGTGCGTGAAATGCTGTTTGTTGTGCTGATTGCAAGTTTATGTCCTATTGGCATGAGCGTCTCATCTTTTGCCTGCATATTCGGCAGGGATGCTTCTTATGCAGGTCTTATGGTTACTGCAACTTCTGTAGGATGTGTTATAACCATTCCTTTATTTGTAAAAGTTGCAGAACTGCTTATTCCGGGGCTGTAATTTTTCCTCCGTACAGGACTTTTGGATAGACTGTAAGCTTGAGTTTTTTTTCAAGAGCTGCATATCTGTTCATTTCTCTCTCATCACCGATTACGCAGTTTATGCCAGTCTTTCCTGCTCGTCCTGTACGCCCTGCACGGTGAATGAAAAAATCTTCACTTTCAGGCAAATCCATCTGAACTACATGTGTAATGCCTTGAATGTCAAGCCCTCTTGAGGCAAGGTCTGTCGTTACAAGAATCGGTATTTTTCCTGCCTTAAACTGATCAAAAGCTGTCTTTCGGCTTTTTTTATCAGCTTTTGCACTAAGTCCTGCACAGTTTAGTTTTTTCCACTGGAGCTTTGACACTATGTTGTCTATCTGATCGGAGCGGCTTGTAAAGACAATGAGTTTTTCAGGTTTCTCTGCATTGATGAATGCCCTGAGGGTGTCTATTTTGTCCCTGCGTTCTGCAAAAATTGCCCAGTGTGTAATTCTTTTTCTAAGAATGTCTTCTGCAGGCAGTTCTACCAGCTGAATATCATCTTTTTCCCGTGACTTCAACAATATCTTTTTTGTATAATTGCTTACTGTTGCAGAATTACCTATAAGCTGAATGTTTTTTGGCAGACGTTCTATAAGGCCTTCTGTTGCATCCCTTAGTTCCGGGCTTAAAAGTCTGTCGGCTTCGTCAAGTACAAGGGCTTCAATGCCTTCTGTCTTAAGCTTTTTCAAGTGTATAAGTTCAAGAATGCGGGCTGAACCGCCTATTACAATGGCAGGCTTTTCTTTTAATGCCTCTATCTGTCGGCTGAGCGGTGCTCCACCGATGAGCAGAGTGCATTTTAAGTCAGAAATGAGCTTAATCTGATTTCTAATCTGTGATGCAAGTTCTAGAGTAGGGGATGCTATAAGAAAATTAATATGTCGGTCAGGATTTTCTTGCTTTGAAAATTTCTGTATTAGTGGCAGAAGATACGCAAATGTTTTGCCTGTTCCTGTTTCGCTTTGAAAAAGAAGATGTGAACCTTCTGCAATGAGAGGAATTACTTTTTTTTGTACAGCAGTTGGTTCTGTAATGTTTATTGCGGAAAGTCTGTCCAAAAGAGGCTGTTCAATGCCTAATTGTGAAAAATCTGTTGTCATGAATCGAGTATAGCACATTTAGTGCGTTTTGTGATATACTTTGAGCACCATGAAAGTTGGAATAGATACCTTTGGCTGTGATAACGGACGTTCCGGTTTGGGGGCGTATCTTATGTCTCTTGTGCCCGCTCTTCCTTTGGACAGTGGCATTCAGTTTGAATTATTCGGATCAGAAATTGACAGATATACATATAACGGAGACAAGAGCTTTAATTTCACAAGTGTAAATATTCCTGACAGCCTTGCTTTGGAGCGTCTGTGGCATGCTTTCAAGGTAAATTCCTTCGGTAAAAAAAGAAATTACGATGCAATCCTGTATCCTGCAGGTTCTCGCATTCTGCCTGTAAACTTTAAGATAAAGGGTGTTGCAGTTATTAATGACATTGTGAGCAATCTTTTTGAAAAGACTGATGATTCATGGTACCGCAAGCATATCCGTAAAGGTCTTTCAAAGGTTGACTGCATAATTGCAGCCAGTGAATATATTAGAAAAGATTTGGAAGAATCTGGAATTTCTTGTCCAAACATACAGGTGATTCATAATGGAATTGATCACAGCCTATTCTATCCAGGAAGTTCAATAGTTACTACAGGTAACAGTGCTGTAGACATAAAGCCCTTTGCAATAAAAAAGCCTTATCTGATCTATGCAAGCCGGATAGTAGACGACAGAAAAAAACATGTTGAGCTAATACGTGCCTTTACAATGTTTAAGGAAAAGACTCATCTTCCACACAGGCTTGTCCTTGCAGGTAGTGAAGGGGAGTATGGTTCTATTGTGCATAAAGAAGCTGGCGCTTCAAGTGCTTCAAGCGACATTTTTATTACTGGGTACTTTCCGCATGATCATTTTCCTGAGCTGTATCATAATGCAGATGCATGTATTTTTCCTTCTGTTACAGAGGGAGTAGGGCTTTCTGTAATGGAATCCATGGCATGTGGCTTGCCTGTAGCTTGTTCTTCGTCAGGTGCCCTTCGTGAAATTGCAGGCGACAATGCTTTGTATTTTAACAGTGATAATATAGAAGAATTTGCAGCTGCCATTGAGCGTGTTGTAACAGATTCTGAACTTCGTACACGGTTAAGTGATGGCGGCATTGCCTGTGTAAAAAAGTTTTCATGGCAGCAGACTGCGGAAAAAACTGTTGCACTTTTAAAGACAATTTGTGAAAAATAAAAAGCCCGGTAAAATTATCTTTACCGAGCTTTTTGATATTTGATGTTTATGCTTCTTTAAGCAGTCTTTTGATCTATCAAAAGGGATTCTGCAGACGGAATTGCCTTTTGATTTACGATATCCTTTGTAATCGTAAGCTTTTTCTTGCCTTTTACACTTGGAATTTCAAACATAATGTCAAGAAGAACTTTCTCAACAATGGATCTAAGTCCTCGCGCTCCTGTTTTGCTCTTGATTGCAATGTCGGCAATTTCTGCAATAGCCTCATCGTTGAATGTAAGGTCAACGTCATCAATTGCAAAACTTGTCTGGAACTGCTTTGTGATTGCGTTCTTTGGCTCTGTAAGAATGCGCAGCAAGTCGTCCCTGTCAAGTTCTTTGAGTGCGCATGTAATTGGCAGACGACCAATCAACTCTGGAATGATTCCAAATTTTACAAGGTCATCTGATGTAACCTGGTTCAAAAGTTCCATGCTTGATTCTTCACTACGGTGAGTTCCTGTTGCACCGAATCCGATTGAAGAAGAAGAAAGTCGCTGTTCAATGATTTTATCGAGACCTACAAATGCACCGCCACAGATGAACAGGATGTTTGTGGTGTCAATGTCTATCATTTCCTGATTAGGGTGCTTTCTGCCGCCCTGTGGAGGAACTGAAGCATGTGTACCTTCAAGAATCTTGAGCAATGCCTGCTGAACACCTTCACCGCTGACATCCCTTGTTATTGATGTGTTTTCTCCCTTGCGGCCAATTTTGTCGATTTCATCAATAAAAATTATGCCACGCTCTGCTGCACTGACATCTCCGTCTGCTGCATTGATAAGCTTAAGCAATACATTTTCTACATCTTCACCAACATAGCCGGCTTCTGTAAGTGTTGTTGCATCTGCAATGGCAAAAGGAACTTTCAGTTTTTGTGCAAGAGTCTTTGCAAGAAGTGTTTTTCCACTTCCTGTTGGACCCAGCAGAAGGACATTTGATTTTTCGAGCTTTATGTTGTCCTTATCCTGTCCAGAAGCCCTGAACGACAACTGCTTGTAATGGTTGTATACAGCAACTGAAAGAACTTTTTTTGCATGATCCTGACCAACTACATACTGATCAAGATATTCTTTGAATTCCTTTGGAGATGGTACATCTTCCATGTTAATAGGTGTAAGCGAATGTCTTTCGTCGTTTAATACTGTCTGACATGCGGCTACACAGTTTTCACATATATAAACTTCAGAGGATGGTGATTTTACAACACGCCTGTTTGCATCAGCAGGACGACCGCAGAATGCACAAAACTGCTGCTCGCTTTTTCCAAATCCGCGCATGTTTATTTATCTCCCTTTTTTGCACTGACCATGATATGATCTACTATGCCGTAAGCTTTTGCTTCTTCGGCCGACATATAAAAGTCACGTTCCATATCCTTTGCTACATCTTCTTCGCTTTTTCCTGTCTGCTCAGAAAAGTATTTTATGGAAAGTTTCTTTAACCTGATAATTTCCTTTGCCTGAATTGCAATGTCGCTTTCCTGTCCCTGAGCTCCACCCCAAGGCTGGTGAATCATTACTCGGCTAGAAGGCAGTGCGTAGCGTTTTCCAACTGTACCGCCTGCAAGAAGAATTGCCCCCATGCTTGCTGCCTGACCCATACAGATTGTCTGAACATCGCATTTTACATACTGCATTGTATCATAAATAGCAAGACCTGCTGTTACAGAACCTCCCGGGCTGTTGATGTACATGTTTATGTCTTTGTCAGGGTTTTCGCTTTCAAGGTATAATAGTTGTGCAACAACCAAATCTGCATTTTCATCCCGTATCTCACCGTCAACAAAAATAATGCGGTCACGCAAAAGACGTGAATACAAATCATACATTCTTTCGCCATTGCCACTTCGTTCAATAATATGAGGAACGAGTGCATTCATATATTCGTTCATTCGTAACTCCACTTGTATATAATGTAAACAAAAAAACGGAATGTGGCAAGGGTGCAACATTCCGTTTCAATTGTCATGGTATTGGAATTTTATTAGTTTTCCTGACCAAGCTTAAAGAGTTCTTCAAAAGAAACCTTGTCGCCTTTCTGAACCTTTACTTTCTTGTAAAGAATTTCATAAAGCTTGTTTTCCTTTGCGTCGTCAATCAAATATTCTTTTGCTCTTGGATCACTGTAATGCTCTTTAACTTCATCTACAGTAATTCCGCTTTCATCAGCAATCTTCTTGTACTGCTCTTCAATCTCTTCTGGTGTTACAGAAATGTTGTTTGAGCGCAAGAGTGCATCTACAATGATACGACTCTTAAGAGCTTTTTCTGTGTCGCCAGCCCACTGTTTGAGCATATCGTCCTTAGACTGTCCACTTGAAGCAACCATTTTGTCAAGCTGTTCTGGCGTTGTCTTAAACTGCTGAGCAATCATGTTCCAACGGCTATCATTTTCAGCCTGAACCATTGACTTTGGCAAATCAAATGGATTTTTTTCTACAAGCTGTGAAAGAAGGCTCTGGCTCTTTAGTTCTGCAAGCTTTCTTGTCTTTGCAAGCTCAAGGTTACGTGAAATGTCTTTCTTCAAGTCATCAAGAGTCTTGTACTTTTCGTTTACATCCTGTGCAAGATCATCATCAAGTTCCGGCAGGTTGCGGATTTTAATCTGCTTTACTGTAACGCTGAGCTTCTTTGTAGTTCCTGCAAGTTCCTTGTTCTCGTCATCCTTTTTGTAAGTCTTTGTAATTTCCTTTGACTCACCTTTCTTCATGCCAAGAATGTCATCATCAATTTTGTATAAGTTTGCACCGCTACCAACTGTGAAAACAAAATCTTGTCTTTCAGAATCTGCAACTGTTGCACCTGTGTCATCAAGTTCCTTGTAGTCTACTGTAACAATGTTGTCCTTTTCTACGACATCATCATCTTTCTTGTCAATTACAACTGCATTGCGTTCCTGAATTGCCTTAAGCTCATTGTTAAGTTCTGTATCGCCTACAGTTACCTGTGGCTCTTTGATTGTAATGCCGTCAAAGTTTGTAACTTCTACGTTAGGAAAGATGTCATAAACAACTGTGAATACAAGATCTTTTGTTACGTCAAATTCAGGAAGCTTGTCCTGTTCAAGACGAGGCTGTGCGTAAGGGAGGGGGCGATAGTCCTTTGCGTCTTCCTGACTGAAAATTTCGTTAAGAGCCTGATCAATTAAGTCTCCCAAAATTTCTGCTTTAAGACCTTCTCCGTATTTCTGCTCAAGAACTGAAGTAGGTACGTGACCTTTGCGGAATCCTGGAATCTGAATGTTCTTTGCATATTTTGCAAGATTTGATTTGTAACCGGCTGATACGTCTTCTTTTGCTACAGTTGCAGTCAGTTTTACTGCAGAATTTTCTATTTTTGTGATTTCCTTTGTTACGTTCACTTGGAAGCCCCTTGAAAAATAAAATATCAAAAAAAAAGCGATTCAGAATAATTCTAAATCGCTTATCTTTAGAGCGGAAAACGGGAGTCGGACCCGCGACATCCACCTTGGCAAGGTGGCGCTCTACCACTGAGCTATTTCCGCAA
>CAMVHR010000007.1 GCA_947167345.1 uncultured Treponema sp.
GCTCATATTTAAATTTTAGCAGATTTGCATTCACTTGTAAATTTAAAATAATTGGAGCTGCCCCATACTTTTGGGACAGCCCCCTAATACACCCAGCCGATTTCTTCTAAAGTGCCATAATCAAAAAGCAGAACGTTGTGCAACGCCGAAACATCGTGCTTTCCGACACGGACTCTTCTGTCAAACTTTTCGATTTCTGCGCCGTCAGAGCAATTTACGACAAGTGCAGGCTGACTTTGTGCAAAAGAAAATCCACAATATTCAGATGCTCGATTCCGTCGTGGCTTAAATCAATTCTGTCCAAAGAAAGCACATATTTCGGAGAAGCGTCCGTAATCTTGTCGTATGCACCGAATTCTCGCTTTATCGTCTCCTCGGTCGCAAGAAGATATGCGACTTGAATAAAGCATTTTTTGTTTTCTTTGACCGCCACAAAATCAATCTCTCCTTTATACGTTTTTCCAGTAAAAACCGTGAAGCCCTGAATCAAAAGCTCATTGTAAATTATGTTCTCCAGAAAAAAAGTGTCCTCGTAATTTATTGTGTTCGTGTTCAGCGTGCGAAGACCTGTGTCTGTTGCGTAAAACTTATCAGATGTATCAAGCGCGGTTTTTCCGACAATGTTGTATTTTTTGCACGAATGAAGAAGATACGCTTTTTGAAGTTTTTCAAGATAATTGTAAATCGTGCGTGCGCTCACAGATTTTTTGTTTTTCTGAGAATAATAACGCGCGATGTTCTCGGCTGAAAATTCTTTGCCCGCATTTGACATTATGTAAAGCGAAATGTCCTTGAACGCCTGCCTGTCGATTTTGCTCGATTTTTTGATGATGTCGCGGTTTATGATATTTGAGTACAAATTATCCAAAAATCTCTTTATTGAATTTTCTTCCCTAAAACTGAACCGCAGTGGAAAGCCGCCCCATTTGATGTAATCTTTAATGAATTCGTTAGGTTCACATTCAATTTTGTTCAGAGCCAGAAAATCAACGGATTCCTTAAAACTGAACGGAAAAATCTCAAACTCAACGGTACGCCCAGTCAAAAGAGTTGCAAGCTCGCCCGAAAGCATTGTGGAATCGCTGCCAGTCACGAAAATGGAGCAATTGAATTTTGAGCGCAGAGATGCAAGCAATTTTTCAAAATTCTCGATGTGCTGAATCTCATCAAGGAAAATATAGTATTTGTCATCGTCAACTATGTGGCTTTTGATTTCCGCGTGAAGCTCATTTGCGTCGGTAATAAACGAATAATCCAAATCCTCAAAATTTATGCTGATAATGTGAGAACCTTTGCCGCCACGCGAAAGAATCTCATCTTTTATAGTTTCCATCAAAACCGATTTTCCCGAACGCCGAGCGCCTGTTATGACTTTTATGAGGTCAACATCGTAATAAGGACGAATAAGTTTTAGATAATCCTCGCGAATGAGTTCCATATTTTTCAAAAACTCCTCAAATATTTTAGTTTTGTGCAAGAATAAATATTTTTATTTTCATAAAATAACATTTTCAAAGATATATTGCAAGAATAATGATGTATATTTTCAAAAATGCAAAACGATGTTAAAAAGCAAATACGCAAACACAATTTTTGCAAAATTATTTTCAATATCCAGTTTTCCTATGTTTGCTGAGCGAAGCCGCAGCATGGATTCCGAAACAAGTTCGCCAATGACAATACTCTTTATCCTTACAGACTTGTTTTCAACAGGCTCAACCTCAATAAAAGCCTGAAATCCTTACCGTAAGGATTCTGGCTTTTTGAAATTTGGGCAATCCTTATTGTAAGGAACGATGGCTTTTTGGAAAACCGCGAATCCTCAAAATAAGGAATGCCGACTTTTGCAAGGGTGGTTTTCCTTAAAATAAGGATTCAAGGCTTTCTGCAAATCCGCACTTCTTTAAAATAAGGAACGCAGTACAAAAGCAAAATTATACTCAATGCTCATTCTTCCGCCTCGATTTTTCTGATTTCAGGCTCAATGCACGAAATTACGTCGATAACATGATTCACACAGAACAAGCCATAATGCGTCCATTTTTCCGGGTAAAAACTCCCGTCAGCAAGTTTTCGGCAATCCGTCAGGGCTGGAAGCACATCCAGCAACCGCGATTTCTCAAAGATGACAAGCGCATTGCCATTTTTGATTTCGCCCGCCTCATAAGAAGCGTAGGACTCGCTCCGTGTCTGGTGCAGAATGTAATCGTCAAAAGATATTTCGTAAAGCTCGCTCATATCGGGAAAAACAAGTGTTGCGCCATTTTGTGTCTCTCCGTGAGTGCCAAGAGCAACCACAAAACGGATGCTGTTGTCCTCACTCTCACTTGCGGAAATCAGAAACAGCGTTTTATCCAAATCTTTTGCGAATTCAATTTTCATTTTTGAAGTCTCTCGTTTTTTGCCATGTCGTATTTCCAGAGCCGAGCGCGTGAGAACAGACCGAGCGATTCCAGCACAAAGCCGAATGTCGCAGGGAAAATGTCGTTTTTGATGGTTTTGAGCTGGAAGAGCATTATTGCTCCGAAAACCAAAAACGCGTAAGTCAAAAACTCAAAGTGGAAAAATCGCTCTTTCGCGAGGTAAAAAACAAACGGCAACACACAAAGAAAATGAGTCAAAACCGAAACGAGCATAACTTCAGCGAACCCTGACGTGAAAAGCGGCTGTTGGTTCAGACGGCTGTGCACCGCGCAAGAAGCGAACACGCAGGCTGTCGAAAGAAAAAGCGAAAGCAGATAGAAAAGAAAATCATCTTTTTTATTTTTAGTCATTAAAATCTCCTATTTTGTGTGAATGTAGCCCATGACCGCGCCGTCTTTTTTGCGGATTTTTATGTGAGCCATGCCACCAACCCAGTCTTTGGGCAAACTGCCGTTGACATACCAAAAGCCTTCGTGCTCGATTGCAGTGTACGGTTTTTCTTTTTCGATTTTGTCCTTGCCGTAAACACCGGACAAAATTGCAACGGCGATTTGAATTGCAGTTTCGCTGTCGTTCACCAAATCGTTGTTGTCGCTCGTCAAAAAATCCAGCTGCGTAAAATCATCGTGCTCAAAAATCGGCGGGACAATCTTTTTGGACTGATTTGGCTCGCCAGCAAAAACGCTTGCAATCGAGAAACACACAAGAAAAAGAAATACTGTTTTTCTAAAAAAAATCATTTGAATAAATCCTCCGTATGAAATTTGCATCTAAAATAATTGTCCTGGATTTTCAGAACGCTGTCCAACGAATTGGCGAAAGATTGCTCAAAATCCTCGTTGCGCTCAGTTGAATGAGAGCGCGATTGTTTGAAAAGCAAATCCAGATTGTTGTTTTTGTCGTAGACGATTACGCTGTAATAGCCCGCAGAAGTCCAGACAATCCCTGAATATTTCCCAAACTCACTGATTTTCTCAGACTTTTTTCCGTTGAAAACATAGTCGTCGAGTTCTGTTTTGTACGCGCCAAACTCAAACAGAAGCGAAATCCGCTCGGACAAATCGATTTTCAGCATACCGAACGAAAGCAGCGCGGAAAGCACAATCGGGAGAAAATAGCGGATTTCTTTTAGCGACTTGCGTTTTATGCAATCAAAAACGACAAGCCAAAAATTGACAAGAATGATGAGTGCCGAAAGCAAGTAATACAGCAATAAAAGATAAACGCTTTCCCGCGAAATCTGAAAGGAAAATAGCGTTAAGCCAAGCAAAACCGCATTTGTGCCAAACAGCACGATTTTGAAATACAGCCGCTCCGCCCTGCCTTTCAGCAAAAAATATGGAAGAAAAATCGCAAATACCGCGAAAAAAAGAAAAAGCAACATCATTTTGCCTCCAAGACATCACTTTTATAATACTTGTACTTTTCAACTTGTTGATTGCGCACCGCATACAAAACGTCTTCTGAAAGCCAGATTTTTTCGATTTTTATGCATTCTCGCTCTTCGGGTGAATCATCAAAAATGCAGAGAATTCCGTTTTCGTCGATTTGCCAGTATTTTATCGGAGCCGTAAGCATTTTTCCTTTTTTGCCGAATGTGCATGTTACGGTTCGATTTTCCGAAGAGTCGCTTTGAAAATAAAAAGTTTCCACCGTTTCAGAATCATCTAATTCAAAAATGTGATTGGCAATTTCGTTTTCGTTCCACGGAACAGCGGAACTTTTTAATTCAGTCCATTTTTCACTCTGACGGTTCATCAGAAAATTACCAAGAAAAAATGCCGTTGGTGGAAAAAGAAAAATCACGCAAAAAACAGCAGAAATAATTATTCCGAGTTTTCGTTTTTTCAAAATGCTTCGCACAAGAAAGAAAACCGCGAGGGCAAAAAGCAAAAAACACGGAAGAAGAACTTGAAAAATCGCCCATTTTCCCACATAAATGCTAGTTGGTCCGTCCGCTCCGCCAATTATCGTAATTGCAGCGGCTTGTGTAAGTTGATTCATATTTTGCTTTTCCTCCGAGTTTTACCAGCCGATTTCGATTTCGTAAACGCGCTTTGTTTTTATGCTGCCGTCTTTCCAGTGCGTGCAGAACGTCGGGTAAAATCGCCGATAAAAATGATGCGAGTCTTTATCCAAAATCACGTTGCCGTCACGGTCAAAACCACGCTCAAAATCAGTTTGAAATTCTCCGTCAACAAGGATTTTTCGGATTGAATGGCGTTTTTTCTCTACCTCGTCTTCAAAATATTCAACTTCATAAATCTCCGTGTCGCAAAACCTTTTTGCAAGCGTTCCGTTTTCGTTGTATTCAAAATGCCAGACTTTGCCGTCATAAGCCGTTTTTTGAATAAGTTTGCCGCTTTCATCGTATTCAGAATAAAAAACTTTTCCGTCAGGATTTGTTTCTTTTATCAAATTGCTATTTTCGTCATATTCAAAAAGAGTTTCTTTTGTGTCATTAACTCGTTTGATTTCCCGCCCTTTTTCGTCGTAAAAATAATATTTATAGACTTTGCTCCAATCATTCCAAGTCATAACAAGCTGATTTTTTTCGTTGTATTTGAAGATTGCTCCAGTTTTTTCACTTTTTCCGTCTTTTGAAACTTTTTTCTCAAGGATTTTATTTCCGTTTTCATCGTACTCAAAAACAGTTATTGGATAGTCTTTTTCCCAAGTCCGAATTTCTTTGAAAAGCCTGCCGTTCTGGTATTCGTAAAGCGTTTTTAAGCCACTGCTTTGAGAACTGATTAAATTGCCCTGCTCGTCGTATTTTGTGATTTTCACATCGCGGATAATGTTTTCGATTTTGAGCGCAATGTGAATTGCCCCAACCGCCAGAGCAGCAAGCAAAACGCGAGCGACGTGCTTTTTTGAGATTTGCTTTCTGTGCTTGATAATCGCAAAAACTGCGTAAAGTCCAAGATAGGAAAGCAAAAGCGTAAAATTGCTTCGATTTTGCCTAGCAGAAAATACAAGGCTCACCACAAAGCTCGCAATGCTGGAGATAATCATATAATCGCCAGCAGACACCACGCCGCGCAAATACGCCACGCCGAACACGAGCGCAGGAATCAGAAGCGTTAAAATCAGAAGAGCCAGCAATGCAAAAAACGCGATTTTGTTGTTTTCAAAAAAGCCAACGTTCAAGCCAACAATATTTATGATGAGAGCCGAAATAAACCCAATGATGTTCAAAATAAATGCAATTTTTAGAATCTTGTGCGTCATGAGTTTTATCATATATTTTTTCGCTTATAAGTTTCTACACAAAAATATAAAATCTTTTTCAAAACTTATGCAAAACGTAATAACAAGAAAATAGATTGTATAAAACATGATTTTGCTTGCTTTTTATACAATCTAATTTCAATTCATGGAGGAATAAGATGAGTATTCAATTGACAAAACAGAACTTCCAGAGCGAAGTTCTTGAATCAGATAAGCCAGTTTTGGTAGATTTCTGGGCGCCTTGGTGTGGTCCTTGCAAAATAATGGGACCTGTCATCGAAGACCTCGCTAACGAAATGGGCGATAGTGTAAAAATCGGCAAGGTCAACGTTGATGATGAGGAAGAACTTGCACAAAAATACGACATTATGAACATTCCGTGTTTTATCGTCTTCAAAGGCGGTCAGGCTGTGAACCAGAAAGTCGGAGGCTGCTCAAAAGAAGCACTGAAAGAACTTTTTGCATAAGAGGTTTTATAAGATATTTTGGCGCATTGCACATCCTCCCACCCGTGCGATGCGCTTTTTTGCGGATTTTGATGTGAGTCACGCCACCAACTTTGGAAACAACTGCAGCAGATGGCAAAAACTATAAGACTAATTTCTATAACCTCGATGCCATTATTGCTGTGGGCTACCGCGTGAACAGCAAAAAAGCTACTATGTTTCGTATTTGGGCAAACAAAATCCTTAAAGAGTACATCATCAAAGGGTATGTGATGAACGATGAGCGACTAAAAGAACCTGAATACTATTAAGGATGAGAATTAGTTTATGTTCTACGATATTCAACAATATACTTCCAATCTTTGAATAGTTCTTGAGATGTAAACAAAAGTCTCGATTATATGATATAATGACGGGGTGGAGTTTTTCTAATTATGTTGACAATAATCTTTGGTGACTACAAAGACGTAATCTACAATACATCTCTTTATTTCAAGAACACTTATGAAGGTTCTTGGCTTTTGGAAAGTAACACAAAGCAGATGATTCTTGACATCGACAAATCGAAAGTTCTTTCTGACGGCGCAGTCGAAAGTCCTGTTCTTGGAATCATTCCGCCTACACAACTTTCGGGTGGAGTGAAGACGCTTATTTTAATCAGCCATGTGTCAGATAAAGTTTTTAATGCCTCAAACTGTGGGGACAACTGTGCGGAATGGCTCTTAAAAATCGGTTCGCAAAAAGATGTCACTGTCAATCTTCGGCACATAATGGACTTTGGTGACGGCGAGTTTGAAATCAAGATTCAGAACAACGGCAAAATTGTCCACAACATGAAAGAGCTGCTTTTTGAAATCGGAGATTATGTATGAAAGGTCAGTATTCGATTTCAGTTCAGAACAACAAAGTAAAATATGAGTTCTCAATTCGCAGAAACATAACCATTGTTCAAGGCGATAGTGCCACGGGAAAAACCACACTCGTTGACTTGATTCGCGAATATCAGCTTGACGGAGCGGACAGCGGAATCAGTCTTTCTTGCAAGAAGAAATGTGTTGTGCTTGAAGGTGCGGATTGGGAACGAAATCTTTCTCTATATGATGACTGCATTGTTTTTGTTGATGAAGGAAACCGCTTTATTGCGACTCCTGAGTTTGCACGAGCAATAAAGACGACAGACAATTATTATGTGCTCATAACGCGAGAAGGACTTGAAACACTTCCGTACAGCGTGAATGAGATTTACGGAATCCACACTTCAGGGAAATATGCAGATTTGAAACAGGTTTACCACGAGTTTTATTCGATTAGAGAGGATAGAAAATGGATTATTGGTTAATTAATCCAAAAAGTGAAGGTTCTGGAACTGATTTATCTGGTGAATCTATTGATGAAGTTTATATGGGCTGGAATAAAAATGATTGCCCAAAATTTTATGATTCAGTAAAAGCAGGAGATGTGATAATTGTTACTGAGCTTTCTCATGCGAATACAAAACTTCATTATATTGGTCTTGCACAAAGTTTAGACGAGAAAAATCAATGTTGGTATTTGAAACATTCAACG
This sequence comes from uncultured Treponema sp., assembly GCA_947167345.1. Classification (GTDB taxonomy): domain Bacteria; phylum Spirochaetota; class Spirochaetia; order Treponematales; family Treponemataceae; genus Treponema_D. Next base: position 7,668 of record CAMVHR010000007.1, read on the forward strand.
AAAGAAAAAAATGACGAAATAAAGCAGATTATTAGAAATAATTCTTCTGAATTCGGCGGTGGAAATTCTCCAAATCCTTGGGGACCAACAAAATCTATTATAAAATTGACAAGTAATCCTGCTGAAAAGAAGGTTAAAGAAATATTAGCAGCTTTTTTTAAGGAAAAGATTATGAAAGAAAAAATGGAAAAATATGCAAATCTTCTCAAAAATACCCACAACCTAATCCTCCACGGCGCACCCGGAACTGGAAAAACGCACCTTGCCCGCGAGATTGCAGCAGAGATGAAAGCGGAAGTCGGCTTTGTGCAGTTCCACCCGTCGTATGATTACACCGATTTTGTTGAAGGCTTGCGACCTGTGAACGACGGCAGCAACGGGCAGATTGGCTTTGAGCGAAAAGACGGCGTGTTCAAGAAGTTCTGCGAGCGGGCGTTGAAGAACTTGGAGGATAGTAAAAAATTTGTTGCAGAAAAAGAAAGTAAAATATCAACTGAGGATTTATTAGAAACTTTTAAACGCAGTCTAAAAGAAGAAAAAGAGATTGTTGTGCAAAGTATACGTTCTCCAACAAAACTCACGGTTTTTCTTGATAATGATACTATTAAGGTAAAAATTCCAAAAGGAACGATTTATTCTACATCACCAGAGAAAATAAGACGATATCTTAAAACTCAAGAATATGATGAAGCACATGATACTTATGAACCTGCAATTGGAAAATATATTTTAGATAATGATTCTTGCTGTACTAAAAATCAAGAATTAAAAGATGATTTTGTTACTGCAAATTTAAAGCCCTTCGTCTTCATCATCGACGAAATCAACCGCGGAGAGATGAGCAAAATCTTTGGCGAGTTGTTCTTTGCGATTGAGCCGGGCTATCGGGGGGCTGAAAAATGCAAGGATTTGCGAACGCAATACGCGAACCTGCAAACAATCCCGAATCTTTTTGATGTTGCTTTGGGCATCAAAGACAGCGACAATTTCGGGCACTTTTTCATTCCCGAAAACGTCTACATCATCGGCACAATGAACGACATCGACCGCAACGTTGAGAGCATGGATTTTGCTTTCCGCAGACGCTTTACTTTCAAAGAAATCACGGCTAAAGAAACACAGGAGCAGATTTTTTCAGGACTTGACGATGCAATTCGAGATGAAGCGATTTTCCGCATGGATTCATTGAACGACGCAATTTCTAACATCGAAGGTCTTTCTTCCGCTTATCACATCGGCGGTGCGTATTTCTTGAAGCTAAAGGACTTGAACAACGATTTCGGCTTGCTCTGGGAATACCACCTTGAAGGGCTTTTGCGCGAGTATCTTCGCGGAATGGAAGATGCGGATTCAAAACTTAGTCAGTTGAAAGAGGCTTATGATTGCCAAAAAAATGAGGAAAATTCCTGAAAATATGATATAATTTGTTAAGGAGGCCTTATGAGTGATTTTGCCTATGCATATTTTAATTCTGAATTGGATAAATTGGATATTCCGTCGCTTGAAGGGATTTTTGAAAAAGTCCAGGCTCTGTTGGCAAAAAAAAGAGCAATTCAAAATGAATCAGAAATCAATCAGGCTGAAGTTGACCGCATAAATGCTGTTTATGACAAAATCCCAAAAGAAGAGCAGCTTGAAATAGCTCATGCTTCGATGCGCACAATGTGGGAGGCTTTAAAAGATGACACGTGGTGAAATCTGGTGGGTGGATTTTGGACTCGCTTACGGAAGTATGACACTAGGGCGAAGACCTGCAATTATAGTGCAAAATGATAATTTTAATGCCAGCCGAATTATGACAACGGTGGTAGTTCCCCTTACAACAAATCTTCTGCTTGCTGAGTACAAGGATAATATTCTTTTGGAAAAATCTGTTACAAAACTTAAAAAGGATTCGGTTGCTTTGATTCCGCAAATTGGAAACGTTGATAAATCTTGCCTCGTTGAGAAAATTTCAAAACTGTCTCCTGCAAAAATGCTCGAAATTTCACATGCAATTTCAGATTTATTGGCTATATAGATTTTTATGAACCTTTGCACAACCGACAACAACTGCGGCATTTCGTTCAACAAGTTGGAAACTGATGGAAAAGAGTCGACTAAATCCGACTACGACAATCTTTCAAAAATCGCGAACACGCCGCTTTCTGAGCTCGTAAAAAACAATCCATCTCTTTTGATTTTTCCCAAAGTTCTGGGCGTTTACGATGACGGAATTGAAGATGAAGAAATCTTTAATTTGCATGGAAATCCAGAAAAACTTGAAGATGTAAATCTGAAAACTGGAAATCTGATGGGCTTTGTAGGAATCGGCGACACTCAGCTGAAAATCTCCTCGCGCTTTGCAAAAGACGATGAGCACGACTTTTTTCTGCATTATATGCTTGAGAAAGTTTTTTCAATCAATCTTTTTGATTTTGAGAACCAGATTTCAAAAGACGGCGCGCTTGATTTGCTGATGTTTTCTTTTCCGCCGCTTTTGAAAAAGGCTCTTTCAAAGGGAATCTTTCGGCAGTATCAGACTTTCGCTCGGAACGACGCGAATGTGAAGGGCGTTCTCGACGTGAGCCGTCATATCAAGCAGAATATCCCTTTCTGCGGAAAAATCTCCTACAACAGCCGCGAGCGCACTTTCGATAACGCCGTGACAGAACTCATTCGGCACACGATTGAAGCGATAAAAACAAAATCGTTCGGAAATGCAGTTTTGAACTGCGACAGCGAAACAAAAAAATGCGTTCAGGAAATCCTCGAATCAACGCCAAATTATGACATTCACAACCGTGAAAAAGTGATTGCCCAAAACTTGAAGCCCATAACTCACCCGTATTTCATCGCGTACAAACCGCTTCAAAAGCTCTGCCTTGCCATTCTTCGCCACAAGAAAATCGGTTTTGGAAACGAAAAGAACAAAGCGTACGGAATTCTTTTTGACGGCGCGTGGCTTTGGGAGGAATATCTTGCGACGATTCTTGTTTCAAACGGCTTTAAGCATCCGAGAAATAAAGAAAGCAGGGGTGGAATTAGAATGTTTTCAAATGAGAGCGATGAGAATAATTTTGACAGGAATTATCGTCGCATTTATCCAGATTTTTATAAGTCCGATGAATGTATTTTTGATGCAAAATATAAAAGGTTGCAAAATGGTGTCAGTCGAGAAGATTTGTATCAAATTGTGACTTATATGCACACAATGCGAATCAATAAAGGCGGATTCCTGTATCCGAAAGAAGTTTATCCAATGCTTGAATCAGCACAAGTCTTTAAAAATAAATATAGTCTTGCAGGCTACGGTGGAGCTGTCGCAATTTACGGTGTTCCGATTTCTGTAAAGCGAACGTATCGCGAGTTTGTGGAGTTTATGAAAGAAATTGAAGATGTCATAAGAAAATATGACTGGTAAAAAGGTTAAGGCAGATTTATCGTAGAAGAAAATTTAGATAAGCTCGTTCTTTGGATGGAAAGAAAAGGATAAAAGGCTGGATGAATAAATGGGTGGAAGATTTGCACCGTATATGCTTCGGTTTTTATTCTTCAAAATCAAAAACAGGCATGTCATCTGGAAGAAAAATCAAGAATTTTTGATACTCTTCTATCCATTCTCCATTATCAACCCACATAGGAGATGTAAGCAAAACATAAAGCCATTTTCCTGATTCATTATTTTGGACATCGTTTTTAAGAATTTCTAAAACAGTTACTTTCATTCCGCCTTCATGATTTAGAGTCCTGTATTTTACTTCTGATAAATAATCTTTTTCTGTACGTAAATCTATTACTCCCATTATTCTGAAAGAAGATAATCTTTTTATGCTTGAATGTTCTGTTAAAGTATTTCCATGTGCATATAAGGCAAGTGTAAAGATAAGATTGAAAAATATATGCAGCAAAATTTTTTTCATTTTTTCTTACAGTGCTCCATGTTATGCTTTACTTCTAATTGGCTAAATAATACCAGATACTGAAACTAAAAACAATAACGCCGTTTTCCGATACTGTTTTTAGTATGGAACACAGAATGAATTTAAGAAAGTCCTTGAAAAACGATTATGGACTTGGATTGTCATTGATTTTCGGTTTTGTCGGAACAGGGTTTTTATGCTTTTTGATATTTATAAAAAAAGATATAAGCATTCAAAAAATTTTGTCTTTAAGTCCTTTAGAAGCGATAAAGACTTTGGATTTTATTTATCTGGCAATATTTGCTATTATGTTAATATCAGGCTTTGTATGCTTTGCAAAAAGAATGATGTACATAAAATCATTTGAAAATGAATATAAAATAGTAGAAGGAACTGTCGTTGATATTCATTATATTAAGGACAGGTGCGGACTTGATGTGTTGTTCCAGCTTAATGAACGTGTGTGCAAAAAGCATTTTTCCCTGTTTAATAATGACCAGACAAAATATGTACACATGGATTCCGATGTCAGCCTGCTTGTGAAAGAAAATGATCCTAAAAAGGTTCTGATTTTAGATTTGTATTTTGACTAAAGCTCATTGAAAAAGGTTTTGCATTATTTATGGAACAGGAGTTTTGGAAGAAAAAAGAACTGAAAGACTTTACTGATGAAGAATGGGAAGCTGTATGCGATGGCTGTGGTAAATGCTGCTACAGAAAATATATCAGCGGAACTGGGAAAAAAACGAGGCTTTACTATACAAAGGTCGCTTGTAACTTTTTGAACTTAAAGACAAACCGTTGTACCGTATATGATACACGCTTCCTTCAATGTCCAGACTGTGAAAAATTGACACGTGAAAATCTTGCATCATGCTCATGGCTTCCTGACAGTTGTGCCTACAGAATTCTGTCAGAAGGCAGGGAACTTGCACCTTGGCATCCTCTTGTAAGTAAAAAATGTGATTCTGTCAGAACAAGCGGAATCTGCATACGTGGTGGAATACATGAAAAAGAGTGCGATGACTGGATGAATTTTGTCCTGTATTCCGAAAAATGCATTTGATATTGCTAAAATGCCCTTTAGTCAGTACAATGGCGACATGGATATTCATGCCCGATTTGCGCAGTCTGTCGTTACAGCTATGCGCCGTGATGTACAGGAAGCTGGAGGAAACGAAGTATTCTGGTCTGGACTGATAAATTCAGCAGGAATTGTTACGGATGTAAAAGTCGGTTCCCGCGGAAATGAAGATTCTGTAATCATAAATTCTGATGCTGCACGCGAAGGTCATGTGCTTATCCACAATCATCCTTCTGGAAACCTTAATCCAAGTCAGGCTGACCAAAGCATAGCTGCAAATGCAAATGATACGTCTTTAGGATTTTACATTGTAAATAATGATGTCAGTCAAGTTTATGTTGTCTTGGAGCCTGTAAAGCCAAAAGTTCTTGAAAAACTTGACAAGAATGTCCTTGCAGAATGCCTGTCGTCTGAAGGTCCCCTTTCAAAAATGTATGCTCAGTATGAAGAGCGGCCGAGTCAGATTGCACTGCTTAAGCATATTGCTGATTCTTTTAATGGCAGTAAGATTGGTGTTTTTGAAGCAGGAACAGGTGTCGGCAAGAGCTATGCTTACCTTATTCCGTCCATGATGTGGGCTGTAAAGAACAGGCAGCGCGTTGTAATTTCTACAGGAACAATAAACCTTCAGCAGCAGCTTGTTGAGAAAGATATTCCTGCCGCAGAAAAAATTCTTGGCATGAGTGTAAAGTCCATATTATTAAAGGGGCGTCAAAACTATGTCTGCCTTAGAAGGCTTGCAGATGCAAGTAATGAAAGAGACCTTTTTAGTGATGAAACGAAAGTTTTGGATTCCATTGCGGCATGGGCAAAGACTTCTGAGACAGGAAGTAAAAGCGACTTGTCTTTTTTCCCTTCAGAAAGCGTATGGTCAAAAGTGAATAGTGAAAGTGATGCCTGCATGGGAATGCGATGCCCATACAGGGAACACTGCTTTGTCATGAAAGTCCGCAAAGATGCTGCGGATGCCAGCATTATAGTCGTGAACCATCATCTGCTGTTTGCTGACATAGAAAGCCGCATGAACGGAGTGGGGTATTCTGATACTGCCGTACTTCCGCCTTATAAGCATATTATCTTTGATGAGGCTCATGGAATAGAAGATAGTGCAACAAGTTTTTTTAGTGAGACCATGACAAAATTTAAGCTGGCAAAACAGTTGAACTTGCTTTATCGGGCTACAAAAACTGCTGTGTTCGGATTTCTCGTACCTGTATCGGCTGTCATTAAGTCTGGTGATTTCCTTCAAAAATGTGCTGCAGGAATAAATTCAGTAAAGTCTTGCATGTTTAGCATGGATGAAGCTGCCCTTACTTTGTTGGAAAATGACTCTTCGGCAAGATTGCAAGAGTCTACGGAAGATGGTTTTCATGGAGTTTTCCTTAATATGGACGGACTTCGTACTTCATTGATGGAACTTACGGGTTTTGTAAGGGATTCTTTGGAAGAACTTGACGATGATGACAAGGAACTTCCTTGCGTATGGGAGACAAAGACTGTTCTTCGCCGATTGGAAGACTTTATGTCGCTATGCAAGTCTTTCTGCGAGTGGAAAGAACATGATGACCTTGTGTTTTACATTCAGAAAAAAAGACTTCCTCCTAGAAAAGCTGGGGAAGATGCTGTTGTTTTCGCAGAGTTTACTCAGACTCCGCTTGATGTTGCTCCTCTCATGAATATGGGGGTGTTTGAGCCTATGGATTCTGTTGTATGCACCAGTGCCACTCTTAGAACAGGCAATGATTTTACGTATTGGATGCGAAGGACTGGTATTTCTTTTATTGAAGGCGAACGACTTTCTAAGCAGGAGTTTGAATCTCCTTTTCCTTACGAAAATAATGTTATTTTTGCCGTTCCAAAAGATGCTCCCATGCCTGACAGTTCCTTTGAATTTCAACAGTATGTGGAAGAAACTGTTCCTTCGTTAATTGAAGCCTCTGGAGGGCGTACTCTTGTCCTGTTTACTTCTTATGACAGTCTCCGCCATACTTATGCAAGTTCACGCAGTCATCTGATGGGCATGGGTTTTACCGTTCTCAAACAGGGTGACGATGACAGGTTTAGGCTTCTTGAACGCTTTAAGGAGGACTGTACGAGCGTTTTGTTTGCTACTGACAGCTTTTGGGAAGGTGTTGACGTTCCTGGAGAAAGCCTTAGTCAGGTTATTATTGTAAAGCTTCCGTTTGCTGTTCCTTCTGACCCTGTGTTTGCCGCTAGAAGTGAAGCTGTTGAAAAGAGGGGAGGCTCTTCTTTTATGGAACTTAGCGTTCCTCAGGCTGTGATAAAATTCAGGCAGGGATTTGGAAGACTTGTTCGCCGTGGCGATGACAGGGGCTTTGTTGTTGTTTTGGACAGGCGTATTGTTGAAAAGCGATATGGTAGAATTTTTACGCAGAGCATTCCGCTGACAAAACGAATATACTGTTCTTTGAAAGAAATTATTGACGCTGAAAAACATTTTTATTTCAGTGGACAATAAGTTTTTTCTAATATATACTTTTGCATTATGTTAAGCGTATTCTGTCTGGTTCTTTTATTTAGTGCTATTTCATTTCCGTCTTTTATGCTGATGCTGACGTATCCATTCAGCCGTAAGGCTGCACTGTTTTGGTCAAATTACATAACAACTAGAACTGATAGGCTTTTTTTTGCAATCTTAAAGATGTACAGGCATTTTGAGCTTCAGGGGGATAAGGAAAGTCAGAAAAATTTGCCTGAACAGTTTTTGGTAATATCAAATCATCAGAGTCTTATTGATATTGTTGTGTATCTTCGATATTTTGCAGGAAAGAAAGTTCGATTTGTTGCAAAGGACTCTTTGAATGATGTTCCTATGGTTGGAAAAATGCTTCGCAGTCAGCAGCACTGTATGATTCCTCGTCATGGAAGTGCTGCATTGGCAATGAAAACTTTAAAGAGTTTTGGTGAGCGTGTCAGTGCGGATTCTTCTGTAATTCCTGTAATTTATCCTGAAGGTACAAGGAGTAAGGATGGTAAGCTTGGTAAATTTTATTCTGCTGGATTCAGAAGGTTGGAACAGACGGTGAATCTTCCTGTTGCCGTATGTGCGCTCGATGGTGGCTGGAAACTTTCTAACCTTACAAGAATCCTGAGCGGATTTAAAAAAGGGTCATACAAAGTAAAGGTTTTAAAAGTGTATGATGCTCCTGCGGACAAGGAGCAGGAAAAAAAGATTCTGGAAGAATCTTATGAGCTTATTGACAGACAGCTTGCAGAGTGGCGTAACTCTTGACAAGCTGAGTTTAAATTGTGTATATTCTTATAGCAATATCGATATTTATGGAGGTTAGCAATGGCAGGAGCCAGTAAGAACTCTCGTACTACAGTTGCAACACAGAAGTTTATTCATGAAGCATGTGGTGGTGAAATTATTATGAAGACCCTTTTTGAAAATGGGAAGCTTAAGAACATCGCTGAGTGTCAGAAGTGTAAGCGCGTAGAACGCAGACCTAAAGATTTTAAATAAGTCTTTAAAACATATAGTTTCAATTGCAATTGAAAGGGCTTTCATTATGACTGAAAGCTCTTTTTTTATTGCCATAAATAAATGCTATGTAAGCATTTATATACTTGACTATTATTTTTCTATTGTATAGAATACATAACAGTTTTTAGTTTTGTTTGGGGGTAATCCTTTGTCAGTAAAGAAAACATCTGCAGAAAAAAGACACGAAGAGAGCGAAGTTCGCCGTCTTCATAATAAAGCAGTTAAGTCTCGCTGCCATACAAGTGCGAGAAAATTCGTAGAAGCTGTTCAGAAGAAAGATCAGGCTGTTGCTCAGGAAGCACTTAAAGCCTTGCAGTCTGAACTTGATAACGCATATCGTAAGGGCGTTATGAAGCGCAATGCAGCTTCTCGCAAGAAGAGTCGTATGGCTAAACTGTACAATGTTACTTTTGCTGCAGCAAAATAATTGAATTGGATGTCGGATCATCCGGCATCCGGGTCTTTTCTTTTCAAGTTTTGCCGAGGTGATGTATATGGCTGGAAAAAAAATTACAAAATATGATTTGGTTGAAGCTGTATATCAGAATACAAAATGTGAAAAGCGTGTTGTTCAGGATGTTGTAGAAAGCCTTCTTATACAGCTCAAACTTGCGTTGAAAGAGGGAAATACTATTGAGCTTCGCGGTTTTGGAACATTTGAGCCTCGTTTACGAAAGGGTCGTGTAAAGGCAAGAAACCCTAAGACCGGGGAACATCTTTCTGTTGCTCCTCACTATGTGGCTGCATTCCGTTCGGGACAGGAACTGAAAAAGTCTCTTTGGAATCTTCCATTACAGGGTGACGGAACAGAAACTTCTATATAGCATGACTGTTCTTACTCAAATATCTTTAGTTTTGATAGGAACATTTCTGTTTATAAGTGCTCATCCAGGTGTCATATTTAAAAACGGTTTATTTCTGCTTGGTTATATAGCTTTAGTTCCTATTTTTATTCTTATAAAGAAATCTTCTTTTAAATTGTCGTTTTTGTGGGGATTCCTGTATGGATTTCTCTGTTATTCTTTATTTGCATTTTGGCTTTTTAATTATTCTCCGTTACTTTTTTTTAGTGCAATTTTGTTTTATTCAGTGGTTTTGAGCTTGCTGTTTGCACTGATCAAAATTTGCTCTAAAGATTCGCCGTATGAAATGTATATTATGGCACTAATATGGTGTGTATATGAATATGTGCGGACACTTGGAGCTTTAGGTTTTAGTTATGGAATTATAGGATATTCACAATGGAAGATTCCTGCTATGCTTTCACTTTCTTCTTTTTGTGGTATATGGGGGGTGTCTCTTGTGTGTTTGTTTTCTTCTGCTTTGATAGCCTCTGTATGTGTTGATTATAAATGCATAAAGAAAAATTTCATTCGATATATAATTCCAGCTTCAGTATTGTTCGTTACTTTTGTTGGCCTTTCAATATATTGTTTACTGGAAAAAGATACTGAATCTAAGACTGTGCGCGTTATGTCTGTACAGAATAATACAGATTCTAATAAAACTGGAATTGATGTCTATAAAAAAGATATTCGAACATTGGCTTCCATTACAGATGCGAAACTTAATTCCTTTGAAGACGTTGATTTTGTTTTATGGCCTGAAACTGCGGTTGTTCCTCCTATAATATATTATTATTACAATAGAATAGATCATGAACGCTTTAATATCATTGTTGACACTTTAGATTTGATTGCAAGAAGAAATGCCTGTTTTGTAATTGGTAATCAGCATAGTGAAAAAAATTCTGATGGAGTTTTTTCCGATTATAATGCAGCTCTTGTTTTTGATGGTAAAACTCAGAATATAATACCTCCTTGTCCCGATATCTATAAAAAAATTCGGTTGGTTCCATTTGCAGAGTATATTCCAGTAAAGTTTCTTCGAAAGCTTTCTCTTACTGAAAGTGAATGGCAGGCTGGAAGAAATTATACTGTTTTTACAAAAAGGAATTTGTGTTTTTGTACGCCTATATGTTTTGAAGATACATTTGGAAATTTGTGCAGAAAATTTGTAAATAACGGAGCTGAATGCTTTTTTGATTTGTCCAATGATTCTTGGTCACGGAGTGCTGTCAGTCAGCGACAGCATCTGGCTATGTCTGTTTTTAGAAGTGCGGAAAATCATATTCCTTCTGTAAGGAGTTCAGGGAACGGCATTTCATGCTATGTTACGGCTCATGGCAGAATTGCTCCTGACATGATAAAAGAATTTTCTAAAGATGCTGCTGTATATTCTGTATCTGTGCCTGTGAATGAGAATCCATCTGTGTATACAGTTTGTGGAGACTGGCTTCCTGTTTGTGAAATCTGCATTCTAATATGGCTTTGTATTTCCAGACTGCTTAAAAGCTTGTTGAAAAGAAAGTCAAAAAGCGATAGAATTAATATATGGCAAAAGAAAAAACAAATGTTACGGAATTAGGATCTGAAACTAGATTTGATGGAAAATTGACTTTTTCTGATAATGTAATTATCAGCGGTAAATTTTGCGGTTCCATAAAAGCATCAGGTAACTTGGAAATAAGTGAAACGGCTGACTGTACTGTGGACAGAATGGTTGCAAAATCTGTAGTTATTTCTGGTAATGTTAATGGTGATATCGAAGGTCAGGAACGTGTTGAGCTTTGCAAAGGTAGTGTTGTAAAAGGAAACATAAAAACTTCTAATATACGAATTGCTGATAATGTTGAGTTTGAAGGTGAGGTTGAAATGCTGGAAGGCATGCCTTCTGTTGATTTGTTTTCTGTAGCTTCATCTGAATACAAAAGGGCTCTTCATCAGAAAACAGGAAACATTCATTAAAATATTTTTTCTGTTCATGGAAAAAGTTCCTTTTATTTGTGGGCAGAAAAATTGTTTATACCTTGACAAAATATTTTCTTTGTGGTTAATATAAAATAAGTATTGAACGTTTTGAGAGTATCTCAGATTCTTAATTCTACTTGGAAACTTTTTAATCTTGACAATTTATACAATATACATCTGAAATTAATGTACTATGTTTATTTATATTCTTATAAAATCACTTTTTAGAAAACTTAAAGGATGAGACTATGGAACTTGAAACTTCTGAACAGGAAATGACATCGGAAGAACAGACTGCTTTTGTTGCAGAAGGCAGTGATGAAGAAAAGGCTAGTAAAACCCCGCAAAAACCAAAACGCAGAAGAATACTAAGAAAGGTACAGGAAAACACTGAAGAGATAAGTTCTGAAACAACCGTGCAGGAATCTGTTTCTGAAGATGGTCTGCAGAACTCTTTATTTGAAAATACAGATCAAGTTTCAGAAACAGAATCAACTTCTGCCGCTTCTGAACAGTCTGCTTCTAGTTCTGCAAGTCAGTCGGCAGGAACGCAGTCTTCTACTTCGTATCAGCAAAAACATTGGGAAAATAGAAAATATAATAACGGACAGGGAAGTTATAATAATGGTCGTTATAATAACAGACGTTTCTATAATAATAGCGGAAACGGACGCTTTTATAATAACGAAAAAAATATGCAGTCTCGGCTAGAGGCTGTAGAAGCTGCTCAAAGAATCGAGAATCCTGAGGAATACGAATCAAAACCACGTCTTTTAATCAATGAACTTACAAAAAAAGGTATGCATGAACTTAGGGAGCTCGGTACTCAATACGGAATGTCCGCTGATGACCTTGCTCCTATGAAAAAGCAGGATTTGATTTTTTCAGTATTAAAGGCTCATACAGATCACGGTGGAATTATTTTTGCCAGCGGAGCTCTGGAAATTCTTCCAGATGGATATGGATTTCTTAGAAGTCCTCAGAATTCTTATCTTCCAGGACCTGATGATATTTACATATCTCCAAGCCAGATACGTTTGTTTAATTTAAAAACTGGTGATACTATTTACGGACAAATCAGAAGTCCTAAAGAGGGTGAAAGATTTTTTGCATTACTGCGTATTGAAACTGTTAATTTTGAAGACCCCCGTGCAGCACAGACTAGAATTCCGTTTGAAAACCTTACTCCTTTGTATCCTAAAGAAAAGTTCCGTCTTGAAACAATTTCTACAGAACTTTCAACAAGAATTACAGATTTGTTTATCCCGATTGGCAAAGGTCAGCGTCTTTTGATTGTTGCTCCTCCAAAGGCCGGTAAGACAATTCTTATGCAGAAGATTGCAAATGCCATAAAGAAAAATAATCCTGAAGTATACATAATCGTTCTTTTAATCGATGAGCGTCCAGAAGAAGTTACTGAAATGGAACGTTCTATCGAAGCTGAGGTCATTTCTTCCACATTTGATGAACAGGCAACCCGCCATGTTCAGGTTGCAGAAATGGTTTTGGAAAAGGCAAAGCGTCTTGTTGAGCATAAAAAAGATGTCGTTATCTTTCTTGATTCTATTACCCGACTTGCACGTGCTTATAACCAGACTGTTCCTACATCCGGTAAAGTCCTTTCCGGTGGTGTTGATTCCAATGCCCTTCATAAGCCTAAGCGATTCTTTGGTGCTGCTCGAAATGTAGAAGAGGGTGGTTCTCTTACAATTATTTCAACGTCGCTCATTGAAACTGGAAGCCGCATGGATGAAGTTATTTTTGAAGAGTTCAAAGGTACTGGTAATAGTGAAATTGACCTTGACAGAAAGCTTGCTGAAAAACGTCTGTTTCCTGCAATCAATATTAAGAAAAGTGGTACTCGAAAAGAAGAAATTCTTCTTACAGAAAATGAATTGCAGAAGATGTGGGTTTTGAGAAAAGTTCTGAACGACATGGAAGATGATGCTATGCTTGAATTCATTATGGATAAGATGAGAAAGACAAAAGACAATGAGGCTTTCCTTAATGCCATGAATCCAGGTGCTGCAGCTATTGACAGTTAATTCTCGAATTTGATATAATAAATAAAATTATCTTGTGATATTGATTTGATAGTTTTCTTCAATATCGGGCAAGGCACAGGAGTTATCGGTATGAAAAGTGGAATTCATCCAGAGTACAATTTGACAAAAATTACTTGCGTTTGCGGTAATGTTATTGAAACACGTTCAACAGTAAAAGATATTCATGTTGAAATTTGTTCTGCATGCCATCCTTTCTATACAGGAAAGCAGAAGCTTGTTGATACTGCTGGTCGTATTGATCGCTTTAACAAACGTTATGGTGTGAATAAGGCTGAATCAAAGTAAGTTTTTTCATACTTATGAAGACGACTGTTCGGTTTCGGACAGTCGTTTTTTTATTTAAACTATTTTTTACGAATCCGATAATAAAAGCATGAAAGCTACAAAATTATTTTTAATGCTTGGTTTATTAGGAATCGCATCTGTTGCATTTGCAGATGAGTTGTATAAAACAAATGTTGTCGCTTCTTATTATGCCGACAAGTTTAACGGCCGCCGAACTGCAAGTGGAGAGATTTTTAATATGTATGGCTTTACTGCTGCACATAAAACACTTCCGTTTGGTACTATTCTTAAGGTTACAAATCTTGAGAATGGAAAAACTGTTAATGTCCGTGTAAATGACAGAGGTCCTTTTGTTCAGGGACGTGAACTTGATGTTTCTAAGGCTGCTGCTCAGCAGTTGGAAATGACAGGTACTGGCACAGCCAGAGTTTCTATTGAAATTGTTGATTCAATGGAAAATGTAAGTGATGATACTGTGGCAGATATCGCTCCTGCAAAGTCAGGTTCTGCAAATCCTGCTCCAACAACAGTAGCTCTTCCTACTGCCAATTCTGTAAATTCTACACCAATTGCAGAAGCTCCTGTTGAAGCGGAAATTGAAAGGTGGGATATTCAGCTTGGAGCTTTTTCTGATCAGGGAAATGCAAAGGTAATGGCTCACCGTCTCGTACAGGCTGGCTTTAAGAATGTTGCCTATCAGAAAGTGGGGAACATTACAAGAGTTGTATTAAGAGATATTGCAAGCGAAGATATTGAAAAAATTGCAACAGAACTGGACAAGAATGGATTTACTAACTATCTCGTAAGAGAAAGAAAGAATGTCGTTTCAAATGTTGAATAAACCAAGAAAATAAAGCATTTAATAAGATGCCCTGCAACTTTTGTTGCAGGGCTTTTTTCATAATGCCTGTATTTTCCATGCTCGATGAATTTTATTATTTCTGTAATCTTCAGGTATTGTTTCTTGTGTAATGTCCTGTACTTTGTATTTAGGAGTACCGTCTTCATTTAAAGGCAGTTTTTGTTCTTCAAATTTAAGACGCCTGCTGTTTGTTGAAAAATAAAGAATGCCGCCTGTATTTAATATTCCAAGACATTTTGAGACAAGTGAATCCCAGTCCCTGTTTATATCAAGTGTTGTATCAGTTCTTTTTGAATTACTGAATGTTGGAGGATCGAGAATGATTATGTCATATCTGTTTGTACCATCCTTATTTGCAACTTCTGCATTTTTTTGATTTAGAAATCCCACAACATCCTGCCGCACAAAACTGTATTTATATGTATCAAGTATGTTAAATTCATTCATTTCAAGATTGCTTTTTGCCCATTCAAGATAAGTCTTGCTCATGTCTACGCTTTCAATTCTGCGAGCCTTACCTTCCGCTGCATATACTGTAAAACTGCCCGTATAGCAGAAAAGATTTAGAACTGATTTTTTTTCACATGAAGCCCTTATGATTGCTCTCAGAGGGCGGTGATCCAGAAATAGACCTGTGTCAATGTAATCCGTAAGGTTTACCTTGAACAGCTGCCCTTGTTCCTGCACAGTGCCTGAAATATGATGTTCCGTTTGTATCTTTTCGTATTGTTCTGTTCTTCCTTCTTCAGAACCAGATAGTTTTTTTCTGGTTTTTATAATGACATGAGAAGTGTCTATGCCTATGGTTTCTGCGGCAGATTCTGCCATTGCTTTCAGCCAAAGCTCTTCTTCATGCTCATCTTTTTCATAGGGGCGTTCATATAAGTACAAATGAAGAAAAGAGCGTTGCAATTCATCCTGTATGTAGCTCTGGGCTTCCGGGATATTTTTGCTTATTGCTTCGTTTGCTTTGTCGAGCAGTCTGTTACTTTGAAATTTCGTGAAAATTTCTTCTGGAAGAAATGTATATAGGTCCAATGCCAATGGAATTTCAGGAATGTCCCTGTCATACAGTCGATAACAGGTTACTTTGTTTTTACGTGCCCATTTTTTTAGTGACTTATAGTTTTTTGCAATTCTGTTGCTGAATAAGTTTGCCTGATAATGTGTTTTATCTTCCATGATAATTCTACTATACATTATTTTATAAAAATAGTAAAATATAATTCATTTCTTATTATATACATTAGGATTCGTACATGAAATTTACAGAATTCTCCCTTCATGAAGATTTGCTAAAGGGAATAGCCTCAGCAGGCTACGTGGAATGTACTCCTGTTCAGGAGAAAGTTTTGCAGACCTCTCTGGAAGGTCGTGATTTGTATGTCCAGTCACAAACGGGAACAGGTAAGACAGCTGCATATTTAGTTTCTATCATTCAGGAACTTTTAGCTAGAATAGATGTAGCAGGAAAGAAAGCTCTTATTATGGTTCCTACAAGAGAGCTTGCAGTTCAGGTTCAGGAAGAAGCTCAAAAACTTGTATCAGATACTAATTTTGTTTGCGAGAGTTTTTACGGTGGAATAGGTTATGACAGACAGATTTCCGTTCTGAAGAAAGGCGTTGACATTATTATAGGAACTCCGGGACGCATTATTGATCTTAATCAGAGTGGACAGATGGTTTTGGATGATGTCGCTTTTCTTGTTATTGACGAAGCTGACAGAATGTTTGATATGGGCTTTTATCCTGATTTACGTGTACTTCTGAAAGTGTTGCCATCATCCCAGAAACGCCAGACAATGCTTTTTTCTGCAACACTTAATTCCTATGTTAAAAATCTGGCCTGGGAATATACAAGGAATCCTGCAGAAATTACAATTGATTCAGATAACATTACTGTTGATGAGATTGATCAGGAATTAATTCATGTTTCAAGTAATGACAAGATGAAACTTCTTTTGGGAATCATTACGAAAGAAAAACCTGAAAGTCTTATTATTTTTTGTAATACAAAGAGAAGTTGTGAAGTGGTTTCAAAGCGTCTTGTATTAAATGGCATTCAAAGTGAATTTATCATAGGTGATTTGCCACAGAAAAGGCGTCTTGCTATCATGGATAAATTTAGGGATCATAAGATTTCATGCCTGGTTGCAACAGATGTTGCTGCACGAGGAATTGATGTCAATGATTTGGAAATGGTCATCAATTATGATATTCCTAATGAGGCTGAAAATTATGTTCATCGAATTGGGCGTACGGCACGAGCCGGTAAAACAGGAAAGGCTTATACATTCTGCTCTGAGCAGGATGTTTACAGCTTGCCACCTATTGAAAGATATATAGAAAAAGCTATACCTTCTTCAGTTGCTGATTCGTCTGTATTTGTCGAGGATAAGTCTGCTGATAAGTATATACGTACTGGAAATTATCATAATCATGAGAATTCTCAGGAAAAGAATCACCGTTCTCATGGTAAGGGACGTTATTCAAAGAGAAATGAGGAAGCCAGAAAAGAGTACAGGCGAGACAGACGTGTTTTCAATAAAGAAGAAGAGGAACAGCTTGCTAAAATGTCTACAGATGAGCGTATGAAGCTGTACAAGGAAAAGTTTGCTGGTAAAGGGGCTAAAAGCAAACAATCTGATGTTTCAAAAGGAAAGAGAAAGAATAATAATTCTAAAAATAAGAAAAATTATTCAAACAAGAAAGTTGTAGCTGTATCTAATGTCAAGCCTGCAAAGAAAACTGGCTTTATTGACAAGATTAAGTCTTTGTTCAGTCATAAATAGAATGAACTGTAAGGGAGTATATTTTGATTAGCGTATCAGATTTAAGTTTGAAGTTTAGTGAAAAGCCTTTGTTTAAAGATGTTAATTTGAAATTTACAAAAGGCAATTGTTATGGAATTATCGGTGCAAATGGAGCCGGAAAGTCAACCTTTTTGAAAGTCCTTTCTGGTGAAGAAGAACATGATTCCGGAGAAATTTCCATTACACAAGGCGAACGAATGGCAAAACTTTCTCAGGATCACTTTGCATTTGACAGTTATTCTGTAAAAGAGACTGTCATGATGGGATTCCCTAAATTGTATAACATTGGAAAAGAGAAAGATGCAATTTATGAAAAGCCTGATTTTTCAGAGGAAGATGGCATAAGGGCTAGTGAACTTGAAGCAGAGTTTGGAGAACTTGGTGGTTATGAATCCGAAAACCAGATTGAGCAGATGCTTTCAGGTTTGGGACTGGAAGAAGAGTTTCACGATAAGATGATGAGTGAGCTTGATGAAAGCCAGAAGGTTCGTGTTCTGCTTGCCCAGGCTCTTTTTGGTAATCCTGATATTCTTCTTCTTGATGAGCCTACAAACGGTCTTGACCTTGAGAGCATCAGTTGGCTGGAAGAATTCCTCATTGAATTTCCGAATATTGTCATTGTTGTTAGCCATGACCGACATTTTTTGAATGCAATCTGTACATATATATGTGATATTGACTATGGTAAAATAACTCAGTTTACAGGAAACTATGATTTCTGGTATCAGATGAGTCAGATTTTGCAGAAGCAGGCAAAAGATGAAAAGAAGAAGCGTGAAGATAAAATGGCAGACCTTAAGGAATTTATTCAAAGGTTTGCAAGTAATGCTTCAAAGTCAAAACAGGCTTCTAGCCGTAAAAAGGTTTTGGAAAAGATGGAACTGGAAGAGCTTCCTGTTACGAGCAGAAAGTTCCCTTATGTACATTTTCAGCCGGAACGTGAAATTGGCAATTTTGTCTTGACGGCAGAAAATTTTAATTACAAAGATTCTGACGGAACTGTCTTGCTGGATAATTTTTCAATTACTATTCATCCTGGTGAAAAAGTTGCATTTGTAGGAATGGAGCAGAATTCAAAGACTGCATTCTTCAATATGATTTCAGGTGAAGCAAAACTCAATGACGGAGCTGTATGTAACTGGGGGCAGACAACAAAATATGCCTATCTTGCACGTGATAATAATAAATTCTTTAATACGGATATGAACATTACAGAGTGGCTCAAGCAGTTTTCAAAAGAGCAGGATGATTCTTATGTTCGCGGTTTCTTGGGAAGAATGCTTTTCTCTGGCGATGACAGTTTGAAACCTGTAAAAGTATTGAGTGGTGGAGAAAAAGTTCGCTGCATGCTTTCTAAAATAATGCTTAGCGGTGCAAATGTTCTGATCATGGATGATCCTACAAATCATCTTGATTTGGAATCAATAGAAAGTCTCAATGAAGGTCTTGTACGCTTTCCTGGCGTTGTAATCTTCAACAGCCATGACCATGAATTTGTATCATCTGTGGCTAACAGAATTGTTGAAATTACTCCAAAGGGTATAATTGATCGCATGATGAATTTTGATGACTATTTGAATGATGATCATGTAAAAAATCTTAGAAAAGAATTCTATGCGGGAACGAACAGAAAAATCCGCATCTGATGAGAATATTTGACGGGGATATATATGAGCATGATTGGTTGTGACGGTATTGTTATGACAGCAGATATTGATTCAAAAATAATCAATATAATAAAGAATGCTGTTTCATATTGCTACATCATATCTCCGTCTATATGCTTATGGCCTTTACTGGAACGTGAATTTGAAAAATCCATCGGTTCAAAAAAGAATATAACTGTTATTGCTGAAAAAACAGAAGATTATGAGCAACTGTCTGTGTTTAAAATCTTGGCGGAAAAATATAAAGTTTCAGTATTCCTTGTAGAAAATCTTCATTTTAGTTTGTTTTTTAACGAAAATGAGAATTTTTTTTCGTCAATGAACGCGCATGATAATTCTCGCGAGGATACTTTTGAATTGGGAATCTATTCTCAGCAACCTGCTGTTTCTGCAAGATTAAAGTCAAAAGTTGTTGACGATGAACTTATGAAATTCTGTACCCGTTTTACATGTTCTCCTGTTGAGACCGTTCCTTCTGATATTGATATGGATTATGATAATAATGCTGATGAAGATGATGCTCCTGTAGAAATTCCCTGGTAGGACAAAAAGGCGTCAATTTCATCTACAGTATGTATTCGTGCCGCTTCTTTGTTTTCAGTCGTATAAAAGATGACTGTTGGTGTCATGAAAACTCCCCGTTCTGCTGCAATATTGAGTCCTTTTTTTGTATCTACGCATATTTCAGTTCCCTGAATGTTTTTCTTAGAAATATATTGCTGAACAGAAGGACATTTTTTACAGTTTTTACTTGTAAACAATTCATAGGTAAAATCTTGAAATAATGAAGGCTGTGTTTCTGTAGAGAGTGGATTTTTTCTGAGTATTTCTTCTTTTTGTGTTTCTGAAAAGTTATCCAATAACTGAAATGATTCTGCAGTTCTTGTATATTGCTCTGTCTGCATGTTACAAATTGGACATGTAACATGACTTCCTGAAAAGTATCCGTGTTCAGGACATATTGAGTATAATGGGCTGAAAGTAAAATAAGGAATATTATGCTGCGTTGTGATGCGCTTTATAATGCTTTTATATGTTTGCCAGTCATTTATTTGATTCCCTGTATACAGACATAAGGGTGATGTTTCAGAATAATACTTTGCAAACTGCTCATGATGCTTTATCGCAGTGAATAATTCAAATTCTGCATCTGCAGGAAAATTTGTTCCGGATGAATAATATGCACAGCTTGTACCAGAATGTTTTATTCCTTCATAAAGTTCTAAGTCCTTATTTGCAAATAAAAAGTTTAATGGATGCATATAATTTCTGGCAATTAGGAAAGATGTATTGTCTTTTATGTATTTGAGGATTTTCTCAGAAAGAACCTTGCCTGCAGAACTAACAATGCTTTCATTAATTAAATTCATGCAAGTTTCATTAAGTCCGAATGGTATTAATAAATCATTGCTGCCATAATCAGAATCAAGAAATTGTTCAGAAAAATCTGCCTTAAATTTTCGGTTGGATAGGATTTTTCTTATTGTTGCCAAAAGCCTTTCCAGATTTTCAAAAAAGGCCGTCTCAGATGATGCCCTGTATGCCAGAACTGGTAAATTGAGTGCTACAGCAGATTTTATTAAAAGGGAATGTGTGTTTACAAGTGTTTTTTTATTACGAAAAAGAGGCAGACCGTATTTTTCCGTAATCTTCAATAATGATACTGTATTTTTATTGTTCCAGTTGAAATTTTCATCAACGGCATATTCTGGAATTGTATATAAGAATGCTCTTCCTGAACGGTCTCCCTGTTCCATTACAGCAAGGAATCCTTTATTAAGCATGTCCATTTCTGCCTGACATTCTCGATATGTATAATCTTGAATGGAAGTGCCAATAATGGCCTTCTTGCTTTTTAAATGAGCAGGACATGTCCAGTCAAAGCCTATGTGGATGCAGGATTGAGGGCATAAACTTTGGGAATGAATGTTTATAGTATATAAAAAATTTTGTAACAGTTGAAATATTTCTTTATCTGTCAAATTTGAATTTTTTATATAAGGAGCAAGGAGGGTATCAAACGATTGTATTGTCTGAATGCCAGAACACTCATTTTGGATGCAGCTTATTGTTGTTTCAATCTGCTGCAATGCACTTTCAAAATCTGCTGCAGAATATACTGAAATTTTATTTTTAACTGAAATGCCATTTTCAATGAGCTTATTCAATGACCAGCTGATGCTGTAGCATGTATTGCCAGTAACATCATGGACATATATTGAATTATCCGATAGAGCTTTTTTTTCTTCGCTTTCTGAATTCAACTGTAAAAGAGATGTCCATTCCGGAAAGTCATTTTGCGGAGGAAGCGTATTCAATGTTCTCCTCCGAGTTTTTTTACTTCTTCTATAAATTCATCGAGATTATTAAAATGTTTGTAAACGCTTGCAAAACGGATGTATGCAACTTTATCCATTGTATTAAGGCGTCCGAGTACTATTTCGCCAATATCTGAGGTTGCAATTTCTCTGGTTGCCTTTCCTATTTTGTAAGCTTCATCTTCTATTTCGATGACAAGCTGATCTATCATATCAGTAGCGACAGGACGCTTTTCCAATGCCCTTTCGATGCCTTTTGCCAGCTTTTCTCGCTCAAACGGCTGCCTTCTGCCATCTCGCTTTATTACCATAAACGGTTTTTCTTCAATTCTTTCATAACTTGTAAATCTGTATCCGCAACATAGGCATTCCCGTCTTCTTCGAATGCTTTCTCCGTTTGCCATTGTACGAGATTCAATTACTTTATCATCAAGTTTTCCACATGAGGGGCATCGCATTTATATACCTCGCTATTAGTAGAAAAATTATACTCTGTCCTGTTTTGTCTTGCAAGAGCTTTTAAATATGCTTCATGCATACTTACTCTAAAAAGTATTGGTGATAGTGTTGTTATTTTTCCAATTTTTTCTTTACCTCCACGAGCCTTCCATGCTGTTTCAATTTGATTCCAGAATGAGGAAAGGCGCGGAATAAAAGTTATTGTAAGAGAAAGCATGTCCGAAAGCGGGGTATAAGTTTTTCTAGTAATGGTTTTTTCTATTATGCTTAAGCCTTCATTTAGCTGCATTGTACTTGTTGTCCTGAAAAATACAGAAGTAATTTGCATTGAAAGCCCTAGGTGCATGAACAAAGACATATAGACTGTATCTGGTGTTAAAACTTTTAGGATTTCATGCACAGCAAGTAGCCTTTTTTCATTTATGAATGCAATTATGTTTATTATGACAGCTGCACTGTATAGCATGATGAAATAAGTTATGCTTGGTTTTAAATCTACTGCAATTTCTTTTGCAGAAAACTTAAGCAAAAAAAATTCAAAAATGATTATCAGAGCCCAAATAAGAAATCCTTCTTTTAATGGCATGTAAAAAGCTAATCCAGCCAATAAAAGCATGATGATTATCTTTATTCCAGATGGAATTTTGTGTAGGACTGTATTGGTGCATTTGTAATGAAATAATTGTGTTTCACTCATGTCATTTGCTCCATACCAAATCAGATATTGTTTTATATGAAGTAAAAGGGTTTCTGATGCCCCAGTTTTCAAGAGAAAGGCTTAGGGCGTCTTCAGGCAGTCCGTCAAATACAAGCTTGCCTTTGTACATTATAAGAAAATGGTCTGCAAGCCCTAGGCATTTTTCAAGTTCATGTGTTAAAAGAAGTATTGTTTTTCCCTGTTCATGCAGTTTTTTTATTATGGCGTTTACTTCCAGTACCCCGTTATAGTCAAGGTTTGCAAAGGGCTCGTCAAAGATGATGATATCCCTCTTCATCGCCATGATGGAGGCTACAGCTAGCCTTCGCTTTTCGCCTCCCGAAAGAAATTCCGCAGGATAGTCTGCTTTTTGCAAAAGCGATACTTTTGTCAGGCATTCTTCAACTATGGCGGATGTTTCCTTTTTTTTATACCCCAAATTCTTAGGACCTACGGCAACATCTTCTCTTGGAGTGTCCCCGAGTATTTGTGTAGCGGCATCTTGAAAAATCAGCCCCGGACGGGAAGATACTGTTATTTTTCCATCCGATGGTTCAATTAAGCCTGCAATTATATTCATTAATACTGTTTTTCCGCTTCCGTTTGCTCCACCTACAACAGTAATGCTTCCTTGTTCTATTGAAAACGAAACTTTGTTAAGTGCAACGTGATATTTATTTTCTTGAGATTCTGTAGGAAATATCTTTATAAGATTATTTACTATAACTGCATGTTTCATAAAAATTTAATTCTATATCAGTTATTTTTTAAGTCGTTGATCAATTCTTCCGCTTCTTTTCTGTCGTCAGGATATAAGTATCTGGCAACGATTGGGCGGATTATTGCAGCTAATGGTATGGAAACAATAAACTTTATGGTGTCTCCTGGGATAAATGGAATGAGGGTATATTCCAAAGCTTTTGAGAGTGTCAAAAATTTTCCTTTGCCCGTCATGACATGAATGAACCACGGAATTCCAACTACATAGTTGATAACGAAACCTATCAGAGCCGCAATTGTAAGAATTATCCATTTTGACAGCTTGAATTTTTTTTCTGATGTACGAGGTGTTCCTGCGATAAATCCTGCTATCAGTGCTGCCAGAAAATATCCCCAGATAAAGCCTCCTGTTTGTCCTACAAGATGTGCGAATCCGCTTTTTCCTCCAGAAAATACAGGTACGCCAATTGCCCCTAAAATAATGAAAAGACCCACAGCTCCTGCACCCTGTATGCCCCCAAGAACAAGTCCTGCCAAAATTGCGAATAGATTCTGAATTGTTATTGGTACTCCTCCTGGAAGTGGAATGGATATGAAGCAGCCAATACAGATTATAGCTGCAAAAAGAGCTGTGAATGTGCTGCGTACAATGGATAGTTGTGTTGTAAATTTCATAATAGTAACCTCAATTCTATTTTTAATGGTTAACAATACTTTACAGAATATTACAAATTTATTCAAGTACATGAAACCTTACGGTTTTGTGTCGCAAACATCTAAGAGTTTGTGTCGTAAAGCCTATAGGTTTTTAGTCGTGAAACCTGCTATGATTTTAATTATTTTTATTAATGAAAAATTGCGAATTTTTACAGTAACAAATAGAAGATAAATGGTTCCCAATACAAAAATGCTGTAGACAAGCCAGTCTCCATAAATAGAAAAAATAGTCGGCTTATGTGTAAAAACAGGTACTTTCGTACACATTACGTCAGTTTTAAATATATCAAGATCGTTTACAATTTTTCCTGCCGGATCCAATACTACTGAATAGCCTGAATTTGTACAGCGAACAAGTGTTGTCCGGTATTCTATGGAAAGATAGCTTGCTATTGCAAAATGCTGATATTCTGCTGAAGCTGTGCGAGACCAGGAATCATTTGTTATATTAAAAAAGACCTCGCTTCCCATATTAAATAGTGGCGTGCAGACTTCTGGAAAGGCATCTTCAAAGCATATTGGAGTTGTGAAAAATACATGGCTTTTTGCGTTTTCTTCACTATTTTTTATAAAATTCCATGTTACATCGGGATTTGAGACTCCTCCGCTGTTCAATGGTATGATGGCATGTGTCTGTTTCCTGTATTCAAGAGGTGCTGTATTGTAGTGATCGGAATTTAATGGAATTTTAAATAATACATATTGCCTGCCTTCTGTAAAGCAGCTTGAAAAACCCAATATGTTTTTAGTAAAAAACTGCATCATGGCAGAATCTTTGAAAGGTAACGATTCTGCAAACGGTACAAGATGCATTTTTGAATAAAATCCTGAATATGCTCCATTTTTATCAAAAAATATAGCACTGTTTGAATAATGTTTTTTTTCAGGATTAACGAAAGTAATTCCGCCTATTATAAAAGGAACTCCCATTCTGGCAATGAATGCGCTCAATGATTCTTCTTCAGGATTGTTTTCATAGAAAAAGCGGGCAGCAGGAAATGCATGTGAAAGAACTCCTTCGCTCCATATAACTAAATCCGGTTCTTCTCCATTTTCCCTTAATGAAAAAACAGCTTGTTCAGTTAAGCTTTTAGAAATTCCAATGGAATTCTGTTCTGTCGTTGCCCATGGATCAATGTTCTGTTGGACTGCAATTGTAGTTACATATTTTTCAGGTATTCTTGGAATGCAATATTGGTAAAGCCCGTATAAGCCTGCTGTAAGAAACAGAGTAGCCATTAATTTTATGGACTGCCTGTAGTCATCTGTGCATTTTTCAGGTGATACGGAATGCTGTATTTTAGAAAGCAACATGATGCCTTCTGCAAAAACAGCAGAAAAAAGGGCAAAGAGAAAAGAAATTCCCCATACGCCTGTAATATCTGCTATTTGAGTGAACAGCTTCCATTTATATGCTGCCGTAAACATTGTTCCCCATGGATATGCGAGGAATCCTGTTGACTTAAGCCATTCCCAAGTTACCCATATAGCACAAAACCAAAGTATTCTGCCGAAAGCCGCGAATGAGTGCTTTCCTGCATTTTCTTCAAGGATTCTGCATTTGTCACATTGTTCTGGAAGAATGTGGAATATGATTCCTATTAATCCTGCTTCTGCAGCTGTTCCCAATGCACTGGCTCCTAATGTAAAAAAAGCAAAGTCCCTGAAATTTGCAAGCCAAAAACTTGATGCAAGGTGGACTGTCAGAGCGTGTAGAGCCATGTATAAAAATGAAGCCGTGTAACTTTTTGATTCATTCAAGATTATATAGACAGGAAATAATGAAAACAAAGCAATAAAAGGTGAACCTAAAAGAAAGATTTCATTCGGAATTGCTATGGCTTCCATTAGTCCTGAAAAAATTACATAAAAAACTTGTAAAATAACCATTTTCATTATACTATATACTAGTATCTTGAAAATAAAAATTCAATAATAACTAAATACGCTCGGGTAGGGAAAATGGAAAAAGTTGCAGCGGTTCATGAAAAAGAATATGGTGAAAGTCCTGATGTAACGGCAGTTGCTCCTGGACGTTTTCACCTGATAGGGGAGCATTCTTGGTTTTTCAAAGACAAGACTCTTTCCATGGCTGTAAATCTTCCTGTATATGTGGCTGTCTCAAAAAGAGATGATTCAAATTTCCGTTTTTATTTTAAGCAGCTTGAAGATAAAAAGCGCAGTAGCATTACATCTCTAAAATTCAGAAAAGAAGACAAATGGGCTAATGCCTTGAAATCTGTTCTTTATGGTTTTTCAAGCGGTGGTTTTGTCTGTTGTGGAATGAATGTCACTGTTTATTCAGACATATTGCCTTCTGCCGGTTTTGGAATTACGACGGCAATAAAAATCGCTACTACATGGGCTATAAAAGAGCTAAATCATTTTAAATGTACAAAAAATGAGCTTCTGCAGGTTGTAGAAAGGGCAAATAAGATATATTTCGGCATAGCCAACCTTAAGGCTGATAATTTTGCTGCTGTTTATTCTAAAGAAAATTCTTTAATTCTTACAGATTATAATGCTAATTCCTATGATATAATTCCATTTAAATTTAAGGATAAGACTATTATCCTTACAGATACTCGAGTTCCGCGCATTACAACTTGGAATGAAGAAAGTCTTCAGCAGCCAGAAAACGTACTCCTTCTTGGAGAATTGAAGGAACAACGCTCTACTGTATACGGTGGATGGCGCTATGAAGAAAATAATGCAGAACGAAATGAAGTTCTATCTGTTGTCGAAGAGGATACTCGGCGTCGTCTTTTATGCATTATAAATGAACATCATTATGTTTTGTCAGCTCAAAGTTCATTAGCTTCTGATCCTGCGGATTTTTCAGGTTTTGCAAGGGCGGTAAACCACAGCCATGAAAACCTGAGGGACTTATATGATATTTCATGTCCTGAAATAGACTGGATTTTGAAGAGAATTCAGGAACTTGATTCTGAGCCTGATGATTTGCGTAATCCTGTAAACTGCGGACGAATTACAGGAAAGGGATTTGGTCGTTGTACCTTTGCCATTTTAAGAAATGAAGATGTAGACAATTATATGAAAAAATTGGTTGATTACGAGAGAATTTTCGGTTTTAAGCCTGAATGTTATACTGTAAAGCCTGCTAAAGGTGTTCACTTGTTATGAAAATACTGCTTGCAAATGATGATGGTTATGGAGCAGAGGGCATAAAGACTCTTGCGGAAATTTTAAGGAAGCATCATGAAGTTTGGATTGTTGCTCCTTCTGGAAACCGTTCAGGTGCTTCATCCTGCATTATCATGAATGAGCAGCAGGTGATTAGAAAAAAAACTGATAATGAATATGCTCTTGATGGTACTCCTACAGACTGCATTTTGTGCGCTTTAAAAAGTGATTTGTTTCCGTCAAAACCAGATGTTGTATTTTCTGGCATTAATAAGTATGGCAATTTAGGGACAGATATTCTGTATTCTGGAACCTGTGCGGCCGCAAAACAGGCTGTCTTGTGTGGGGTTCCAGGAATTGCTTTAAGTGTTGAACCAAAGATTGTTGATGGTTGTGAAATCTTTGATTACAGGTCACTTGCCCTTTTTGCAGATAAAAATTTAAATTTATTGATGGAATATTGTACTGAATATACATTTTTGAATGTAAATGCTCCGTCTTTGTATCCGTATGCCGGTGTAAAATTTTCAAGTCTTTCAAAAAGATTCTATAATGATAAAGTAAATATCATTAATAAAAATGACGAAAATTTATATAGTACGTGTACAGGCGGAGCAGAAGTGTCTTTTGCAGGAGATGAAAATAATGACAGTCTTCTTGTAAAAAATGGATATGTTTCAATATCTTCTGTTTATGCTGAACCTGTAGCGGATTTGAGCCTGTGTGCCAAAAGTACTAGCCAATTTGTTTTGTAAAACCGGGGTTTCGGCATGGATGAATCTAACAGCTTGAATGAAGGCATTGCTTTATATAACCAGAAAAATTATGCAGATGCTCTGACAAGTTTTCTCTCTATATCAACTGATGATGTTAATCCTGTTGAAGTTGCATATTATGTAGGTCTCTGTTATTCTAAGCTGGAGCGTTATGATGACGCCCTTTTGTATCTTGAGCAGGTTGTAACCGCAGAAAATGAAATGGCAAGTGATCTTGACCTTCAGCGGGTATTACAGTGCAGATACCTTCTTGCTGTAATTTATTGTACGACAGGCCGAAGAAAACTCGCTGATTTTGAGTTAAAGCAGCTTCTTGACCTTGGCTATAAAAAAGCTTCTGTATATGCATCACTTGCATTTATTGCATGGGAAGAAGATAATATTGAAAAATGTATAGAATATTATAATAAATCTCTTGCTGAAGATGGTGAAAATCCAACGGCTTTGAACGGTCTTGGATATGTTCTTGCTAATGAAGAAAGAGATTTGGCTCGGGCGTTGGGGTACTGTCAGAAAGCTATTGCCATAGCGCCAGACAGCCCTGCATGTCTTGATAGCCTTGGATGGGTATATTATAAAATGGGACTCTATGGGGAATCAAAAAAATATCTTCAGCTGGCTAAACAGAAAAATCCTTCTAACAAGCTGATTGACGAACATCTTAAGCTAGTTTTGCAGGAGGAAGAATAATGAAAAAGTTGTTGGGAATTGTCATTGCGCTGTCTGTCTCTCTTTACGGATTTGCTCAAATAAACCTTCAGGATACTGTACGCTCTGATGAAGATACGATGCGTTCTGCAAATTCAGGCTTTGCTGAAGAGGAATTCAGAAGAGGTGTGCAGACTTTTTATAACGGAAACTATAAAGAAAGCATTTTGGAATTTGAAAAGGCTTTGTCATATCTTCCTGGTGAAAACCGCATTTTGGAATGGCTTGGAAAGGCTTATTACATGTCAGGAGTTGAAGGTGCTGCCTTGCAGCAGTGGAATTTTGCAAAAGATCAGGGGTGGGGCGGACTCCTGTTGCAGAACAAGATAGAAATTGTAGGTGACAGGCGCATTACGGATGCTGAATATGGATTTGCACAGCGTTATACTGAAGCAGGGGCGTTTCCTAATATTAATGGAAATGCCCTCATCTACAGTCAGCCAATTTCTGTTCTTCCTAATAAAGACGGTTCCATTTGGGTTGTAGCTTATAGCACGAATGAAATTGTCCGTTTTAATGTAAATGGAATTGTACAGGAGCGTATCCGAGGTCCTTTAAACGGTCTTGACCGTCCTATGGATATTATCAGGCTTAAAAATGGAAACCTTTTGGTTAGTGAGAGTGCAGGTGATCGTCTTTCATTGTTTGATTCTAAAGGTAAGTTTATAAAATATTATGGCAAGAAAGGTCGTGGTGAAGGTGAGCTGATTGGTCCTCAGTATCTTGCGGAAGATGCTTTTGGTAATGTTTATGTTACTGATTTTGGAAATTCTAGGGTTGTTGTATTTGATCCTGATGGAAATGGGCTTTTTTCATTTGGAAACAAGGTGGATTTGTTTGACGGATTAAAATCTCCGACGGGAATTGCCTGCATTGATGACAGAATTTTTGTTGCTGACAGTGTAAAAGGCGCAGTCTACGAGTTTGACAGATCCGGTAACTATATGGGGATTCTTGTTGAGGAAAAGAAACTTAAAAGACCTGAAGCCCTGAAAAACTGGGGTGATTTCCTTATCATTGCAGATTTAAATAAAGTTCTTACAATAGATACCGCAACAGGTTCTGTTTACGAAAATGCAACTACTGGAAGTGCCGGAAGCAGTATTACAAGTGCTGTTCCTGACTATAATGGAAATATCATTGTTACTGATTTTAAGGCAAATGAGATTTACATTATGTCTAAGATGACGGAGCTTGTCGGTGGTTTCTTTGTACAGATTGAACGCGTAATTGCTGATAAATTCCCAACTGTCACTCTGGATGTAAAAGTTGAAAACAGAAAAAGACAGCCTATTGTAGGACTTACAAAAACAAATTTTCTTATAACTGAAGATAAAAGGCCTGTTTCAAATATGGAACTTGTCGGGGCTGCAAATAATAATGAAACTCTTGACGTTACTTTCCTTATAGATCGTTCCTACGATATGAAAGCTTTTGAAGAACAGGTAAATGCTTCTGTACGGGAAATCTCAGCTTCTATGCAAAATAAGGGACAGGTTCAGATTATTGGGTTAGGGGAATCTCCTGTTGTAGAATTTACGGGTAATCCATTGGATTTGTCTGATTTTTCTGTAAGGGCTCTGAAGTCTGAATATACAGACAATGTGCGTATAGATTTGGGATTAACCATGGCTGTCAACAGACTCATAAGCGGACAAAAGAAACGTGCTGTTATTTATATTTCAGCTGGAACTGTTGGGCAAAATGCCTTTACGAAGTACAGTTTGTCTGATTTGACGACATTCATGAATAATAATGCTGTGTCTTATAATACCATTTTATTGCAGAATAAAGCTCCTTCTGGTGAAATTTCTTACATTGAGAATAATACTACAGGCTACTCATATTATGTCTACAGACCTGAAGGTCTTTCATCTGTAATAGATGATATTCTTGCCATTCCGTCTGGTTTATATCAGTTGACTTACACATCGGCTTTATCTTCTCAGTATGGAATAAAATATCTGCCTGTTGAAATTCAGGCATATCTTCTGAATCGTTCCGGCAGGGATGAAACAGGATATTTTTCTCCATTACAGTAAAGACAATTTCTAATGTTTTTTAGTTTATGTTATTTAAAAGCCGAGCCTTCTGAATTTTAATTTCTGGATGCTTGTCTTTTAATTTGTATACGGCAGATTCCATTTTTGTATGTTTTTCTTCTTCAAAAGAAAAAAGACTTTCCTGCATGGAACTGCCGTTTTCTTTTACATTTGTACATGCAACCCCAAGAAGTCTTATTCCTTTTCCCTGCCTGTATTTTTTTTCAAGAAGTTTTTGGCAGACTTCAAACATTTTATCTGCATTTTTTACTGGAAAACTTGTGGTTTCCTGTATTGAAACTGTTGAAAAATCTTCATATCGTATTTTTAATACAATAGTATTTGAATAGACATTTTCCTTGTACATTCTGTATGCAACTGTTTGTACTATTTCAAAAATTGCAGTTTCTATTATATATCTGTCTGTCAAATCATAGTCAAACGTCCTTTCTGCACTGATGGAATGATTTTTTGCTTCTTCACCAAATTTCATGTCTTTGTTGCCTCTTACAGCATTGAACAGGAACATTCCGGTATTATCTCCAAATATAGTCGTTAAATAGCTTATTGACTTTTTATAAATGTCAGATGGCGTTTTTATGCCGGAAAATAATAATTTTTGTAATGTTTTTGACCCTATGCCCCAAATCTTTTCCAAAGGAAGTGAAAGCATGAAAGATTCTTCATCTCCTGGTTTTATGTATGTCATGCCATTTGGCTTTCTATATCCTGAGGCAATCTTTGCAACATACATTGTTCCTGCAATACCTATACTGATTGTAAGTCCTGTTTTTTCCTGTATGTCCTTTTTTATTTTTAATGCTGCTTGTTCAGGAGAACCGAACAGTCGTTCCGTTCCTGTCATGTCTAAAAAGGCTTCATCAATAGATATTTGAATTACATCTGGAGAGTAGTTGGATAGTATGTTCATAATTATTGAAGACAATTCATGGTATCTCTTGTGCCTGCCTCTCAGAAAAATGGCATTTGGGCAAAGTTGTACCGCTTTTGATAAAGGCATTGCGGAATGGATGCCGTATTTTCTTGCTTCATACGATGCTGTTGACACGACAGCTCTTCTGTCTCCAGGTAATCCTCCGACAACAACAGGCTTATTTCTGTATTCTGGATGATCCAGTTGTTCTACCGAGGCAAAAAAAGCATCTAAATCAACATGAAAATATATATTCTGCATGGCACTTATTCTTGAGAACTTATCATAATTGTATCAGATTCTTTTAAAAGTTGCTTGTCTGAATTTTCTATATATGATGTAACTGTAATCATCTGTTCTATATCCTTGTCACTTGAATATATGAGGGTAACGTCTGACTGCGGATAATCTGGTATCAGTATGAAAATTTTATTTTTACCTAGAACGATGTATTCATAATTACATTCATATAGAGGTATTGCATTTTCTGATTCAATGCTTATGTCATAGCGTATTACAGTGCTGGCTGCATTTTGTTTTATGGTTAATTTGTGAATATTAAAATCTAAAAAGTCTTCTGTAGTTGTTGATAAATCTATATAGTTTTCCTCGTTATGAACTTCAAAATTTAGAGGCTTGTTTTCATAAGTTTTTGGTTTTTCTGAAAAAAACGAATGAATCAATATACCTGAAAAAAAAGTATAGATGATTACGCAGTCTATAATTAACAGGCATATTATGGCTGGAATGAAATGCTTTAGCCTGTGCTTTAATATGATAAGAAGTCTTTGCCACTGAATTTCAAATGGAAAGATGATACAGGCAACAAGCAGGTTGCCCTGCCATTTGGGGGATGCAAAACGGAGTAGCGCCTGATAGTTTGATGCGGAAATGAAATTGAGGGAACTTGGAACAAATGGCGACAGCATTAGTATGAATGATATGAAAATGGAAAATATTGTACTTGTCCTGCAGGCTATGTAGCATACACAAAATTCAAAGAAAAACAGAAATAAAAATGACAGATCAATCCCGCAGAAAAGAAAAATGTTTGCAGCTGCAATTAAAATAATTGCATATTTGCTTACATTATAAGAAACATTAAAAGAAAATCGTATTTGTATTATAAATAAAATATTGAAAATTATGAAACTGGAAATTATTTTATATGCAATTAGAAGAATTGGATTGTCTGTAACTGACAAAAAAAAGTGTTGAGTCTGCTGAAGGACAAATGTAGTCACAATGATAATAAAAGGTATCATATACCATGTTCTGAATAGATCCTTTAAAATTGCAATGTTCTTCTGAGTTCTAGAAAAAGAGCTAAAACTGATAAAGAATATTATAAAAAATGAAAAGATGATAAAGCAAAATACGAAGAATGTTTCATTTATCCAGAATTCAAGATTTATAACAGGAATATGTATGTATGAATAATGCCTGTCCCATGTTTGTGAGTCACTTTCATCTTTTTTTTCGTCTTGTAGTAATAAAAAGCTTTTTAATATTTTAAAATCTGAAGGTTTGTAGCCGGCAGTTATTCCTGCTGCCGGAATTGATTGTGTTAAAAAAGATGAAACCTTTTTATTGTTGTCAATCAATCTTAGCCTGTATAGAAATGCTACGGAATTTGGAATGAAAAATCTTTCATTGTTTTGCGCACATGAAGTTTTTAAGTCTTTTATCAACCATAAGGGAGAAACTTCACCACTTCCTCCAGATATGATTTCATGAAATTCTGATTCCTTTTCCTGAATGACGATTGCACACTTTACATTCGTGTCTGTAAGGGAGGTTGTGAATATTTTTGTTCCATAGGGATGCAGGTAGTCTGCAATAGTAAAAAAACTGCTTTCATCTCCAGCACTTAAAAGAATTGTAAGATTATACTTTACATTGAGCCCTGTAATATCATCTAAAAACAACAAAAACTCTTCTTCACAATGGGAAACATATTCCTGTGTAAAAGCTAAAATGATTTCCTTATCGGTATTTTTATCAAAAGATTTTCTAAGAATGATGTTTTGAGGAAAATTAGATGCATCTGCTGGGGTAAGACCTTGCAGTTCTATTGAAAAATCCTTATCTTTGAGAAGGTCATGTAGTGAAGTTGTATAATTTGAAGCATTAGCAAATGCTGCAAAAAATAAAGTTTGTATTATCAGAAAAGAGAAAGATAAAAAAAACTTTTGCATTTTTCCTTGCATAGATTTATAATAATTTATTGTTGTTTACATTGCAAGACAGTTGATATATAATAGAAGAAACACAATTCACGCAAAGGGAGATTTCGGGATTTAAATGAGTGCAGCAGAAAAGAAATTTATGCTAGATTTGCCATTGAAAGTAATTCTTACAGAAGAAGGGGCATCTTATTTTATTGGTCATAAAAAGAAATTGCTGCGATTTAAACTTGCTGATAATGTTGAAGAATACGGTATAAGCCTTTCTCATTTTTCTCCTACGTCTCTTCAGAACATGATTTTAACAGATTACATTTCCAAAATTGAAATTTCTATGCCGGAATTTGTTTCGAGAAGACAGGAAGTAATGGATTTATCAAAAGTCATTGTATATACCATTCTGTACAAGCAGTTTGATAAAGAAATATTTGAATCTTTGATAAAATGCGACTGTGTAAGGCGGCATAATAGACAGAATCCAAGTCAGCTTATTGATGAACAGACTAAAATTCCTGATAAGCAGCTTCGTAATCATCTTGCCGTAAGGGATAATGTTATTCAGCAAAGTCGTCAGACAATCCTTGATCCTGTATGGAAAGGAATTATGTCGAATAAAGATTTTTCTCCAGAAGAGCAAAATGTGTATCTCCTTATGACTGAAAAGTTCCTTAACAGATTGAGCCTCATGAACTGGTATATCATTACTAAGTTTTTTAAGACAGAAGGTTTTGATCAGATTTTGTCCGTTATAAGAAAGCTTCTGAACGAGTATATGGAAAAGTCTAAGATTCCTGAATATATTTCTGTTATGATTATGGAACTGGCTCTCAGCAATGAAAATACAAATTTAAAGAAAGAAGCTAGGAATCTTTATAAAGGTATCGATAATTCTGAAACCCTTATTTATGATCCT
The DNA here is from genome assembly GCA_947167345.1 of uncultured Treponema sp. Lineage (GTDB taxonomy): Bacteria > Spirochaetota > Spirochaetia > Treponematales > Treponemataceae > Treponema_D. Next base: position 42,279 of record CAMVHR010000007.1, read on the forward strand.
GAAATACGTGCTAAAATTGTTGAAGAATTGGTTCGTAAGCATGAACTGGTATTCTTGTCATGGAAGATTGGAGGTAGCTCTTCTTCTATAGGTAAGACGGGAAGTTTGAATATATCATTGTATAATAAGAATGATGAATCTCAGGATGTAAAAGAAAATATAGAAAGTAAAATGTCAGAGAATCTTAATAAAAAGTCTCTCATTGACTTCTATCGTCAAATGCCTGAAGGGGAAGAAAGTACTGATTTAGGTTTGTATTACTTTTCTTATTTGGATGATGCTTGTAAAAAAGTCGGTGTAAAATTTGACTCTATTGTAAATCAGTTTAGTGGTGAGGATTTAACGGTTATAAACCTTAAATTTAATTTTTCATGAGTTATCCCTCGTATCTTACATCTTTTTTCTTACTCTTTTTAACTGTCATTCAGTTTTCAGCATGTTCGAACAATCAAAAACATGAATTTACAGCTGACGGATATATTGTTTTTGATTACACTTGTAATTCTGTATGTCCTCTAGAAAAAATGTCGGTTTTCATTACGACAGAGCAGAAGTTTCCTGTAGTAGAACTAAAAGTTTATAATGAGCATAATGATAATGCTCTTATTTCGTATGAATGGACTTCTAAAGAAGTCTATGTGAAAGATAATGTCTACTGGTGTCAGAATCTTTCAGTGCCTGTTTCTGCTCATATTCCTGTTGGAAAATATACTGTGACGGCTGTTTTTTCTGACGGTTCAGAGCAGACCTCAGCTTTTTCCATTCAATATCCGTCATACTGTATAAGTAATGATATAAGTCATGTATCAAAATTGATTTATAAGGATTTTAATCAACTGTCAGAAATTTATGACAATACAAAAATAAAGAATGTAAATTCCGCTCTAGAAAAAATATGCTACATAAATACTGATAAGCATGTTTTGTGTATTTTGCCGGAAAGTAGTATTAAGGGGCTTTAGTTGTGGGTGAAGAAGTAGGGAGTCTTGAATTAAACGAAGACGGTATTTTTAAGCGTTCAATAAGAACGTATGTAATTAGGGCTGGTCGCATGACTGATAGCGAGCGGCGTAGCTATGATGAGTTGCATCAGGTGTGGTGTATTCCATTTGAGTACAAAACTATTAATTTTGCAGATGTTTTTGGCAATACGAATCCTGTAACAATGGAAATAGGTTTTGGCATGGGACAGGCAACAGCTGTAATTGCAGCTGCAAATCCTGACATGAACTATCTTGGAAGTGAAGTTCATGTGCCTGGTATAGGAAGACTTTTAAGTGACATTAAGCGTCGGCAGTTGAAGAATCTTTTTATAATAGAGCATGATGCTTTGGAAATTCTTGAAACAATGATTCCTGATGATTCAATTTCTGCATTTCATATTTTTTTCCCTGATCCGTGGCCTAAAAAGAAGCATCATAAACGTAGGCTTATGCAGCGTCCTCATACAGATCTCCTTGTACAAAAATTAGCTCCTGGTGGATATATTTATTTTGCAACTGATTGGGAAGAATATGCAGAGACGGCTCTTGAGGAATTGTCACATACAGAGGGAATTCATAATAAGTATATGCAATATGCTCCCCATCAGGAATGGAGACCTAGAACTAAATTTGAGCAGAAAGGTATTGATGCTGGAAGAGAGATACATGAATTGTTTTTTATAAAAGATAAAGAATACTAAGGTTTGAAAAATGGATTTGTTTGATATAGATTCCATACAGAGAATTTCAGAACTTGAAGGGCTTATAAAAAAATATCAGAAATCTTATTATGATGGTGAAGGTGATATTTCTGATGCAGAATTTGATGCTTTATGGGATGAATTAAAATCTTTGGATCCTTCAAACCCCTTATTGCATAAAGTAGGGGCAGATAGCGGTAATTTTGAAAAAGTTAATCATGTTATGCCTATGGGGAGTCAGGAAAAAGCCGCTAACCCAGAACAGTTCCTTTCATGGGCTCAAAAACATATTTATGAGGAATATCTTGTAGAATATAAATTAGACGGTGCGAGTCTTGAGCTTCAGTATCAAAACGGAATTTTGATTCATGCTGTAACAAGAGGCGATGGTCATGTTGGTGATGATATTACTGCAAATGCAATAAAAATGAATGGAGTCCGTAAGGAACTTTATGGACTGGACGGAGTATTAATTCCTTTTACTGGCGGAATTCGGGGTGAAGTTATTATGACTCATGAAGTGCATAAGAAGTTCTTTTCGGATAAAGCAAACTGTCGTAATGCTGCTAATGGCTTGATGAAGCGTAAAGATGGTGCCGGTAGTGAATATTTGACCTTGGTTACCTATGATGTTTGGTCTACAACTGGAGTACAACCTTTTAAAGACGAAGAAGATAAAATTCATTGGCTTGAAAACTGTGGCTTTAATATAGTACCTCTTTATATTGCAGATTCTGCGCAGGCTGTAATAGATTATCGTGCTCATGTAATGGAGATTAGAAAGACTCTTGACTATGACATTGATGGTCTTGTTGTAAAAGAAAGGTTTGTAAACCATGAAGATGCAAGCCGTGACAGACCTGACAGGCAGATTGCATTTAAGTTTAGCCTTGAAGAGGCTGTTTCCATATTGAGACGTGTTGAATGGAATGAATCTGGAGCAACATATACTCCTGTTGCAATATTTGATCCTGTCGATTTAAATGGAACTACGGTAAAAAGAGCAAGCCTTGTTAATCCTAATACAATTCGTTCATTGGGAATAAAAATTGGCAGCCATGTTATTGTTGTAAAACGAGGCGAGATTATTCCTAAGATTGAAAGTGTAATTACTTCTGAAACTTATGAAGGTGATGATGCTTCTTTGCAGGAAATTGATTTTCCTACGCATTGTGCTACTTGCGGTGAAAAATTAGTAGATGAAGGTACAAGATTATTCTGTCCGAACAAAAAATGTAGTAAAAAAGTTCTTCATCAGCTTTTAAAATGGATTTGTGTTGTTGATATTCGGGACTTAGGCGATACTCTTGTAAGGGCGTTATTTAATGATGGTGTTATTTCTTCCATAACAGACATCTATAAGCTTACGGAAAAGACTCTTACGCCTTATTTCTTAAATGAAGAAAGCATTTCAAGAGAACAGGAGTCGAAGGGAGCTAAAAAAGTTGTTCTTTCAATTCAAAACCATAGGAAAATATCTCTTGCAAAATTTATAGCAGGTTTTGATATTGAAGGCATTGGTGAAGTGCTTGTGGAAAAACTTATATCTAATGGTTTTAATTCGTTGGAATCTATTATAAATGCGACTGAGAAACAAATTTCAGATATATATGGTTTTGCAGATATTATGGCTCATACCTTACTAGAAGGAATGAAGGAAAATTTTAATGAAATGCAGAATCTTATATCATCTGGTACAATTTCTATTGCAGATGAGATGGCTGATGGTTTATTAGCGGGAAAATCGTTCTGTTTTACTGGTGAGCTGGTAACAATGAAGCGCACTCAAGCCCAAAATCTTGTAAAAGAGAACGGAGGCACCGTGAAGTCTTCTGTTGTTAAGGGCTTAAGCTATCTTGTGACTAATGATACAACAAGTGGCTCAGCAAAAAATGTAAAAGCCGCACAACTTGGAATACCTGTTATAACAGAACGGCAATTCCTTGATATTATTCAGAAGCGCATGTAAAATCTGTTGTAAAATAGTCAGGATTTACAGCTGACATGTTTAACCGCATTTCCCAGTGCAAATGCGGACCTGTTGCAAGTCCTGTTGCTCCACTTAAACCTATAAGTGTACCTGCTTTTACAATATCACCTTCTTTTACTTCCAATTTGCTCATGTGATAGTACAGGCTATATAGTCCTGGTAAATGTTCTATTACAACGCTCCATCCTGTAGAAATTCTGTCTTCTGCCATAACAACACGACCTGCTGCACAGGATTTTACCGTTGAACCTGTAGGAATTCCGTAATCTGTTCCGTAATGCAGGCTTGTAGAAGAATTTCCGTCTGTATATGTATATACTCTTCTATCTGCAAAGTATGAGGTTCTTCTTGTCGCAGAGGTAGGTGGAATATATGATGTTGTCTGATATACATTCTCTTTGTTTATGGTTCCCAAAATAGCATTAAGTTTATTAATCTGCTGCATTCGGGTAGAACTTGTATCTGTTTTTATGCTTGTATTTCTTGAATCAAGAGGAATTGTTTCGCTGATAAATTCCTTGTATTCCAATGCAAAGGGAAGCGAAAAATCGGAATGAGTTCCATCTGGTAATGTATAGATGACTTTGAGAGAATAATTGTTTTTACTGCTCCACCATGAAGATAGCGGAATGCCTGCAAGAAAAACAGTTTTTGAAGTTGAACTGTCATTTCTCAGCAAATAAAACTCTGTTTTGTCAAGTCGCTTTTCATCAAGATATAGCTCAAGAGTTGCCGTTGTTTTTTCAATCTGTACTAGTGGATGTAAAAAACTTAATCGCACAAAAACTGCGTCTCCAGGTTTTGATTTATCATTGTAGTTTACTTTTACAGTGTAATTTCCTGAAGTAAATGATTTTTCTAAGGCGGCAACTGGCATACATTTAAGTGCTATTGTTGCAATCAAGAAAATGTAAAAGCTATAAAAAAATTTTTTCATGTCATCATCTCCTGAACTATTGTGCTGATTTCTTTAAGTCAACGAGAATAAGTTGTGTTGTTTCAATCCCGTTAAAAGTATTTCTTTCTATATGATATAAAATATCTATTTCATCTCCAATTTCAAAATCCCTGTGAAGACGCTCTCCTTCATTCCAGAAAAGGGCAGGCCACTTATTGTTTTTTGTATTTATAATCAGTTTCAAATGCTGCTTTTCTGTTTTTCCCATAAACATTGCATCAATTACTTTTAGTTTTTTGGACATAAAAAGAAGTTGAGGATTCTTTTCTCCAAAAGGCTCAAATGTATCGCAAATATTCAAAATATCTGGAGTCAGATATGCAGATGGAATTTCCGCATCAATTTCATATATGTCTGCTGTAGATTTTTCAAGTTCAATTCGAGCAGATTCTTCAATCAGTTTCTGTTCAAATTCTGGAAGTCTGTCTCTTAAAAAACTGAATCCTGCAGCACATGTATGTCCTCCATGATTGATAAATATATCTCCGAATCTGTTTAAAAAATCAGAGGAGTCCAGACCTCGACAACTTCTCATTGAACCAATGACAGTTTGTCCGACAAAAGTTGCCGTTATGGCAGGTATATTGTATAGAGAGACCAGTCTGCCTGCTACAATTCCACTGACGCCCCTGTTAATTCTTTCATCAATAACAACACATAACTTATCATTATGTAATGGTATTGATGTTTGTGCCTGTATTCCTGCATAGTCCCAAGCATCCTGAGATAACTGTTTTCGCTCTGCATTTAATTCTTTTATTTTTCGGGCAGCCATTTCACGGTATGAAGGATCATTTGAAATAAATAAATCTGCCGCAAGTTCAGGATGTCCAAGCCGACCTGCAGCATTTAAATTGGATACAATTGTCCAGCTGACATCTGTAGAAGAAATATGTTTGCCAAGCATATTGAGGACTGACATAATTTCCAAAAGACCTGGACGAATGCGACCTGAATTTATGGATGCAAGACCTTTCTTCACAAAGATGCGATTTTCATCTTTCATTGGCATAATGTCAGAAAGAGCCGCTAGAGCTACAAGTTGCAAGTCTCTGTCTTCTTTCTGCATAAGATCTGGAAATTCTTTTTTTAATGCCATCTGCACATAGGTGACATAAATATTATAAAAACCTCCGATTTCTGTAGGTGCGTGATTTCCATATCTTGCAATTTTTGAGAGTGTTTTTATTTTGCTCAGTTCAAAATTTTTGAACTGCGGAATAATCGCTCCTATTTCCAACCTCATATCAAGAAGATTAAATTCAATACCTGTTCCAAAACTGTTAGTAAGAAAAGATTGTATTCTGTCTTTATTCCATACCAATATTATCTGTCCCGAAAGAAAAGAGGGAAGTTTTGTTTGTGAAATAGATGTTTCTCCAGGAATTACATATTCTTTTATCTGCCGAACAGGAATTAGGTTTCTAAGTTTAATGCAGTCAATGCAATATGAATTTTCTTCTGGAATTATATTTAGCAGTGTGACTTCCTGCTTGTACCATTTGCTTTGGCTGAATCGTAATGCACTCACAAGTTTAAAAACAACTGCACATCCTGAAATATCTGGGAAAGGATAGCCTGAATCGATACATTTCGGGTCAATTATAATGGCAGGGGAAGGCAGCATTTCCTGAGGATTGTGATGATCTACAATTATGACATCAATTCCTAATTCTGCAGCATGAGCTACTTCGGTGTTATTAGATATACCGCAATCTACTGTAATAATCAAAGACCCAAAGTCTTTTGAAAAATCATCAATTGCAGATATTGAAAGTCCATAAGCATCATTGCCTTCTGGAAGTCTGTACTGGACATCGATTCCCATGTCCTTTAAACAATCGTACAAAACCGTTGTCGCTGTAACACCGTCTACATCTCGGTCTCCAAAAATGAGTACTTTCTCATGTTCTTCAACTGCAGATATAATGCGGTCAACTGCGTCTTCCATGATTGAAAAAGAAAACGGACTGTGCTGAAATCTAAGATCATCTTCAAGGTAGTATAGAATTTCTTTTCCTTCTGTAATACCGCGCCGTGCAAAAATAGTTGCAGTTAAAGCATCTGCTCCATATTTTTTTTCTAAGTCTTTTACTAGACTCTGAGAGATTTCTTTTTTGTTCCAAACAGCCACTATTTTATTTCCTTAAGAATAAGTTTGGAACATTCCTTTTTCTGTTCTGAATATGTAACGGCTTTTGTCAACTGTGCTGTTCCTGCAACAAGGGATTCCGCATCTTTTGCATAGATGTCCATGATTTTGTCTCCCTTTTTTACAAAATCTCCCTGTTTTTTTGCAAAAATAATACCAGAATCAGCATCAACAATATCTGTTGTCTTGTTTCTTCCTACACCTAGATTTATGCATGCAATGCCGGTTGTATATGCATTTATTGAGATGTAACCGTCCTGTTGGGCTGTTAGTTCCATGTGGAATTTTGAACGGCGCTTTCCCTGTTCCTGAAGAAGCTTATCTGGATCGCCTCCCTGGTCTTTTACGTTTTCAAGGAATTTTTCGAGGGCTTTCCCAGAAGATACTGCCTCTTTGCAGAGTTTCAATCCTTCTTCTACATTAGAAGCCTTTTGTCCGAATATAGCCATTCGACTTCCCAATGCATAAGTTAGTTCCATAATGTCATCGGGACCTTTTCCCTGCAGACACTCTAGTGTTTCTTCGATTTCAAGATAGTTTCCTGTTTTATAGCCTAAAGGCGAATCCATATTTGTAAGAAGGGCTACGGCCTGTTTTCCCATTGCTTGTGATGTTTTTACAAGGAATGTTGCAAGATTTTCTGCATCGTCGGCAGATTTCATGAATGCACCTAATCCGTATTTTACATCAAAAACAAGGGCATCACTTCCTTCTGCAACTTTCTTAGAAAGAATACTGCTTGTAATTAGAGGAATGCTTTCTACTGTACCAGTAACATCTCTGAGCGCATACATTTTTCTGTCGGCTGGAGCAATTTTTTCTGTCTGTCCCATCATTGCATAGCCTGTTTTTGCAATCAAAGATTCAAACGTTTCTGGAGTAAGCTTTACGTTATATCCCTGTATAGATTCTAGTTTATCCAGTGTTCCGCCTGTGTGTCCGAGGCCACGACCGCTCATCATGGGAATTTGAACTCCAAGAGATGCAACTATAGGAGCAAGCGGAAGACTTATTTTGTCACCAACACCTCCTGTAGAATGCTTGTCAACGAAAGGTCCATTCAACCCCTTATTCTGTTTATTATGAAGGTCAATAACATCACCAGAATGCAGCATAACAGAAGTTAAATATCCTGTTTCTTCAAAACTCATTCCGTTAAAATATACAGCCATCATGAATGCAGCCATTTGATAGTCAGGAATGCTTCCATCCACATATCCCTTGATAAGAAATTCTATTTCTTCTTTTGTAAGGCTTTGTCCTTTTGTGTTTCCTGTTCCTCGTTTTTTTATTATTATATCTGCTGCTCTCATGATATTCTCCTTAGCATCTAATTTTTCTTTTGTAACTGAAAACATTATACATTGAATTCTCCTGTTCTTACAATATCCCCATTCCAGTTTCAATACTCTTAAGTTTTGTTGAAACAGCCTTCTCTATTAAATAGAATGTAAACTGCTTTAACTCATACGCTGTATTGCTATCTATTGTAAGCGAACGAACTTTTCCAGGAGAAAGTTCATTTATTGAGGCAAGATATACTATTGCATTGGAATTTAAAGGAAAAAACTGCATTTTTTCTGAATTCAATTCTGTGAAATTTGCACAGTCGCAGCATAAAAGACCAGAAGATGGTACGTAGCAACAATTTTTAGCAAGGGTAGTGGATTTACAGTGTGTGCACCGTTCAATTTCCGGCTGAACTCCTAGAAGATTAATGTATCTCCATAAAAAGCGGATAGTACCGAGCATTGTTTCTTTTTCATCACATCTGTCAATTCCATTTATGAATGCACTGAATAATGTGAATGCTTTTTTTTCATCTCCTGCACAATGAGTCTTTAAAAGAACTTCACAGGCAAGATTTGCTGTCCATATCTTATAAAGGCTCGTATGCAGGCTGAGATGACAGTCTTCTACTTCAAAATCGGTAATTTTAACAGATTTTTTTGATTCATCAGTATAAATCCATAATTTCCCTGCATTAAAAGGTTGTACCAGAGATCGTAATTTGCTTTTTGATCCCCCATATAGAGTTGCATAAAAAAGGCCACTATCAGAAGATAATGCGCATACACGCCTGTTATTTTCTCCTTGTGGTGTGACTGTTAGGATAATAGACTGTACGCATTTGTTTCGTTCTGACATGGCCTTATTTTATCTGAAAATTATTGTACTTGCAATTAGAATTGCTTTATACAATATGCATCAAGATTTTTTTTGCAGTTCATTGTCAAAAAGTAAAATTTGTAGTCAGATTTTTCTACGGACACAGATTTTTCAGTGTAATTTGTGAAGAATCGTTCTGCCTGCTGTTTATTAGTGCTTTCAAGACTGTTTTTCATGCTTGTATAGTTTCCTGATTTTACAAGGCTTATTCCTATAATTTGAGAACCATTCGAAGTACTTGTCCATACTCCGCCATAAGAAGAATATGTTTGCAACAATTTTACTCCTTTTTCGATTTTTGCAAAACTCTTGTTGATAACATTTAAACTCAGAAAAGCTGTTTCCATTTCTTTTTTTGAAGGAATGTACCATCCTTTTGTATATGGACATTCTTTTGTATCTGAAAATAAATCTGCATAGTGTTCTGCATATCCTAAAGCTGCAAATACCTTATCAGAAAAAATGGCAGAATTTGCTTTTTTAATACGCTCATAACTGTCTTTTCCTGTTTCTGCATCTCTTAAGGTGCTGAACTTTCTATTTATATTATCACTACAGAAGAATGTATTTGTAGATTTTACAGATATACCCATGTTTTTACCATTTTCAGTATTGTATATAATTGCCATTGGATGAACAGAATTTTTGATGATACTATAGCAATCTGTACTTACAATTGGACCTTCCGCAAGAACTATATCACCTTTTTCAATATCTCTCCATTTTGCAGTAAGAACCATATCTCCTGTCACTTTGTATTTTTCATTAATAATTTCTTGTGTTCCTGATTGTGTCCATCCTTCAAATGTCTTTTTGTCTGCATATAGGGCTGGAAGTTCTTTTTCTGTCAGCTTGTATGCATTATTCATGGTTTGCTTTTTTGGTGCCGTACCAAACTCTGATACATATGAAAGTGAATACCGTTTTTGTTCCTTTGGTATTTCTTCCTGCTCAAAATCATCTGCCATGTTTGCACAAGACGTAATCAAACTGAGGACAATAAATCCAACCGCTGTAATGAAACAATGTTTTTTCATAAAACACTCCTAATAATTTTTTTTCTCTCTCTATTATAGTTATTCCTTTTGATTGCTATTTTTTGTCCAAATTTTTTACAAAAAAATGAAAAAAATTGATTTTTTTTTATATGAAAGTGTTAGATAATAGACACGAAAACTTTTTTTTGATATAATTTTAAAATAAAGGGGTATAGCATGATTTTTCCACTTGAAGAATTAGTAAAATTTAAAGGTAGCATATATGAAATTACAGCTGCAGCAAGCAGACGTGCTTTTCAGCTTGCAAAAATAAAAGATCCTATATTGGAAGAACATGACGGAAAAGATGTTAGTGTTGCAGCTATGCAGCTTTTTAAGGGAGATGTAAAATATCGCATTGAACAGTAATACAGTTATTGTTATATTTGCACCTACTGCTTGTGGTAAGACTGCTTTAACCAGAGATATCTTTGGAAAAAGTAGTCTTTCTTATTTTAAAGGTTTGGGAGAGGTTGTAAGTGCTGACAGTCAGGCTGTTTATAAAGGCCTTGATATTGGAACCGCAAAGCCTGATGAAGATGAGCAGAAAGATATTCCTCATCATCTTATCGATGTAGTAACTCCTGATGTTCAGTTTGGGGTTGGGGAGTTTATTGAACTTGCAGATGAGTGCTGTGAAGATATTATTGAACGTGGATTATATCCTGTTGTTACTGGAGGAACAGGTTTTTACATAAGAAATTTCCTTATGGGGTTGCCAGTTACTCCTATAAGTAATGTCTATATACGTGACGGGTTAAAACACCGTATTGAAAATGAAGGAAATTTTGTCTTATATGAGGAATTGAAAGAAAAAGATCCTGTTAGTGCAAAAAAGATAAATGTTCATGATGCATATCGTATAGTCAGGGCTCTGGAAGTTTTTTATGCATCTGGCAGACCGTTAAGTTCTTATGAATTACCATCGTCATTACGCAAGAAATTTCGTTTTATAACTATAATACTAGATAGAGATAGAAAAGATCTGTACAGTCGGATAAATGAGCGTGTTGATAGGATGTTTTTGCAGGGACTTGCTGATGAAGTTACTCAATTGAAAGCTTCGGGCTTTACAAAAGATTCTCCGGGAATGAAAGCTATTGGATATAGTGAATTTTTTATGTCTGACCTTTCTTCAATAGAAGAAATAAAAGAACGCATAAAGAAAGACAGCCGCAGGTATGCAAAGCGTCAGTATACTTTTATGAGAGACATTCCTGGAGCTGTAACATTTGATGCAGATGATAAAGACGGTATACTTGACTATCTTCAGCGGTCAGTGTAATTTTTCTGAATCCAGTTTTTATATTCTCCGCTTAAAATATGCTCAATCCACTCGGAATGAGAGAGATACCAGTCTACAGTCAGAGATAGCCCCTGTTCAAAAGACATCTTTCGTTCCCATCCAAGTTCTTTCTTTATTTTTGAACAATCAATAGCGTATCGTGCATCATGCCCTGGTCTGTCTTTTACGTGAATGATTGTGTTTTCTACAGCAGATGCTTCAAGATTGCATTTTTTCGAAGTTATTTCAATAAGTTTTTTCAGCAGCTCTATGTTCTGCCATTCATTTTCACCGCCAATATTGTATTTTTCGCCAGAAATTCCTTTAGAGACAATCTGCCAGACGGCTCTGTTATGATCCTCTACATAAATCCAGTCACGGATGTTTTTTCCTTCTCCATAAACTGGCAAAGGGGTTCCTTTCTTTATGTTCATAATCATGAGGGGAATCAGCTTTTCCGGGAATTGGTACGGTCCATAATTATTTGTACAATTGGAAAGTGTTACAGGCATTCCGAATGTATGATGATATGCCATGACAATATGATCACTGGAAGCTTTGCTGGCAGAATACGGAGAGCGAGGATCATAGGCTGTTGTTTCTGTAAAATATCCTGTAGCACCAAGAGAGCCGTAAACTTCATCCGTTGAAATATGATGAAAAAGAACATCTTCCCTTGGATTATCAAGAGATATGTTCCAGTATTTTCTAGCAACGTCCAAAAGTGTATATGTTCCCATGACGTTAGTCTTTATGAATGTTTCAGGTCCTAAAACTGAGCGGTCTACATGGCTTTCTGCTGCAAAATGAATTACTGTATCAATATTATATTTCTTGAAAATTCTTTCAATTTCGTTTCTGTCACAAATATCGGTTTTTTCAAAGAAATACCTTTTTCCACCATGTTCCTCTTGAATGTTTTCAAGGTTTTCAAGGTTTCCGGCATAAGTAAGGTTGTCTACATTAATGACATTTCCTTTAAAGGATGATTCCGAAAATAGATAATGTATGAAGTTCGAACCAATAAAACCACAGCCTCCAGTAATTAATATATTGTGCAGTTTTCTTTCCATAAGATATCCTCCAAAGTTGTTGAAATTAATATATTTCAAAGCGTTCTGATTTTATGAATTTTTCAAGGCTTTCTTCCCAAGAGGGAATTTTTACATGAAGAAGTGCTTTTATTTTTTCCTTTGAAAGTACAGAATATTCCGGACGCTTTACAGGGGAAGGAAATTCTTCTGATGTGCACGGTAAAACAGCACAGTCCTGAGTAATACGGTTGTACTTTTTTCCAAGTTCATATATTTTGGATGCAAAGTTAAACCAAGTTGTTTCTCCTGAATTAGTGTAGTTGTAAATCCCATAGGGGAGAGCAGAATTTTTTCCAAATAAATGTCTTGCATGATTTGAAGATTCTATTATCTTACATATTACAGCTGCAAGATCACAGGCAAATGTCGGAGAGCCTGTTTGGTCATTTACAACTTTCACTTCGGTACGAGTATTCATTGCATTTGTCATAGTATATACAAAGTTTTTACCTTCAAAACCATATAACCATGCAGTTCTGAGGATATAATACTGTGTCATTTCCTTCTGAATTGCATTTTCACCGTCAGATTTTGTTTTGCCGTATATTCCATTTGGATTTTTTTTGTCTTCTTCTGTATAAGGCGTCTTTGAGGATCCGTCGAACACATAGTCTGTAGAAATGTGTATAAGCTTTGCTCCAATACGTCTTGTTGTCCGAGTTATATTTCTTACTCCGACTTCATTGATTGCAGCTGCAAGTTCTGGTTCTTCTTCTGCCTTATTTACATTTGTATATCCTGAACAGTTTACAACCCATGTTATTTTTTCGGAGGTTTTTCCCATGCTTACGGCATTGCCGGTTTGTGTTGACGTACTGTCGTGAGATTCTGCAAAAGAATCTAGCTGTGAAGGATTTGTTATGTCAACATCCCTGTCTGTTCCAATCCATTGTATTTTATTCAGAGTAAGCTGATGAGAAAGTTCTTTTCCCAACATTCCCTGTGACCCAATAAGCCATACCATTTATTACCTCTCTAATATCCAATCCATTTTCCGTTAATATCAAAATAAGCCTTGTCATGACAAAAAGCTGGATGTTCCATATCTTTTTTTGAAAGATTCGGTATTGTTTCTGCATCAAAAGTCCAATCAATTCCTAATGATTCATCATTCCACATAATACCGTCTTCATCTTCCGGATGGTAGAAGTCTGTACATTTGTATGCAAAAACTGCTGTATCACTCAATACATAAAAACCGTGTGCAAAACCTTTGGGAATGTAAAACTGATTTTGCTGTTCGCTGTCCAAAACAACGCCATAATATTTTCCGAATGTCTTTGAATCTTTTCGTAAATCAACAGCAACATCGTATACTTTTCCAGAAACAGCACGCACAAGTTTCCCCTGTGGATGAAGCGTTTGAAAGTGGAGTCCCCTCAATACACCTTTTGTACTTGCAGACTGGTTATCCTGAACAAATTCCATGGAAAGACCTGCTTTTTTAAATTCTTCTTCATTATAAACTTCAAAAAAATATCCTCGGGAATCCCCAAAAACCTTTGGAAAAATTTCATACAAGCCTTCTATTGGGCTTTTTTTGAATTCAAATGGCATTTACGAACGCTCCGCAATGTAAGATAAATATTCGCCATAAGTTGTTTTATAGCCTTTTGCAAGATTTAACATTTGATCTTTTGAAATCCAATTTTTTGAGTATGCAATTTCTTCTATACAGCTTATATACATTCCTTGTCTCTTTTGTATTGTTGCAATGAAATTTGAGGCTTCAAGAAGACCATCATAAGTTCCTGTATCAAGCCATGCCATTCCCCGTCCAAGAAGATTGACTTTTAATGCATTCTTTTTTAAATATTCATTGTTGACAGCTGTTATTTCTATTTCGCCACGTGCTGACGGCTTGATGCTCTTTGCAATATCAATAACGGAATTGTCATAATAATAAAGTCCTGGAACTGCGTAATTTGACTTTGGGCATGAAGGTTTTTCTTCAATACCAAGAACATTTCCGTCTTTGTCAAAATCTACTACACCGTAAGCTGTTGGGTCTTTGACATAATATCCGAAGATTACAGCACCTCCTTCGGTTTCTATTTTTTTAGATGCAATTTTTAGAGTTTTTGTAAATGACTGCCCATAAAAAATGTTGTCACCCAATACAAGGGCAACGGAATCCTTTCCAATGAATTTTTCACCAACAATAAAAGCATCTGCTAGCCCTCTGGGGGTTTCCTGAACGGCATATTCAAATTTCATGCCAAGCCATGAACCGTCACCGAACAGTTCTTTAAACAAACCAATGTCTCTTGGCGTTGATATGATGAGAATTTCTCGAATATCAGAAAGCATCAGTACGCTTAGTGGATAATATATCATTGGTTTATCATATAGTGGAAGAATTTGCTTTGATACAGCTTTTGTTATAGGATAGAGTCTTGTTCCAGATCCGCCTGCAAGAATGATACCTTTCATGGCATATATTATATACAAAAAACATCCATTACTCAATGCTGTTTTTCTGTATATTGCAGAAATACATTATCCGCTGTTTCATATTTTCCTGCATTATAATGTAGAATTTCTGAGAAGTATTGAACTTGTATTTGTGCAATAAGTAAAGGTGTGCTATAATAGACACATTGCATATTTATGCATGTGGAGGTAAAAAATGCCTGTAGCAGGCTACATAAAGGAAACTATGACCAGCAAAGGAGCTGGTGTAATTCGCAAGATGTTTGAGGAAGGCTTGCGATTAAAAAAAGAATATGGGGATGACAAAGTTTTTGACTTTAGTCTTGGAAATCCAGATCTTGATCCCCCTGTTCTGGTTCAAGAAGCCATCGTACAGGAAGCTGCAAAGACGGAAAAGAATTTTCATGGATACATGCCTAATGCTGGTTATCCGTTCGCACGGCAAGCTATGGCAGACAAGACCTCTGCTGAACAAGGGGTTTCTGTTTCTGGAGATTGCGTTGTGATGTCTGTCGGTGCCGCTGGAGCTTTAAACTGTCTTTTAAAGGCGATTTTGAACGAAGATGATGAGGTTATTGTTCCTTCTCCTTTTTTTGCAGAATATCGCCATTACGTTCATAATTATGGCGGAAAACTTATTGAAGTTCCTACAAAAAATGATTTTTCCATTGATGTAGATGCTATAAGAAAAGCACTTACCGAAAAAACGGCTGCGGTTTTGATTAATAGTCCTAATAACCCTACTGGAAGAATTTATTCTCAGAATGAAATTCATTCCCTTGCACAGGTTCTTGAAAAACATGCTTCAGAGTGCGGAAGAATGCCTTATCTTATTTGTGATGAGCCTTACAGGGCAATTGCTTATGATGACAAAAAAGTTGCTTCTTCCTTTACAGAATACGCTGGCTCAGTGGTCGTTACTTCCTTTGCAAAAAATTTAAGTATTCCGGGGGAAAGAATCGGATATATTTGTGTGAATCCTTCATGTCCAGATAAGGATGAGCTTGTTGCCGCATGTATATTTACGACTCGCATCTTGGGGTATGTAAATGCACCTGCACTATTCCAACATGTTGTTGCCAAGTCTTGGAATGCTCCATGTGACTATTCTCTTTATAAAAAAAGGCGTGATGAACTTGTTTCAATTCTAGATGACGCAGGTATTGAACATGCAAGCCCTGAAGGTGCATTCTACATGTGGTGTAAAGTGCCGGATGCTTTTTGCGGAGATGACATGGCATTCACAGACTATTTGAAAAAATACCTTATTCTTGCTGCTCCCGGAAGTGGGTTTGGGGGTAAAGGTTGGTTTAGACTTGCTTACTGCATAAGTGAGAAGAGCATTATTGATTCAAGACAGGCTTTCAAAAAAGCTATGGCTGATATAAAATTAGGTAACTTCTAAAACCTGAAGTTTTTAGGGGTTCCCAATAGTGATATAACTGACATGGAGGTTATTATATGAAAATTTTAATGGTTTCTGCAGAAGCTGTACCTTTTGCAAAGACTGGTGGTCTGGCAGACATGGTGAGTGCTCTTGCCATTCAGCTAGCAAATATGGGGCATGACGTAAAGATTGTTATTCCTCGATATTATAAGATTGACAGAAAGAAATTAGAGCCTCTTCCTGGCCCGATGGCAATTGCTGCTGGAACGATGGAAACTTGGTCTGCTGTATATAAGACTTCCATGCCAGGTTGTGAAAAGCTTCCAGTCTACTTTATTGATCATGAACAGTGTTTTGGTAGAGATGGCATTTATGGTGTTCCAAGTGAGACTGATTTTCATGATAATCCATACCGCTTTGCTGTTTTATGCCATGGTGCATTCCAGTTGTGCCGCAAGTTGCAGTGGTTTCCTGACATTATTCATGCTCACGACTGGTCCGCATGTCTTGCTCCTGTTATTTTAAAGCATATCTGCCGCTATGCAGGTTTTGAAAAGACTGCAAGTGTCCTTACAATTCACAATCAAGGCTATCAAGGACAGTATGGCAAAGACAAATTCCCTGCACTTGGTGTAGATTGGGGGCTTTACTATGGTGCTGGGTTTGAACATGACGGTGGAATGAATTTTCTTCAGGCCGGCGTGTCTTCTGCTGACATGATAACGACAGTTTCACCTACTTATGCCAATGAAATTCAGACTCCTGATGGAGGTTTTGGAATGGATGGCCTTTTACGCGTGCGCCATGATGTTGTGCGTGGCATTCTGAATGGTGCGGATGTTACTTACTGGAATCCTGAAAAAGACAGAAAAATTCCTGCACAGTTTTCTGTACGTAACTTGTCAGGAAAAGCTGTCTGTAAAGAAGCTCTTCAAAGACAGTTCGGGCTTGAAGTAAATCCTAATATTCCACTTTTTTCTATGGTTACTCGTCTTGTGGATCAGAAAGGCATTGGTGATGTATTTGGTCCTATGCATGGTTCTATGTTTGCTATGTGTCGCGATATGAAGATTCAGTTTGTCGTACTTGGAAGTGGGGAAGCATGGTGTGAGAATGAAATTTCTTCATTGCAGTCAAAGCTTCCAAACTTTAGGGCTTATATTGGTTATAATGAATCATTGAGTCATTTGATTGAAGCTGGAAGTGATTTCTTCCTTATGCCGTCAAAATATGAGCCATGTGGATTGAATCAGATTTATTCGATGCTTTATGGCACTCTTCCTATCGTCCGCAGGACAGGAGGTCTTGCTGATACTGTTCAGAATTACAATCAGGATACTGGTGACGGAACGGGATTTGTTTTTGACCAGCTGTCTCCTAGTTCAATATATAATACTGTTGGGTGGGCTACTTGGGCTTATTATAACCGACATGATGATATTGTAAAAATGCAGAAACGAGGCATGGTTCAGAACTTTGGCTGGGATATTGCGGCTCAAAGCTACCTTGATGTTTACAGGGAAGCTTTGAAACGTGGATGTAACATTGATTATAAAATTTAGTGGTTAAAATTCCCACCAGCTATTTTCGATTGTAAGGTACCAGTTGGAAATAGCTTTTGGGGAATCTTTCATATACCATGATATGCTTCCATCTTTATTTAATATTGCAATGTTGTTATTGTTTGCTGATATGGCAATTTTGAGAGGAATTGAAGCTGAACGCATGTAAGCAACACTTCTTGTTGTTTTTGTGTTGAATGAGTAGACTTGATTCTTTCCTATGTTTGTATACAGGCTTTCTGTTCCGTTCATTTCTGTAAAGGCTGTAGAATCTTCATCATTTATGCTTATAAGGGATTTCAAGAATTTTGTATTTGTATTGTACGCAAATACTTCTGTTGTATAGGTATCATCTTTTTGACGAACCATTAATATTCCGTATATATCATTAGGATTGTTTTCGTTATTGCTTAACGAGAATATAATACTTCCTTTTGTTTTTAAAGGTACTGTTTCACCTGTCTGCATATTAACAGCAATGAGGGCACTGTCTGTACTTGAAAGTGCTGATTTCGCAATGTATGCCGTACCATTTATAATTATTGCATCTTCTAGAGATGTTCCTGTATAGATTTCCTTTATTTCTTTTGTTTCTAGGTTGTATATCGAAACAGAGTTATTTCCTTGTATAAAAAGAATTTTATTGTCGCTCAAACGGACAGTTTTTAATTTTGCTTTTGGTGTGAAAAGTCTTTCTGTCTTTACTTCTCCTGTCATCGCATCTGGAGTTATCTTTATTACATCTTTTCTTGTATTTTTTGACCATAATATGATACTGTCTGAATTTATGAGTAAATTTGTATGAGAAGGATTTGAAGCAATCTTTTTTGGTTGTGCAGCTCCGTATATTGATGTATAGATTGAGTTTTCCGTAAGAAAATAAAAGTTCTGGCTGTCAGAAGAGATGTCATGAATTGTCTGAAAAGTTTTCTCTGTAATCGGCTGTAATGTATATGTCTCTGATTCAATAATGTCCGACATTGCATATATGTCACCGTATGCTGTTCCCAAGAGTATGCTATCGCTGTTTTTTGCAATTGCTGTAATTGAATCACGGCTTTTTAATCCAGAAAAATTCTTTATAAGTGTTCCTTCCTGGACTCCGTAAGAGTTTTTCTTTTTTATGCATTCTTCCAGCATTTTGTATGATATAAGTTTTAATGCATAGCCTCGTCCTGTTGAACAGATGTAATATAATCCTTCTTCATCTTCTGTTGTCCCTGTTACAATGGATGGGGATGTAGCTGGACAGTGCATTAATATTTTGCCGCTTAATGCATCAATTATATATATTCCATTATTTTTTGTACCGGCAAAAAAACGGTTCTGCATTTTTCCTGTGCCTAGTAGGGTTGGTTGCTCTAAATCACTTTGTGTTTGAAATTTTGCAATTACTTTGTCCTTTGCAAAATCATAATAATATAAAAAACCTGTTGGA
Organism: uncultured Treponema sp.; assembly: GCA_947167345.1. Classification (GTDB taxonomy): domain Bacteria; phylum Spirochaetota; class Spirochaetia; order Treponematales; family Treponemataceae; genus Treponema_D. The sequence continues at coordinate 61,468 of CAMVHR010000007.1, forward strand.
GAATACATGACTGCATTTTTTTCTGAGGCTCCTGTTTTAGCCATTGTTATTATACTGGAAATATCTTTAATTTTTTTATTTACAAGTCCAGTTTTTGCATTGAGAATGTAAATACCGTTAACGGCTGTTGTACCTACAATGATATAATTGCCTTTTTCTGAATAGGCAAGACATGTAATAGAATCTTTAAAACGTTTTGAAAACTTCTTTGACAGACTGTTCCAGTCAAGAATTGTGATCTTATTCATTGTCAATGAATCTGTTTCATATATTGCAAGTTCATTTGTCAAAGGATTTTTTACAGCGTTTCCTATTGCCAAATCACTTATCTGATAATGTTCTCCAGTATTATTTCCGTTCCAGTGTATAAGAAATCCGTCTGTTCCTGAAGAAAAAAATGAACTGTTATTGTTTTCATATGATTGAACAGCCAGCAAAGATGTTACTTTTCCATTGTGAGACTGCGTGGATATGTAAGATTCCGCTGTCAAAAATGAAATATTTATAAATGAAAATAATAATATTGCAGACAAATTTTTCTTCATAAAAGATTCTCCTTTGATAATATATTATTTTGAAATGAAGTAAGATATGTCTCCTGTTATGACAATTATCATAAGGAGACCTATAAATGCAATACCAATGAATTGTATGTAATACAATACTTTAGGATGAATTTTCCTATGAGAAATCCATTCTATTAATGCAAATAATATTAATCCACCGTCCAATACTGGGATTGGCAGCAAGTTTGTCATGAAAAGAGACAAGCTTATGATTGCAAGTAACTGAAGGGTACTTATAATTCCTATATGAATACTTTCTGAAAATCCTTGTTTTACTGTATCACCAAGCATTGTTGTTATTCTTGCAGGTCCTGAAACTGCACTGGTAATCTTTACGCCTTTGAAAAGTAGAGTAATTCCTTTTATCGTTAATTTTCCAAGTTTTATACTTTCTCTACATCCTTCTTTTAATGCGGGAAAGAAAGCATACGGACCGTAATGACGTTCTTGAATAGAATCTGGTGTTGATACTATTCCTATTTTTCCACTCCCAGTTTCTGTATCAAGGAGAGTATGAATTTTTAGTTCATGAATTTCATCATGCCTTTTTACTGTTACTATTACATCTTTATCAGGATTTGAGGCTATGTATTCTGCGATTTCTGAAAAATCATGCATCTGGATGCCATCAATAAATGTAATGACATCTCCTGTTTCCATGCCAGCTTCATGAGCTGGAGAAAAGGTTCCCTCGTACACTTCGTCAGCCATGCTTACTGTTGTTCCTGCTGTATAGTATGTATAGCCCATAAGAGCAATACTAGTAAAAGAAATGAATCCAAAGATAAGATTAAAGAGAGGACCTGAAAATGCAATAATAAGCCTTTTTAACGGATGAACTCCATAAAAAGAGTCTTTATCTCCCTTTATCGAAGAAAGTTTTTCTTCAATTGCGGTCTGATAATCATGTTCTCCTTTCATACTGCAGTAACCGCCTAAAGGAATCAGTGATATTCTGTAATCCGTATCATTGATAGTACGGTGCAATAGAACTGGTCCCATTCCTATTGAAAATGCTTCTACTTTTACTCCAAAAAAACGAGCTGCAAGAAAATGTCCTAATTCATGAAAGAAAATAAGGAATCCTAATCCAAAAATTCCTAATATTATTGACAACCGTAACCTCCATTTTTAGAAACAAGTATGGCATTTGCTTTGTTACGGGCTTTTTTGTCAGCTGAATAAATTTTTTCAAGTGAATCTGGATTTTCAGACCAGTCTTCTTGAAGAACTTCTTTTACAATCTGACTGATTTGAGGATAATTGCATTTTTTTTCGAGAAAAGCGTGAACTGCAATTTCATTTGCAGCATTAAATGCTATTGTATAACAATTTGATTTTTTTGCACATTCATAGGCATATTTTAGTAATGGAAATGAATTTAATCTCGGAGGAAAAAATGTCATTATATTTCCTGCAAGGTTAAAAGGCGTTAGATAATTTTCTTTTATTTCAGGCCATGTAAGTGCATCAAATATAGGATGTCTCATATCAGGATTTGAAATCTGTGCATAAAGCATTCCGTTTTTTGTACGAATCAAACTATGGATGAGACTTTGTGGATGGACTACAACAGTTATCTTGTCTGCACTCATATTAAAAAGCCTGCAAGCCTCTATAACCTCAAGTCCTTTATTTGCAAGAGTTGAACTGTCAATTGTTATCTTTTTCCCCATATTCCATGTAGGGTGGTGCAAAGCTTGTTCTACAGTTACATTGTTAAGCTGTTCATCAGAATAATCTCTAAAAGGACCTCCACTGGCTGTTATTATGAGTTCGTCTATATTTTTTTCACCAGCTTGATTTATAAGGCTGAAAATTGCACTGTGCTCACTGTCTACAGGAATTATGTTTGCTTCATGTTCTTGTGCGATTTTTTTTACGACCGGCCATGCCATAACTACAGTTTCTTTATTTGCTAAAGCTAAATCTATTCCAGCTTTCAAAACTGATACAGACGGTTCTAATCCGGCAGCTCCTGCAATTCCGTTAACTGCAATATCTGCATCGCATGAGGCTATGAGCTGATTTATTCCTTCCATTCCGTCTTCAGTGAATAAAGTCCCTTTACAGTTAAATTCCTTGCAAAGTTTGTCTAATGCTTCTTTGTTATGACCTGCAGAAAGTCCTACAACGCAAAAATCATTTTTCATCTTTCGGACAATATCTAAAGTCTGGCTTCCAATAGAACCAGTACATCCGAGTACAAGAATTTTTTTCATTAAAATAATCCTCTTTTATTATAACAAGATTAAAGGACCATAAAATAGGGTAAGTAAAAAGTAATAAACTGGTGCAGCAAGAGTTATCGAATCAATACAGTCTAAAAGTCCACCTCTGCCAGGAATTATGTTTCCCGAATCCTTTATTTTTGCAGAACGTTTAAAAATGGATTCGACTAGATCTCCAACAATTGCTGAAAAAGCTATGCATACGGCAAGCATGATAATTTTTACAGGATGTCCTATAAATAGGTATGGAACAAAAAAATATCCGATAAAACCAGCTGTTAGAGTTCCAAGAAATCCTCCTGCAAATCCTGCTAGACTCTTGTTAGGGCTGGCTTTTATAAAACCTCGATTATTTTTACCAAATAACATTCCAAAAAACCATGCAAAACTGTCACATAAAAAAACCATGAGTAAAAATATTGCAATGGCATAAGTTGATACATTATGTCCGAAACGTGACATAGATGTCATTCTTGAAACAAATGTAAGAAAATAGCCTGAATATAGGACGATGAAAACTGAAAAAGAAATTCTTGACAAAGATTCTTCAAAAGATTTCGCAAGAATGACTTCAGAAAAAAGTATAAAAAGTGTTGCAATTATAAATGCGTATGTTATTACCTCGTTATTATTACCTGGCAGATAAATGTTTATGAGAAAAGTTGGAATAACTTCATAAATTGCTGCAATCAAAGGAACAAAAACAGAAGATGCGATGATAAATGCTCTATGAATAAGTTTTGCTTTTGTAGAAAAAATATTATAAGCTTCATTTGCAGAGATTCCACAAACTAGGCATATTAATATATGCAATGCCAAATGATTATGATTTTGTATAAATACTATTGCTAGAACAAGTGGAAGTCCTATAATAAAAATTATCAGCCGTTCAATCAATTTTCGGTTCATACAGGTACAGCTCCAAATCTTCTTGTCCTATTTTGATATTCATTTATGTCTGAAATAAAACATTCTTTTGTGTATTCAGGCCAAAGTGTATCCGAAAAAACTAATTCTGCATATGCGGAATGCCACATAAGAAAATTGCTTAATCTTTTTTCCCCTCCAGTACGTATCAGAAGATCCAAATCTGGAAGTTCAGGAATGTCAAAATATTCCGAAAATGAATCTTCGGAAATCGAGCTTAAGTCTACTTTTTTTTCGGATATCTTCTTTATAGCTCGAATGATTTCATTTCTTCCACCATAATTTATTGCTAAATTTAGAGTTAATCCTGAAAAGGATTCTGTATCAGATTCTGCTTCTTTTATATCAGCCTGAATTGTTTTAGGTAAACCAGAAATATCCCCAAGAAGTTTTATCCGAATTTGATTTTCCTTGTAAAAAAGAAGTTCTTTTATTAAATGCGTATGAATGAGATTCATAAGGAAACCAACTTCCTGTTCTGTTCGTTTCCAATTTTCTGTAGAAAACACGTATAAAGTCAGATAAGAAATTCCTAAATCAGCTGCAGCCTTTGTTATTTCTTTGGCTCTTTTTAAGCCTTCTTCATGTCCATTTGTTCGTAGCATATTTCTATTTTTAGCCCATCGACCATTACCATCCATGATAATGCCAACATGAGAAGGGAGCTTATTCTTATCTAACTCAATAGTGTTTTTTTTCATTACTCAGTCCATTATTTCCTTTTCTTTTGCTGCATAGACTGCGTTAATTTCATCTATATATTTATCAGTAAGCTTTTGGAGCTTGTCAGTTTCCTGTTTCAACTGATCTTCTGTGAGTTCTCCTGCTTTCTGCTGCTTTTTCAGTGCATCATTACCATCTCTACGAATGTTACGAATGGTTGTTCTGTAGTTTTCAGCTACTGATTTAGCTTGTTTTACAAGCTCTTTTCTGCGATCCTGCGTTAAAGGAGGAATTGCTATGCGAATAACCTTTCCATCGTTGCTTGGATTTAATCCGAGCTCTGCTTTTTGAATGGATTTTTCAATTGCAGAAATAAGTGATTTATCAAATGGAGAAATTACTATAGTTCTAGCTTCTGGAACAGAAATACTGCCAACCTGATTAAGAGGTGTTGGTGTTCCATAATAGTCAACACGAACTTTATCAAAAATAGAAGCACTGGCTCTTCCTGTACGAATAGAGTTATATTCTTCTTTTAAACTATTAACGGTTTTTTCCATACGACTTTCATTATCGCCTGCCATAAATTCCTCCTGTAAAATCTTTGTTTAAAAATAATAGTGACGGTTTTTAAGCCGTCACTATTATGAAATTTTAGTCTTTTCCAAGAAGTAAGAGTGCTATTTCTCCAAATTCAAGTTTGGCGCCAGCTTCTTTTCCTACTTCATCAAGTTTTGCCATTACAGATTTCTTGTCATCTTTTACAAACATCTGATCTACAAAACAAATTTCTGCAAGATGCTTCTTTACTTTACCCTGCAAAATACCAGCCTTTACATTTTCTGGCTTGGATGCAACCTTTTCATCCTGATCCATCTGTGCCTTGAAAATTTCAGTCTGCTCATCAATATAAGACTGAGGAACATCAGACTGCTTGATGTAAGCTGGTGTAAAAGCAGCAAGGTGCATACAACAGTCTCTTGCAAAAGTCTTTACACATTCTGCTGTAGAACCTTTTACAATTGTTACAGCTGCTGTTTTATTGTCAGAATGTATGTAAATTCCTGCAACAGAATTTTCTGGAACAGTAATAACCTGTACCTTGCTCAAAGACATGTTTTCTCGTGTTCTTGTTGCAAAATCAAGCAGAACATCAGAAAGTTCTTTTTCAACCTTAGTGTACCCCTTTGCGAAGATTGTATCAATAATTTTGTTTCCGCTTGAAATAAAATCTGCATTATTTGCAACGAAATCTGTTTCACATACAAGCTCTGCAATAGCAATCTTATTGTCCTGCTGCTTTATAAAGATGCGACCTTCTTTTGTTGCTCTTTCAGCACGCTTTGCTACAGCTGCAAGACCTTTTTCTTTAAGCAATTTTACAGCTGCTTCCATGTCTCCGTTTGTTTCTGTAAGAGCTTTCTTACAGTCCATCATTCCTGCGCCAGTCTGTTCACGCAGTTCTTTTACCTGTGTAGCTGTGATAGCCATTCTATATCTCCAGTGTTAATCTTATTTATAGAGCTTATCTTCGTCTACAAATTCCTGCTCGTCTCTTCTGTTTGCTTCTACATCTTCTTCTTTTGTTTCTGTAGGAGTGTAGTTTGAGTAATCAACGATCTCTTCATCTTCTTTCTTTGTAGAAGCGTCAGTCATGATGTCATCATCATCATTCAAGGTTTCAATAATCTTGAGTCCCTGTTCGTTGTCAGCATCAATAACAGCATTAGCAATAATAGAAGTAAAGAGACTGATTGCACGGATAGCATCATCGTTACCAGGAATAGGGTAGTCAATACCTTCTGGATTACAGTTTGTATCAACGATAGCAACGATAGGAATGTGCATTCTGCGAGCTTCTGCAACAGCAATCTGCTCTTTGTGTGTATCAATGATGAAAATTGCACCTGGCAATTCCTTCATTTCCTTGATACCGCCATAATTCTTTGTAAGCTTTTCCTTTTCTTTAAGAAGCTGAGAGACTTCCTTTTTTGTAAGGTTGTCAAAAGTTCCATCTACTTCCATTTTTTCGATTTTCTTAAGACGAAGAAGTGATTTTTTAATTGTTGCAAAGTTTGTGAGTGTACCGCCAAGCCATCTGTTGTTTACATAAAACTGTCCACAGCGTTCTGCTTCTTTCTGAATAGCCTGCTGTGCCTGCTTTTTTGTACCTACAAAAAGAACTGTTTTTCCTGCAGCTGTTACTTTACGAATCTGTTCATAACTGTCTTTGATTGCTGCAATTGTTTTCTGAAGATCAATAATGTGAATTCCATTACGCTCTGCGAAGATATACTTCTTCATGCGTGGATCCCAACGCTTTACCTGATGTCCGAAATGTACTCCAGACTCAAGAAGACTTTTCATGGTTACTACTGCCATGATTAACTCCTTCACCGGAAAATATACTGCTCCTGTGCAATATAATTTTCCACCTAACCTTATTTCTCGATAACGACTGAAAAATCAGCCATTACGGAAGATTACATCAAAGTTAGTAACGAACCGTTCTTTGCTTTGACGGTAAAATTATCCAATAAATGGATAATTTTGCTCCTTTAACATATCATATAGTTCAAAAATAGGCAAGCCCATAATACCGCTTTCCTGACCATCAATTTTTTTTATAAAGCAGGAAGCCAATCCCTGAATTCTGTAACCTCCTGCAACACCATGCCATTCTCCTGTGTTTACATACCATTCTATTTCTTTTTCCGACATTGGTGAAAATTGTATCTTGTTTATATTTGTTCTTGTTGTTATGTCGTGCAATTCTCCATTGTACAGGGCCAGGCCTGTAATGACTTCGTGAGATTTACCTTGAAATGTCTTGAGCATTTGAATGGCACTTTCCTTGCTGTCAGGTTTGCCGTAAAGTTTTCCCTTGAAATGAATTACGGTATCTGCTCCTAATACCCATCCTACGGTTTCTTGTGAAATGGCTATTTTTCGGACAACCGCATTCACTTTCTTACATGCAAGATATTCAGGAATTTTTTCTGAAGGAATGTTGTCTGAAATGCTTTCATCTATGTCAGGCGGATTTACAACAAACGGAATGTTCAGTAACTTTAGAATTTCTTGCCGGCGTGGTGAGGACGAAGCTAATATGATCGGATCCATATATTACTCCTAAATTTTGTCCGTGTTGTTGACAACATGAATATAAAATTATATTCTCTTACTTAATTCCAGTGAGAGATTAGCTCAATTGGATAGAGTATCGGCCTCCGGAGCCGAAGGTTGTGGGTTCGACTCCCATATCTCTCAATTGAACAAAAACGGGCAGTCTTTTTTTTGTTTGTACAAACTAAGACTGCCCGTTTTCTATTAATGTTTTCTGTCTAAATTATCTGTTTTCAGACTGGAGGTTTTTGAGAAGGGTGAGAGCCTTAAGACGTACAGGTGTTGCAAATCTGTAATTTGAAGCAATTTCTGTAACAGATTCAATCATAGACCTTTTGTCCTGAGCAGTAGGAGCAAGCTTCTCATAGGCATCAAGAATTTCAAATGCAAAAGAACTTGTTGGATTTAAAGCAGCATACTTGTGCTGAATAAATTCAATTGCACTAAGAACTTCGTCATTGTTGTTAATTCCGATGTTTCCGAGAGAACGAACTGCAGCACTTGCTACCATTGGCTCTGCATCTTCTGTCAAAATTGTAAGAAGTGCATTTTTTGAATCTTCAGTCTTGATTTCTCCAAGAAGATCACAAGCCTTTGCACGTATGTCAGGAAAATTGTTCATAAGACGACCATTCTGCCTTACTCTTGTTGTTATACCTTCTCCTGCAAGGCTTTTGAGAGCTGCTTTCTGCTCGTCAGAAACTTTTCCGCCTTTTACGGAATCTTCAAGATACTGCAAAGCAACAAGTTTGTTGTCATAATCCTGAGAATTTGCAAGTTCTGTAATGATTACATCCTGAACGCTGTTCAAGTAAATGTCTTCAACAGAAGTTTCGTTTGAACTTTTCATTGACTGGCTCTGAGCAAAAGCTACAGTGCCAATAAGCATAAAGCATGCGCCGTATGCAATGGTTTTCAATAATTTCATTTCTGAGTTTCCTCCTAAGTGATACGTAAATAGATTATATACCACTATTGATAAAAAATCAATTCGGCATATCTTAAATCTATTAGTATAACAATATGTCTTTATTATCGGTTACAGCTCTGGTAAATGAACCTTCCATTCTCCGTTTATTTTACGCAAATTATAGTATACTGTATCACCGACATATCTTCCTTCTTCGTCTTTTCGTATCTGTACAACTTTGACAAGTGAATCGGAAAGGTATCGGATTTCATCAACATCCTTACCTGTTCTTGAAGGAATAAATACATATTTGAAGTAATCTTCCAATGTGTTTATTTTCAATCCCTTTACAGGAAGTCTTTTCTGTGCTTTCTGAAGATTGTTTTTTTGAGACCAGTACCTTATGCTTTCTTCATCAAGATATTTTAACCACTCGTTATAATCCTGATTTGCCATAATTCCCTTAAGATTATCCATAAGCTCGAGTACAGCTTTTTTATCTGCGTTGAATGTCTCGTGGGTAATCTTAGAACCGTCAGTAATCTGCTCTATAGAACGAGTATATTCTTCATCAATTTCTACTTCTTCTTTCTTAGGAGCAGGAGCTGGTGCAGGTTCTTCTTTCTTCGCGTTCTGTTCTGGAAGAGGATTCTGGATGTTCTTTACAGGCTGTTCTTTTTCAACCTGCTTGGGAGGCTCTTCTTTTTTGGGTGCCGGTTCTGGTTTCTTTTTCTCTGGTTCAGTTTTTTTTGGCTGCTCAACAGGTTTTATTTCCTGCTGAGGAACTTCCGTAACTGTTTCTATTATAGGGTCTGCCTGTTCCTGTTGCGGAGCCTTGTCCGCAGAGGAGCATGTAGAGACACAGCCTGTAACCAATAAAGATGCTGTAATAACTCCGACCGTTTTTGCTAAATTAGTATTCTTCATAAAATAAATACTAATATTAATTAAAGTTTTGGTCAAATGATTTTTTAATTGAGAAAATTAATTTTTTGTGCTATATGTTATGAAATCCTCTAAAAATTCAGTTTTAGAGATTCATTCATACTATTGTTGCTTGTTGAGGTATGCAAATTGATCACAGCAGTTTTTCCAGGATCTTTTGATCCTCCTACTTATGGACATCTTAATATAATAGAAAGATCCAGTCGGCTTTTTGATAAAATAGATGTCGTCATATCGATAAATCCAGATAAAAAATATTTGTTTTCAGAAACAGAACGCTATGAAATGCTGAAGGAATTGACCAGCATGTATGATAATGTCGAGGTTCATACTTGCAACACCCTGATAGTAAACTATTGTCGGAAAGTAGATGCAAAAGTCCTTTTGAGGGGAATTCGTAATACAAATGATTTTTCATATGAGTTTGATCTTTCCCTGATTAACAAGTCACTGAATAATCAAATCGAAACTCTTTTTGTTCCTACTGAACAAAGGTTTTTCCTCATACGCTCTAGCAGCATAAAGGAGGTTGCCCGCTATGGAGGCGACATAAGTGCAATGGTTCCTCCTGTAGTGGAAAAGGCCATCAAGCAGAAATATAATCAGTTCTAATTAGCGTTTTTGACAAAAAAAACAAAAATGTCAGCATTTTTAGTTGACAAAGAAAATGAAATGTATGTATAATTCTTGACATGAAATGGGAGTCTGTAGTATTATGTGCAACGTTATACAGATGACTAAAATAAATAGCGAGGTTATATAATATGGCAGTACCTAGATCAAAAACTTCAAAAGCCGTAACTAAGAGAAGACGCGGTGTTAATATGCACCTTGAAACGCCTAATCTTGTTGAATGTGCAAACTGCGGTAATCTTATTATGCAGCACCATGTATGCCCAAAATGCGGTTTTTATAAAGGTCGTCAGGTAATTACACCTGAAGTCAACGGTGAAACTAGGAGAATACAATGGCAGAAGACGAATTGTTTGAGAAGATGAAGGAAATCATTGCAGGCAAACTTGATATCGAGCCTGAAAAGATTAAGCTTGAATCATCTTTCCGTGGTGATCTTGGCGCAGACAGTCTTGACACTTATGAACTTGTATATGCAATTGAAGAAGAAACTGGTGTTCAGATTCCTGATGACAAAGCAAATGAATTTGAAACAGTTGCAGATGCTTATAATTTCATTAAGGCAAACAAATAAATTTTGAATTAAAGCATATCAAAGCACAGTATTAACTACTGTGCTTTTTTTTGTTTTAAATGTCACAATAACAAAGGTATAGGTTTTACAATGAATTTGCGTGATAAAATATATGAAGCAAAAAAAATTCTTCCTGAACGAAAAAAACAGCTTGAAGAATTTTGCAGAAATCTTGATTTGCATTTTAAAAACCTGAACATGCTTGATTTGGCTTTTCACCACAGGTCTTTTTCAAATGAAAATGAAGATCACAGGCTGTATAACAATGAACGTCTGGAATTTCTTGGAGACAGTGTATTAGGGCTTGCTACAGCAGCTTTTTTGTATGAAGACATGATGGACAACCAGGAAGGAGACCTTGCAAAGATTAAGTCAACTGTTGTAAGTGAGCAGACTCTTGCACCTATTGCAAAAGAAAAGATGCATATTGACAAGTATCTTATCCTCGGAAAAGGTGAGGAAAAAACTGGCGGCAGGGAAAAGAAGGCTATTCTTGCGGATGCTGTTGAGGCTGTAATAGGTGCACTTTATTTGGATTCTGGCTATGCAGCTGCTGAAAAGTTTGTATGTAAAATTATTGTTCCGGAAATCCGAAAAGTTCAAAACTTTAAGGGGGTAAAAGACTTCAAGACAATTCTTCAAGAATATTACCAGAGGAAGCATAAAATTTGTCCGAAGTATGAATTGATAAAATCCGTTGGTCCTGATCACGATAAAACTTTTTTTATGTTAGTCAGGCTTGGAAAAGTTAGTTATGGTCCTGCAGAGGGTAAGACAAAAAAGTCTGCAGAGCAGACTGTTGCAAAGATTGCCTGTGAAGCCCTCGGTTTAGAGTAAGTTATTCAATGAGGGGGATCCCCCCCTCATTGAAATGTTTATGAATGTGGAGAAATAAAATTTCTAAACAGTATTAATAAAAAAAGCTGATTTGAATTAAATCAAACCAGCTTTTAGAGCGGTAGAAGGGAGTCGAACCCTCGTCATCAGCTTGGAAGGCTGAGATAATGAGCCGTTATATGACTACCGCAAGTGATGATTTAACTATATAGTTTTTCTTTTTTTTTGTCAATGGCTTTCTAAAATAAAATTGCAATTTTTTTAATAATTTTCAAAACATGTTATTAATGACATTAGTACTGATAAATGCTATACTTTTTTAATTTTATACTGACATATTAGGAGGATTGCCTTTTTATGGAAAAGTTTTTCAAATTAAAAGAGCGGGGAACAACAGTAAGCAAAGAAATTATTGCTGGCATAACGACATTTCTTGCAATGTCTTATATTCTTGCAGTAAATCCTGGAATTCTGTCAGCTTCCGGCATGTCTTGGAATGCTGTTTTTACAGCAACAGCAATTTCTTCTGCCATTGCAACTCTAGTCATGGCATTTTATGCAAATCTGCCAGTAGCTCTTGCGCCGGGACTTGGACTGAATGCATTCTTTACATATACAGTAGTTCTTGGAATGGGCTGTTCTTGGCAGTTTGCCCTTACTGCAGTCTTTGTAGAAGGAATCCTGTTTATAATTCTTTCTGCTGCAGGAATTCGTGAAGCGATCATAAAGTCAATACCGGCAACATTAAAAAAGGCTGTTGCTGTTGGAATTGGACTTTTTATAACTCTAATAGGTCTTGTAAATGCCGGCATTGTCGGAACTGATACTGGTACTACAATAGGTTTTGAAAACCTTAATTTGACTCATGCGTCTGCCTTGGTTGCAGTAATAGGTCTCGTAATTACGATTATTCTTTATATACGTAATGTTCCTGGAGCGATTCTTATCGGAATTTCACTGACAACAATTATAGGCATTCCTTTTGGTGTAACTTCCATTCCTGAAAACTGGAAGCCATTTTCAGTGCCTGCCGCTCCTAACTTTTTTAAATTTGATTTCACACAGATTTTTACAATAAAATTCTTTATTGTATTCTTTACATTTCTATTCACAGACATGTTTGACACGATCGGAACTTTAATGGGCGTTGCCGAACAGGCAAACTTAAAAGATAAGGACGGAAACATTATCAATGCAAAGCAGGCTCTTGTTGCTGATGCCGTTGGTACTGTTGCAGGTGCATGTCTTGGAACCTCTACAGTTACAAGTTTTGTTGAGTCAACCTCGGGTGTCGCTGCCGGAGGACGTACAGGACTTTCTTCTGTCGTAACATCCATTTTCTTTATTCTTGCATTGTTCCTTACACCTATGTTTGCCCTTATTCCGTCAGCAGCAACGGCTCCTGCGCTGATTTTCGTCGGTTACCTTATGATGAAATCCATCGTATCAATCAAGTTTGACGATCCTACGGAAGGAATTCCTGCATTTATCACCATAATGGTAATGCCTTTTTCTTATTCCATCTCGAAAGGAATTGCATGGGGGGTAATTTCTTATGTAATATGCAAGATTGTTGGAAAAAAGGCAAAGGATATTCCTCTTGTAACATGGATCCTTGCACTCGTTTTCATTGCAGACATTATTTTTGAGGCTGTAAAATAGCCTTTTGGGGAAAATTATGGCAGAAGAAGAAGATAAATATCATCGTCCGACATGGGACGAATATTTCATGGAAGTTGCACGTGCTATTGCCAAGCGTTCTTCCTGTGACAGGGGAAGGTTAGGCTGTGTTATAGTCCGTGACAATCAGATTCTTGCTACTGGATATGCGGGTTCTCCTGCAGGGTTGCCTCATTGTGATGATGTCGGACATCTCATGAGGAAAGTCCTTCATTCGGACGGAACGATAACCCAGCATTGTGTACGTACTGTACATGGTGAGCAGAATGCAATATGTCAGGCTGCCAAAAGAGGTGTTTCCATAGATGGGGCAACGGTGTATTGTAAGATGACTCCATGCAGGACTTGTGCCATGCTTTTGATAAATTGTGGCATAAAACGTATTGTCTGTGAAAAACATTATCATGATGAAGCTGATTCCATGGAAATGTTTAAAATTGCAGGAGTAAAAATAGAACATCTGGAAGATGAAGTTCAGACTTATGAAAATATGTAGATAAAAGACACCTCGAAAACTCACTTTCATGATTTTTCGAGGTGCCAAGCTCTTTATTTATGTATTACAGATTTGCTGTAAGCCATGACTTAAAGCTGTCGTAATCTTTTTCCATTGGAATTGCACGGTCTTCAAGATGCATGACTTTTTCAAGTCTGTCAGGCATACTTGGAGTCCTTCCTATTGCATTCTGTACTGTTGAACCAAACTTTGCAGGATGTGCTGTTTCAAGAATGATTCCTACTGCATTCTTGTTAACAATTTCCTGTCCCCATGACGGAACGCTTGCAGTTACGCCAGGCTTCTGGATGTCGCCTTTGTCTCCGTTAATAATCTTTTCCATTCCGCCGTTTCTCATGTCGTTCCATGCTTTCCATGCAACAGCACCGTGAGGATCAATTATATATCCAGTTTTTTCGTTACAGAGTTTTACTGCTTCAAGAGTTCCGTTGTCATCAGTCCAGTATGAGGCAAACATCTTACGAACCTGCTCAAGATCATACATGAAAGCAATTCTTTCATAATTGCTTGGAGCACCAACATCCATTGCGTTGCTTAATGTAGCTACTGATGGACGAGTGTTGTAATCTCCTGTTGCAATCCAGTCTGGAATAGTGTGGTTTGCATTTGTAGCTGCAACAAAACCTGCTATAGGGGCACCCATTTCATAAGCAATAAGACCACTGGTAAGATTGCCAAAATTTCCGCTTGGAACAACTGCAATGATAGATGGATTTTCAATTTTGCTGTCATGTGGAATTCTGTTGCGCACAACCAGAGATGAGTACATATAGTAAAAGCTCTGCGGCAAAAGACGCGAAATGTTGATTGAGTTTGCTGATGAAAGTCTGAATTTATTGCGCAGCTCAACATCTGTAAAGGCTGTCTTTACAAGCTTCTGACAGTCATCAAATGTACCCTTTACTTTAAGTGCGCGGACATTTCCATCAAATGTAGAAAGCTGTTTTTCCTGCAAAGGAGAAATCTTTCCGTCAGGGTAGAGTATTGTAACATCTATGCCGGGAACATTGTGGAATGCACTTCCTACAGCAGAACCTGTATCTCCGCTTGTTGCAACCAGAATGTGAAGGTTGTCATTTTCATTTCTGTTGAAATATGACATTACTCTGGCCATGAAACGTGCACCAAAATCCTTGAATGCACATGTAGGACCATGAAAAAGTTCAAGAACATAAGTTACAGGATCAATAGGAACAACTTTTGGCATGAACGGATATGCATCCTGAATGATAGATTCAAGGTCTGAGTCTGGGATTTCTCCTTCTACGTACGGTTTTGCCATTTCAAAGGCAATTTCCCTAAATGAAGGTTCTGGAATCTTTAAAAGATAGTTTTTGTCCAGCTTAGGAAATGATGTAGGAACATATAGTCCCCCTGTCTGGGCATTCATGCCGTTTAATACGGCAGTCTTGAAATCTGCTTTGACACTTTTGTCTCTTGTATCTGTGTAAACCATTTGAATACCTTGCTTATAGTAATATTTTCTATATGCTATCAAAAAAAGACATGTATTTCAAGGGTTCTAATAGAAGAAACAAAGGAACTCCTGTTCCTGCATGAATTTGGAACAGGAGTTCATATAAAAGATGAGGTAAGAATATTATTTTACAAATTCTTTTTTCAGGAAATCCAAATCAAGTTCTGGGTACAATACGTGTGCTGACAGAAGTTTGTTTACCCTTGCGCGGGCTTCTGTAACGATTTCCTCGGAAATGTCTATTTTTCCTTTTGCAGGCTTGCCTTCTTTTGTAATTCCAGGCTTTGTATTTTTGAGGATGAAGTCAATGATGTTTGCAACTTGTTTCATGTCCTCTTCATTCATTCCAAGAGTTGTCAGGGCAGGAGTACCGATACGGATGCCACTTGTCCACCAGGCACCATTCTTATCATAAGGCAAAGCATTTGCATTTGCTGTTACTCCGCACTTGAATAAAGCTGCTTCTGCCTGTTTTCCTGTAAGACCGTATCCTGTAACATCAACAAGCATCAGGTGATTGTCTGTTCCACCTGTCTGCAAAGGCATTCCATGTGCCATGCAGCCTTCTGCAAGGGCTTTTGCATTTTTTACTACATTATGAGCCCATTCCTGATATGCAGGTGTCCTTGCTTCTTTAAATGCTATTGCCTTTGCTGCCATTATATGGCCGAGTGGACCTCCGAGAACCATAGGGCATCCCTTGTTTACGTAATCTGCAAATTCCTTTTTGCACAAAATCATTGCGCCTCTTGGACCGCGGAGTGTCTTATGAGTTGTCGTTGTTACTATATCTGCCCATTTTACGGGGTCATAATCGCCTTCAAAAACTTTTCCCGCAACAAGTCCTGCAAAGTGTGCCATGTCTACCATGAGAACCGCACCACATTTGTCTGCAATCTGGCGGAAACGCTTGAAGTCTATCTTTCTAGGATATGCAGAAAATCCTGTAAGCAGGATAAGTGGCTTTACTTCCATTGCCTGCTTTTCAATTGCATCATAGTCAAGAAGACCTGTTTCTTTGTCTACACCATAAGGATGACTCTCAAACATACGTGCTGAAACATTCATTCGGTATCCGTGTGTCAGATGTCCGCCACAGGAATAGTCCAGTCCCATAAGCTTTTGATTTCCGAATCTTTTTCTGAGAGTGTCAAACTGCTCGGCTGTCAAGTCATTCAATGATTTTACACCAAGTTCCTCAAGTGTCGGTGTTTCAACTTTCGCACTTAAAATTGCCCAGTACGCTACAAGATTTGTATCAGCACCGGAATGTGGCTGAACATAGGCATAATCAGCACCAAACAGAGCTTCTGCTTCACGTGCGGCAGTATTCTCAACTGCGTCAATGTTTACGCATCCTCCATAATAACGGTGTTCTGGATATCCTTCTGCATACTTGTCGGTAAGAAGGTTTCCCATAGCAGCCTGTACATTAAGTGAACAATAGTTTTCTGACGCTACAAGCTTCAGGTGAGAACGTTGATTTTCAAGTTCGTTTACGATGGAAGCTGCGATATCAGGACCTACAGCGGCAACCTGCTGTAAATTTGCAACATACGCGCACATTGCAGCAGAAGGTTTTCCGTTGCATTGCTTAAGGTAATTTTCCAATGGTGCAGACATTTTTGACCTCATTAAAAATTCTTCACAGATTATCAGATAAAAACAATTGTTTTTTAATCTGATTTAATTTAGTTTAGCGGATTTTAAAGGAATATGGAATTGGTATTTTAAATATTTTTACCTTAGAAAATATGTTTCTAAGGTAAAAATACGATGCTTTAAGTCGTACTGTTATGGCGACTGTACTTGTTCAGCAAGTTTCAACTCGTTGGTAACTGAGATTGCCTATAGAAATATTAAAAACGGCCTCGGTAACCGAGTTTCTTTAGCTTGCTCTGGTATATGAGCATTAGTTTTGTGCCTGTAAAAGCTGTCTCTGCAAAATCGCATTGAGTTATTTCATCAGGAATTTCTATAGTTGTTAAGGAAGAACATCCTTTGAAAGAGTCTTTTTCAACTCTTCTGATTGATACTGGTAAGTTTATCGATTTTAAGGACTTGCATCCCTCAAACATTCCGCATGTTTTTCCGACGGCAATGCTTGCACATGCTATTTTCCGCAGGTTTGCAGGCAATACTACAGATTCAAGTGCCTCATAACCGCTTAAACCTCCGATTACCTGTACGGAATCAGGAAAAACGATTCTTTTTATTGTCTTGTTTTTCTTGGCAGCATTTAGTCCGCAGAAAAAATCAGCGACTTCGAGTACTGGCAGACCTTGAATTGTATCAGGAATGATGACCTCTGGAGATTTTCCTATATATTTAACAATTCTGGCTCCTTCTAAATCGGCAGTAAGTTCTACTTCAAAGTCACTTTCGTCATTTTGCACTTCTGCAAAAGCAAGCGAGCTTGCACAAAGAAGCATCGTTAAAATTACGGCAATATTAGTGTGTTTTTTATGCATGTCAGATACCCTCAGTTCTTTTTTTAGTTTTGGCAGATTTCTCTCTGCCTTATCTATAAAACAAGCCTCATTTAGAAAGGTAACATTTTAGCTCTTTTCTAGAAATTAATTTTGTGGTATAAATGCTGTGTACATTTCGGGCTATAGCGCAGCTGGTTAGCGTGCTTGTCTGGGGGGCAAGAGGTCACCGATTCGAATTCGGTTAGCCCGAGAAATAAAATAAGACCATCAATGAGTTGTATGCGAAATGGGCGAGGGTACCTGCAAGGACGCTACCGGTAGCCTTGAAGCATCTCCTCAGTATGATTCCGCAGAACATAGCATTCAGGACAGCTGCAATGCCTATGTAGCGGTGAGAGAACGCAAATATCAGCACCCATGCGGTTTCTATGCTCTGTTCAATCCATTTTTTATGAGTTTCTGTTTTGCATGGAATTTCCTGTGCAAGCAGAATCGTCACTTCCGGCATGAACTGTCTGTACAGCGATTCTTCATAAAAAGCACTGACAAATATTCCTATTGCAAAATGAATCCATCCGAAGGACGAAACCGGCTTTTCTACAGATTTTGAAAGAATTCCTTTTAACACCGGTGGCATAAAAACAGATAGTGTCTCCATCGCTGCATATACAATAGCTATCATTCCAAATGTAAGTGTTCCTTTTGAAAGTGTAAAAAAAGGATGACGCTTACAGCAAGTGCTTTTGTTTCCTATTAATTTGACATATTGAACTGTCAGCAGAATTGAAATTAACAGCTGTTCAAATAAAGGCAACCATGAAAAGGAACTTGATTCTGTACCAAATGGAGTTGCTGAAGTTACAAACAAAGGTGGTATTATCAGAATAAAAAAAAACAATATAAATTCAATAAAAAGATATTTTTTTTTCATGTATTATGTTGTATAGTATAATCTATATTGAAAGAGAGGTCAATTTGAACTTTAACTATAACATATTGCTTATTATACTTGTTGCTGTTGCACTGCTCATTATTTTTGCACGTGTATATGCAAATTATAGATATACAATAAAATTTTATGCAAAAGGTTTTGAAGAGGGGTTTTCCTCTTCTGAAATAAGGACTCTTCTTTCTCTTATAAATAAATGTGAAATTCTTGATTCAAATACAATATTTACTTCTGTTACAGTATTGAATAAGTGCATGTCTTTGTATATGTCTGGACTTCGGCGTTCTGGTTCTACATTAAGTCTCAGCGATCAGGTTTTTATAGAAAAAATGAACAAACTTCGTGCGAAGATTGCGTTAGTCTCTGAAAATACCCAGAAAATTGCGAATACACACTTTATCGATGTTGGACAGAAAGTTACTCTTATTTATGACGGAAAAGGAATTTTCTCTTCAAAAGTTCTTGGTAATTCTGATAAAAATATTGCACTTGAAGTTCCTAGGCAGGTTACAAAAACTCCTGGGCTTCCAAATATAAAGAAAGTTTTTGTTCTTTCTTCTGAAGACTGGCTAAAAAAACATGTGAGTGTATATTTCTGGCGAAAAGATGATGCTTGTTATGTTTTTGATACAATTGTTAATGAGACTGGAACTTTTCAGGCTCGTGACTGTCTGTATATAGAACACAGCAACAAGCTGGAACGTGCTCAAAAAAGACAATCAATTCGAGCTGAATGTCATATAGATGCTTCATTGTATCTTGTAAAGTCAAAAATTTCATCTTTAGATGATATTATTTCGGACGCATATAAGTGTATTATTGAAGATATAAGTGAAGACGGGGCTCTTATTCGTGTTGGTGGCAAAGGAAAGAATAACATTCATGTAAAGCTTTCTTTCAGTATTAACAGTGTTCCTGTAGAAATGTTCGGAACAATAAAAGCAGTAGAATTCAACAGGAACATGAATCAGTCCAGACTTCACTTTGAATGTAAAAAAGTAAGCATGGACATGAAGAATACTATAATAAATTATGTATATTCAACTGTTTCTGAAAGTGAAATTGAACGGGATATGGCAATCAGAAGAAGCTACAGCCAGTCATAAATAAAATTAATAAAAAATTTGTAAAAAACAGGTTAAAAACGCACAATCAGAAAGTATTACATATATGGGAGGTAATTTCTCGTATGTTAAAGGTAAATACTGTTCTGCTTTCTGCTGTTATTTGTGCAATTGCTTTGTATGGAAAATTTATTCCTGTAAAAGACTTTGGTTGCAAGACACTTGTTCCAATTGAAAATTTTTATATGGTGAAAGGAAAGCTTTATTCATCACCTGAAAAAATATCATCAGGAAACATGTATTCGGCAACCATGTTGCTGCAAGGTGTCGTAGGAACTGTGGGAAAATACACGGTCAATTCTTCGGCCGATGGTTTTTTGAAGCTTGTCATTCCTTCTCAATTCATTGAATCGTATTCAGATGCATATTTTGAACAAGGTGAAAATCTTTGCTTAAAAGGCTCTTGGAATAAAAAGTGGCAGAGTTTTTTTGTTTCTTCGGTCGAAACTAGCCTTGGCTATGATTCTGATATAAAAGGAAAGTTAAATAATTTTCGTGCTCTTTGCAGGATTTCATTTAAAAGATTGCTTTCTTCGTGGGGTGATGCCGGTTCGTTAATAATTTCTCTGCTTTCTGGATCCCATTCATTTCTTTCCGTTGATGTAACGAATTCTTTTAGGTCTGCAGGAGTTTCCCATATACTTGCATTAAGTGGCATGCATCTTTCTTTTATGGCAACACTCAGCGGATTTTTTTGTGCAAAAACATTTGGAAAAAAATATGAAGCTTTAGCAAGGCTTGCTGGGGTTCTTTTTTTTGTATGGTTTGCAGGTTTTTCTCCTTCGTTGTTCAGGGCGTTTTTATTTTCAATTATTATAATGATTTTAATGTTTTTCAAATGTAGGGTAGACAAAGACTGTTTTATTTCTGTCCTTTCTTTAGTTTTTCTCTTGCATATTGTATTTCGTCCGCAAGACATTTTTACACTGGCTTTTATGCTTTCCTATACGGCTTTACTGGGAATTTTAGTGGGCTCAAATTTTTTCATGCATTATGTGGCTTTAGTCTTTCCATCAAGAATTAACGGTTCTGTATCTTCATCTGTAAGTGCCTTTATTGCGACATTACCAGTATGTATTTATACTTTTGGTAGTGTAAATCCTTTGGGAATCGTTGCAACTGTAATCGTTTCTCCATTGATAACTGTTTTTATGTTTCTTGCTGTAGCTGGCATTTTTTTTAGTCTGATACTCTCTTTTCTTTCTCCGGTATTTAGTTGTATACTGAATGTATTGTATTGTCTAATACTGTTTTTTGTAAGATTTTTTGCCAGAGGGTAATATGGAAACTCCAGACTACAATTCGCCACTAGCTTTAAAAACTGTCATGGAAAGCAATGGAATGGCCATGCAAAAGAAATTTGGCCAGAACTTTATGGTAAATCCTGCGGCTCGTACCAGTATTGTAAATATGCTTGACATTCATGAAGGTGATTGTGTGTGGGAAATTGGGCCTGGACTAGGATGCATGACAAATGAAATTTTAAAGAAGAAAGCGAATCTTACTGTTTTTGAGATAGACAGGGGGTTTATTTCATTATTGAATGAATTCTTCCATTCTTATGAAGAAGCAAATCTTTTCAGAATAAAAGAGGGAGACGTCCTAAAAAACTGGCAGCCAGAAATATCTGTGCAAGACATAGATTCTCACTCTATAAAGCTTTTTGGAAATCTTCCCTATAATATTGCTGCTACATTTATTGCTGATACTATTACTAAAGGATATATTTTTAACAGGTGCGTATTTACCGTACAAAAAGAAGTTGCTGATAGAATGCGGGCAAAGCCGTCTACTAAAAATTATTCGGCTTTCAGCGTATTATGTCAGTGGCGTTATGTTCTTACGGCTGGAATAGAGCTTGCTCCTGGAAATTTTTGGCCAAGACCTAATGTTGCTTCTCAAGCTGTCCTTTTTATGCCTAAGGAAGATAGTTCTGTTTCATGTTCAAATCCTGCTTCTTTTATACGGACTGTACATGCTTTGTTTTCTCAAAGAAGGAAAACTCTGCTAAACAACATAAAACCTGTTTTGCCGCAGGGGCTTGACGCTAAGACGATTTTTGAAAGTGCCGGCATTCCTGCATCAGAGCGTGCGGAAAATCTTACTGTAGAAGATTTTCTCAGATTGTCTGAAACTGTTAATTCTGCTAGAATGAAAGTTGCAGAATAAGGATTTTGTATGACAGAAGAGCAAATTATTGATAATTTCAAAAATGTTACTGAGCAGATTGCCTTGGCAACTTCTACTGCTGGGCGTGCTGTCGGAAGTGTAAAGCTTTGTGCGGTCAGTAAGTTTCATCCTGTAGAAGATATATATGCAGCCCTAAAAAGCGGTCAAATCCTTTTTGGAGAAAACAGAGTCCAGGAAGCTTACTCAAAATTTTCCGAAATTCAGAACAATGGTAAATCTTTTGATCTTCACATTATAGGCTCCCTTCAATCGAATAAAGTGAAGAAAGCTGTAGAAATAGCTTCATGCATTCAGTCTGTTGACAGAGAAGAACTTCTCGTAGAAATAGAAAAGCAGTGTGCAAAACTTAATAAATCAATAGATGTTTTTTTTGAAATTCATACTGCTGAAGATTCAAAATCGGGGTATGCTGACAAAGATTTATTATTTGTGTCTTTGGAAAATTTTGAAAATGGCTTGTATCCTCATATAAAGCCTGTTGGTTTGATGACAATGGCTCCGTTTACAGATGAAGAAAAAGCTATTAGGCTTTCTTTTCAGAAAACTCGTGCTTTAAAAGATGAAATCAATGAAAAATTTCCAGAACTTTCTGTTTCACAACTTAGTATGGGAATGAGTGGAGATTATAAAATTGCAATACAGGAGGGTAGTACAATGGTTCGTATTGGAACTGCCTTATTTGGAGAACGATGTTAATAAAAAAGAATTTTGCATCTTTTATCTTGCTTGTTTCCTGTTTTATTGTGTTTCTTCCTTCTGTTAAGGTTTATGGAGAAACTTCTTCGAGTTCAAAAAAAACTGAAGATGTTGTTCCTGAACCATATACTGAAGATGAATTTCCACAATGGTCAAAAGATTTAAGAAGAGCTGAGATTGTTTCCCTTGGCACAATTCCTTTTGCAGCTGTCAGTGTTACGATGGCGTATGGTGGTTATCAGTATGCCACAGGAAAAACAAGTTCTTTTCCAAATCCGCTTAGTCGTGATAATAGTTATTCAAAAGAAGAGATTTTTAAGCTTGTTGGAGTTTCTGCTGGTATTGGTTTAACAGTCGGCATAGTGGATTTTGCCATAAATTATTCCAGACGTAAAAAAGCTGAAAAAGAAAAGGCTTTGGAAGATGCCTTGCAAAAAGAAAATATTCGTTCCATTACTCCAGAAGAGGCTGGAGAACTGCTAAAAAGGAATACAAAAAATGTAGAAGAGCCTGTAACGGACGATAATACAGATTCTTCTCCTGATGAAGATTTTTCTTCAGAGGATTGATATGGCATATTATACTGTTTGCATTCCTAAAGAATATATAAAAAATGAACGATTGGACAAATATATTGCTTCGATTCCAAATGGAATGAATAGAAGTAAACTTAAAAGTGGTGTTGTTTGTGGAGACCTGAATGTTGCTCACAATGAGATAGATT
>CAMVHR010000008.1 GCA_947167345.1 uncultured Treponema sp.
AGACTCAAAATCTTTTGCGCGCGAGCGTGTCTGAGTTCAAGTCTCAGAGCCGGTATTTTTATTTTAAACCTGTCAGGAACTTTCTGCTTCCAGACAGGTTATTTTTTTATAGCTCGCCTACAGCATACCAAATCCTGATTCAACTCCGCCAGAAACACTTCTATACAAGATAGCTTCGATCATGGACTTTTCATCAATAATTTGCTTGCATTCCATGTCAGAAATTGTCCTTGCAAGTTTCAGGCAGCCTGAAACGGCCCGCGGTGAAAAACCGTATTTTTCACAAGCGGCATCAAGAACAAGCTGGGCTTTTTTTGAGCACTTGCAATATTCTGCAATTTCTACGGCAGAGAGATTTGCATTTTTCTTGCCACATCTGTTGCGCTGTATGACTGTAGCATTGGCAATGCCTACACGAAGTTCTGCCGTAGAAAGAGGCTTAACATTCTTTTTCACTTTCTGAACCTGAATGCGAATGTCTATTCTGTCCAAAAAGGGTGCGGAAAACTTTTTCCAGTACTGTTCTATTGCATGAGACGAGCACAGGCATAATTTTTCAGGAAAACCATAATAGCCACAAGGACAGGGATTTGCAGCAAGCAAAAGCTGAAAGCGTGCTGGGAACACAGTAGTTCTTCCTGCACGGCTCAGTGTAATGCTGCCACTTTCGAGCGGAACACGAAGCATTTGCAAGACGGTCCCTTTAAACTCAGCAGCCTCATCAAGAAAAAGCGCTCCATTGTGTGCAAGTGAAATTTCTCCGGGCATACAGCGAGGACCGCCTCCGCAGATTCCTTCTACACTAGCAGTCTGATGTGGCTGTCTAAAAGGAGGAGCATATACAACAGAATGATTAGGAGACAGAAGACCTGCAATTGAATAAATCCTAGTCACAGGTTGACTTTCTTCCTTTGTAAGCAACGGCTGTAAGGCAGGGAATTTCTGAATGCAGAGAGTCTTGCCACATCCAGGAGGACCAAAGGCAAGAAGATTATGTCCACCGGCAGCAGCTATCTGAAGTCCACGAATGAAAAGTTCCTGATCCTTTACAGTTGCATATTCAAATTCTGGCGTAACAGCATTAAAAGGAACTCCGTTTACAAAGACAACATCTTTTGCATAGTTGTCATCCCCTTTTTTTTCAACATTCTGATTCTTTTCCGTAAAACATTCCTTTTTGTCTAGAGCACAAAATGCTTCATGCAAGTTTTCAGAACCAAACACTTTCATGCCGTCAACTTCCCTAGCCTCGTCAGCATTTGCAGAAGGAACAATGCACAGACGGATGCCGCCGGCACATGCAGTACTTACAGCAGCATGAATTCCTTTTACAGGCCGGACTTTTCCATTAAGTTCAAGTTCTCCAATCACAAGAATGTCATCATCAGAAAAACGACAGTTTCCTGCACTGTCAGATTGTGCTTTTGCCGCCAGAACGGCAATCGCCACCGCCAAATCAAAGCCAGCCCCCTCTTTTTTTAAGTCAGCAGGAGAAAGACTTATAAGGACCCTTTCTGGCGGAAATTCAAAACCACTGTTTCTGATGGCACTGCGCATACGTTCCCGAGACTCTTTTACTGCTCCATCTGCAAGACCGACAATATCCACGGCTGGAATGCCCCTGCGCAAATCGACTTCCACACTCACAAGAGAGCCTTCATAACCAAATGGTGAAAAACTATATATGTTCATAAAAACCTCTATATATGTAATTCCATTTGATTATGTTTTTTTGTCAAAGAAATTGAAAAAAAAATAAAAAAAATTATATAATCGCGCCATGGACGTAACACTTTTATGCGATGTCGTGGATAATTACGGAGATATAGGTGTTGTATACCGCTTGTCACGGGCACTTTCTGACCTTTCTTCTGACCTCAACCTTACACTTGTCGTTAGCAATCTTGATTCTTTTGCAAAGATGGCACCAGGAATAATTACCTACAAGGCTATACAGGAATACAGAGGATGGACGGTCATTGACTGGAATAATGCAACAGCATGTACAAATTTCTTTATGTCGCACCATCCGCGCATTATTCTTCAGTGCTTTCAGTGCATACGCCCACAATGGCTTGAAAATATATTATTCAGCCCAGAACGCAATGAAACTAAAGAAATAATTCATATCATAAATGTTGAATATTTGACTGCGGAAGAATGGGCAGATGGATTTCACCTTTTAAAGAGTGCTACGCGTTCCACTTATGTAAAAAAACGGAACTTCATGCCTGGCTTTACGAGCAAAACAGGAGGCTTGATTTTAGATGCCCCGTTTATAGAAAGCTTAAACAATAAAGAACTTGCATTGCAAAAGGTTGCCCCCTATCTGTCCCAAAAGGATTTTTCACGGCTGACTAACAAAGAGTTGTTCAAACTCGTAGTTTTTACTTATGAACAAGACTTTACGCCAATTGTAAACGCCCTCATACAGAAAAAGGACAGATGTAATCAGAATGTGTGCGTATTTGTCGCTGCAGGACTGAGCGAAAAACCTTTTATGGCAGCCATAGAAAAAGCAGGACTTCCAATACAGACGGTTGCTTTACCATACATGCCTCAAATTGCATGGGATGCACTGCTTTGTTGCATGGATTTTGCAATAATTCGTGGTGAAGACTCTTTTGCAAGGGCTTGTCTGTGTGGAATTCCATTTTTGTGGCATGCATATCAGCAAGATGAAGAATTTCAGATTGTCAAGGCTGCAGCACTTTTAAACCGATTAGAACCTTTTTTTACAGCAGAAGATTTCGCTCTTATTCAGCAATGCATGATTTATTTTAACCGCAGGCCAGACAAAGTACCCGGAAAAGAGGCACAAGAGGTATTAGAAAAAATAAATGAGGGAAAGAATATGGCTACATCCGAAATGCCTGAAAAAACACCATATACAGAATATTTATGCAGGTCAGAAACATTAAAAAGCGGATTCAGAGATTTTGCAAAAATGCTTTTAAAAAATGGGAACATGGCAGAAAAACTGCTTGATTACATGAAGCAGTTGCAATTTTAACAGATTGTTTATATAATACTAAAACACTTATTAGTAGGAAGATAGCGATATGATATCAACAAATGAAATTAGAGTAGGTTCAGTATTCATGTACGAAGGCTCACCATTTATGGTTCAGAAGCTCCTTGGTCAGAAGGGTGGTCGTGCAGGTATTACGGTAAATCTCCGTGTAAAGAATATTCTTACAGGCAGCACACAGGATCTCGGTGTTGATGCAGGTGAAAAGTTTGAAGATGTCGAACTTGATGAAAAGAATGTAAGACTTTCTTATGTTGACGGTGATACATTCCATTTTATGGATCAGACAACATACGATGAGATTCTTCTTGAAAAAGATGATCTTGGAGATAAAGGCGGATTTATTTCTCCAGATGATGACTATGACATTATGGTTACATTCTACGAAGGAAAGGCCGTTGGTGTTGAACTTCCTGTAAACATCACTAGAACAATCACTTACTGTGAACCTGGTGTAAAGGGTGATACTTCTGGTAAGTCACTTAAACCTGCAACACTTGATACAGGTGTAGAAGTAAAAGTACCTTTGTTCTGCAATACAGATGACCGCATCGTTATCGATACTCGCGATGGTTCATTCGTAGAACGCGCAAAAGACAAATAATTCTATAAAATCAGGACAGTACGGATGAAACAGTCTTTTTCTGTCCTGCAATTCTGATCCACTAGCTCAATTGGATAGAGTGGCAGCCTCCTAAGCTGCAGGTTGCGCGTTCGATTCGCGCGTGGGTCATAAGGCTAAAAGCTGTTCGGAAAGATATCCATCCCGAACAGCTTTTTTTATTCGTTTTTTATTCTAACTGGGTAAAGAAATAAGAACAGAAAGCCTGCGCACGCTCAACAATGGCAGCCTCAACTTTCTTTCGTATAAAGAATATGCTTGGAGCATCTGCGGCAACAAATCCATACACAACCCAATAATCATCACTTTTAAAAAGTGCAAGGGAAAGTTTCATGTTTTCCTTGCCTACACATGTAATGAAATCCTTGTATTTTATCTTATTCGTATTTGTAAGGCTATACCAGTACGTACAATCCGACCGTTCCGTATGGATTGCGGTATTTATTAGTCCGAAAGGTGACATTGTAAAATCCGAAACAGAATCTGTCACAATGCCCCGTATAGAATTTGACAAGTTTTTATATGTCAGAGAAAGGGTCATTTCTTTTTTTGCTTCTGAAGAATAATAAGGAATGGTGAATTCCGCAGGAATATTTGTCATCATGGAAGCAAATTTTGAAACAAAATCATCATTTTCCTCAAAAGGATATATTTTTACAACTTCTGCAATGTAATTGGGCTTAAAAGAATACACATCGTCCAAAACACTATTCATAACCTGTTCATTTCCAAGACCACTCATCTTCTTTACAGATGGACAAGCCCTTATGACCATCTCTCCAGCAAAAAGCCTTGTCTTATCATCCAAAGATAGATTGTCATTGAAATTTGTTTCAAGTGTATCAGCTTCCAAAGGAAGAGGCGTAAACAAGCAGGCAATAAGAAATATGATGTTAAACCGCAATCCGAGTGAAAAAACTTTTTTCAAAAACATGGTTCAAGTTTATCGCAAAACAGCCATTTTTGCAAATGAAACGGGCAAGTCAATAAAAAAAAGCTTTCTGCCTTACAAGAATCACTCTTGAATAACACAGAAAGCTTTATGTGCCAGGAACCGGAATCGAACCGGCACGACGGTTTTAGCTGTCGAGGGATTTTAAGTCCCTTGTGTCTACCAATTCCACCATCCTGGCTTATGTGCAAATAATACTATACTATTTTTACTTTTTTTGCAACAGCAATTTTCTAGAGTTAACGCACATGACTGTATAAATCAGCCATCTGATCACGCCAATCAGGCTTTTTATCTTTATCTTCCCAATCAATTATTTTTTTTATTGAAAAATGCTTCATATCATGAGGATTTGCAAAATAAAGAATACCAAACCGCCCCTGCCCAATATATGTAATGCGCTCGCCTTCCGAAAGCTTTTCCTGCTTAGAAAGAATTGCAACGGCACAGTCAAAATGAATAGGCTTGCCACTCTTTTTATCTTCTATGGCAGTAGACAAATCAGCAACAGGAAGACCACAATGCTCACAGACAGGTCGATTTGAAGTCTTAAACGCAGAAATGGCTTCTTCATCGGCACGAATTTGGTCAGCAGACACTGCATAAGCAGAGACTGCATGTGCAGCAACAACTTTTCTTGTTCCTGAATTTTTATTGTCACTGCGTTTTCCATTGCTTCTGGAATTTTCATTTGGATAATTATTTTTCCAATTATTGCCGTTTCTTTTTCTTGAACGTCTGTCTCTACTCATATTCTACAAGTATATTCAAATAAAAATAAATTTTCTACATGTTTACAAAAATATATTTTTATCGAAGGACATAAGTTTTTTCTGCAAAAGTCTGGCTTTCTGCTATATGACGGCTTATAACAGATGCAATGCGCTCAACGGCATTATCTACATAATCCTTATCATTAATCTTTTCCTGTAGCTCTTTGATGCGCGGCGGAACGATTTTATGAGGATCAATAATTTTTTTTATCGGCATATTTTTTCTTACTCCGAAAAAGCATTAATTATATGATATACAGGTTCAAGTCCCGCGACATCCAAAGCTAGAACATCAAACCTAATGTACTGGTAATTATATTGTCGATGGTTTTGCAGATAATATTTAGCTGTTTTAATTATCTTTTGTTGCTTTCTTATACCCAACTCAGAAGAAAGCGTATCTATATCTCCGTGAGGCAGCGACTTTACTTCAACAAAAACAATATAACCGTCTTTTTGTGCAATTATATCAATTTCTCCGCTTCGTATGCGGAAATTTCTTGCTAAAATGTCATAACCATGTTCTACAAGGTAGCGGCAAGCCCGATCCTCTCCCTGCCGGCCTTTTTCATGAGAAGAAATCTTTTCAGTCATCTTCTACAATGCCAAAAAAAGATGCATCTACTTCTTCCATTTTATTATTAAGGCTTTCTGCCTTTGATTTTTCGCTGGCAATATTGGAAATTTCCTTGTCTGAAAGCACATACCCTTCCGTAAGAAGAAAAGGAATTTCCCAGCGCTTAAGAGCTTCAAGATGATATTTTTTAACAGGATTTTTTGCAGAAAGGAACATGTTTTCCCCATCATCAAAATAAACGGGACTGCTAAAACACATGCCCAATTGAACGGAAGAACAGTCTATCTTTCTGATTTGTGAAGATGAACTCATATACTATAACAGTATAACACAAGTGCAAAATTTGTCGAGTAAAATAAAAAAGCCCTTCACAATAGAGTAAAGGGCTTTTCTGTAAATAACCAGCTACATGAAGCTAATTATTTCTTTTTCTTTGCGTCCTTGTTTGCGCTTGCTGTAGCATTAGCAGCCTTCAACTCAGCCTTAAGCTTAGCTTCTTCTGCATCTGCAGCCTTATATGCAGCGCGGTTAGCCGCAAACTGAGCCTGAGCCTTAGGTCCAATAAGCTCCTTTATCTTAGCAGCCTTACCAATCTTGTCGCGTACATAGTAAATCTTTGCACGGCGAACTTTACCCGGGCGAACAAGCTCAACCTTGATTACACGTGGGCTGTGGAGTGGGAAAACACGCTCTACACCAACACCGTAGCTTTCCTTGCGAACCGTAAAAGTCTTGCGGATTCCTGTATTCTTAAAGCAGAGTACAAGTCCTTCAAAAATCTGAATACGCTTTGTTTTACCTTCAACAATCTCAAAGTGAACCTTTACAGTATCACCAACTTTGAAGTTTTCAGCATTTGCCTTCTTCTGTCTTTCTTCAATGGTATTGATAATATCCATTTTAATTCTCCTGTTCAGTGCCTTCCGCTTCAGCCTTTTTTCGTTTCAGTTTTTCCTGCACGGACCTAAGCATTCGGCTTTGCTTGCGGTCATTTTTATATGTAACAAACCCCGCAAGTTCTTCGATCATTTTTTCTGCTTCGTCAGAAAGAGTACCCGTCAATCTTGCATTCTGAATAAGATCCGGTCTATTTTTCAAAGTTTTCTGCAGGCTCTTTCTAAGTCGCCACTTTCGGATTTCTTCATGATTCCCATTAGTAAGAACTTCCGGTACTTTCATGCCCTTGTATACACTTGGCCTTGTATACTGGGGATATTCCAAAAGGCTGCCCGAAAAGCTTTCCTCGTCCAAAGATTCCTGTGTTATTACATCCTCAACAAGACGATAAACAGCATCAATAATAACCGTTGCCGCTACTTCGCCACTGGACATAACATAATCTCCAATGGAGATTTCTTCATCCACATAGTAATCAATTATCCGCTGGTCAATACCTTCGTACCTTCCGCAGATTAAGACAATTTCTTCTTTCGTGCTTAACTGCCGTGCCTTCTTCTGTGAAAACTGCTTACCGCTAGGCGTAACATAAATAACATGCTTCGTCTTTTTGTAAGCTTCTACACTATCCAAAGCCCGACCTAAAGGTTCAGGAAGCAACAACTGCCCTGCACCTCCGCCATAAGGAGCGTCATCACAAGTTTTGTGTCTATCAAAGGCAAAATCCCTGATATTCACTAAATCGTAGGCAATAATTCCCCGTTCAACCGCTTTTGCCATGATCGAATTTTCAAAAAAAGCACGCGGAATATCAGGAAACAAGGTCAGCACAGTAAATTTCATGGAATTACTCCAGAATCCAGAGGTGCATCAGCTGCATCTTCTTATTCTGAACGTCAATGCCTGCCTTATTTATAAAATTATCTACAAAAGGCACATATACACTACGGATTGCTCCGTTCTTTGTAAATTTGACGTCATCACTAATAAGAGTACAACTCTCGGACAGCAAAATCTCAACGAGATAACCTGATCCGCCTTCCTTTACGTCTGTGACAATTCCAACGGTATTCTCCGTTGTCGCCTCTTCATACCATACTGAGCACCCTTTCAAGTCCTCAATATACCACTCACCTTCCTGCAACTGGTGGGCATATTTTCGGGGAACTACGATTTGCCACCTGTTATACTGAGCAGCAGCTTCAGGCGTGCTTATTCCCTCTAATTTCATGTACAGTGTACTGCTGGCTTCCTGAGTGTATTCAACCCTAAAAAGTTTCGATTCAGTACCATCTGTCAAAGTTACTTCTTCCATATCCGCAAAATGCGCATACTCGCCGGAAGTACTTTCAACTTTAAACTCGCCCGTAATACCATGAGTACCACGAACAATCCCAACGACAAACTGTTCTACCATCAACGATGCCATCAGTCCAGAATTTCAAGGCTGTAACGCTTACCATCTTTGCTGGCATACGCGCTCAAAACAGTACGCAGAGCTTTTGCAATACGACCGTACTTGCCAATTACTTTACCAATATCACCCTGGGATACGCTTAACTGAAGAACAGATCCGCGCTCACCTTCGGCTTCCGTCACAGAGACTGCATCGGGATCATCGACCAATGATTTTGCGATATATTCAATCAGGTCTTTTTCCATTCCCTATTGCTCCCCCTGAAACTTATTTGGCAAGAGATTTTCCAGTTACTGAAAGACCCTTTGAATTGAAGATTTTTCTTACCATGTCTGTTGGCTGTGCACCAACACTGAGCCAGTACTTAGCACGTTCTTCGTTAAAACAAACCTGCTTGTCTTCTGCTGCGATTGGGTGATACTGTCCGATTTCTTCTACTGTAACACCATCACGAGGCTTACGGGCATCCTGAATAACAATACGGTAATCAGGGCGCTTCTTAGTACCAAACTTCTTAAGTCTGATTTTTACCACTTGATTGTCCTCCATAGGTTAAAAAGATTCTAACCTAAAAGTTTTATGCACTCTAGTTCTAAGCAACGCTTAGAATTATCCCTAGTTTAGCATGAGCAATTATGATATTGTAAAATATAGATTTAGTCAATGTAGAAAGGGAGGTTTAAACTAAACTTTCAAGCAAAGGCTGTTATTTTTCAAGGAATCGCCTCAAAAAGGCTTTAGTACGCTCTTCTTTAGGAGAATTTATTACATCTGAAGGTTTTCCCTGTTCTACAATAACGCCACCATCCATAAACAGAATATTGTCGCTGGTATCGCGAGCAAAAGACATTTCGTGAGTAACAACAACCATAGTCATTTTTTCTTTTGCCAAGTCTCTTATAACCGCAAGAATTTCACCAGTCAACTCCGGGTCAAGCGCACTAGTAGGCTCATCAAAAAACAACACCTGAGGATGCAGGGCTAATGCACGGGCAATGCTTACACGCTGCTGCTGGCCACCTGATAGCTGACACGGATAGCTGTCAGCTTTTGACTCAAGCCCCATCTTTTTAAGAAGTTCCATTGCAACAGCAACAGCTTCATCCTCATTTTTACCAAGTACTATTTTTTGCGCCTCAGTAATATTCCTTAAAACAGAAAAATGAGGGAACAAATTAAAATTCTGGAAAACAAGTCCGACATCAAGACCTATGCTGCGTAGAGTATTCTTGTCAGAATAAATGCCATTTTTTACCATGTTTTTTCCACAAATGGAAACAGAACCACCAGAAACATTTTCAAGCTGACAGATACAACGCAAAAGAGTTGATTTACCACTTCCACTTGGACCAATAATGCCCAAAACTTCACCTTTGTGAACAGAAAAGGAAATATCTTTAATAACTTCCAGAGTGCCGAAGTTTTTACAAAGCTGTTCAACACGTATTATTTCATTTGTAGTAGTCAAGTTTTTTCTCCGCAACATCAAAGAACTTTGAGACACCCCAGTTCATTATAAAATAGAAAACACCTGCAAGAAAAAGAGGCATGACACTAACAAGGCGCCCGCTCTGAGTCTGTGCAACATGAAACAGTTCTGCAACACCAAGAACTTGAACAAGAGCAGTGTCTTTTACAAGGGTAATTACTTCGTTTCCCATTGCAGGAAGGATGCGCTTTATAACTTGCGGCATAATTATGCGCATAAAAGTTTGCACTTTAGTAAAACCAAGGACTTTTGCAGCCTCATACTGTCCTACAGGTATGGACAGTATGCCGCCACGGTAAATTTCTGCAAAATAAGCTGCATAATTTATGACCATGGCAACAATTGCAGCCGTAAAACGGCCCAAGCCTACATGAAAAAGAGTAGGAGGTGCAAAATAAACAAAAATGAGCTGAAGCATGAGTGGCGTGCCGCGTATTACGAGAAGAAAAACATCTACAACCTTTGCAATAACCTTTACTTTGGACATGCGTCCAAACATAATAACTAACGCAAGAGGTAGTGAAAACAAAAGAGTAAGGGTAAACACTTCAAGTGTAACCCCCGTACTCCTAAGCATTGCGACAAGCAGCTTGCTCACAGCTATCTACCTATTACGGACAGATTCGTTCCAAACCACTTGTTTGAAATCGTAGCGACAGTCCCGTCTTTTTCCATTTCTTCAAGAATAGTCTGAACTCTATCACGAAGAGCGGTATCATCTTTACGGAAAGCAATGCCGTATTCTTCATTTGCAAGACCTTCAGCCAAAACAACATACGGACGACCAGTCTGGGTTATGCTGTAATTTGCAACAACCTGATCCATTACAACACCGTCAACGTTTTTAATCTCCAGATCATTAAGGGCAGTAATATTTTCTTTAAATTCAACAATAGATTTCAGAGAATTCTTAAATTCCAAATTCTCATTGATCGCGTCTTCTGCAGAAGAACCCGACTGAACACCAATAACCTTACCAGCAAGCCCTGCAAGATTTTTTATACCGCTATCAGCACGGACAACAACAACCTGTGCGTTATCAAGATATGCTTTTGTAAAAGCCATAGCTGACTGGCGTTCCTGTGTCATCGTAAAGCCATTCCAGATGCAGTCTATCTTTTTTGTATTCAATTCCTGCTCTTTTGCAGCCCAGTCAATAGGCTGGCAAACAAGCTCCTTGTTCATGCGCTTGGCAACTTCGGCAGCAAGATCAATATCATATCCAACAATATTATTATTTTCGTCTCTAAATCCTAAAGGTGGAAATGAATCATCCAGACCAAGAACAAAAGTATTTTTTTCAGCAGGCTTATTTTTTGAACAGGAAACAAAACCTGTTACAGTAACAAATGCAACAACAATAGCTACAATGCTGGCAAACATTTTTTTAGTTTTCATACAATTTACTCCTATTTGAACAAAAATCCTTTAATTTCTTTATCTGCACAGCCGTACATTCAGGAGAAGGGCCTCCTGTCGTCTTACGGTTTTCCATGCAGGCAGAAGGTGTTATTTTTCCATAAATATCATCTTCTATCAACTGTGAACATTCCTTCAAAACACCTATATCCAAATCTTCTATTCTTGAAAGACCAGAATCTATTGCACGGCGAACAGCAGAAGCCGCAACACCATGAGCAGTTCTGAAAGGCATTCCCTTGCGGACAAGATACTCTGCAACATCAGTTGCATTTGCAAAGCCGCCTTCGCAGCTTTCAGCCATAACCTTGACATTCCATTTTGCAGAAGAAATCATTGCAGTAAAGACTTTCAAGTTTGCTTCTACAGTATCAAGAGCGTCAAACAAAGGCCCTTTATCTTCCTGCATATCCCGATCATAAGCAAGAGGCAATCCTTTTACCATTGTAAGAAGATTTATCAAGTCACCATATACTTTTCCTGTACGTCCGCGGATAAGCTCTGCAAAATCAGGGTTCTTTTTTTGTGGCATGATAGAACTTCCTGTAGACCATTTTTCACTTAAATCGACAAAATGAAATTCCGTAGTAGACCACAAAACAACTTCTTCGCACATTCGGCTCAAATGAGCCTGCAACATTGCAAAATCAGAAGTAAACTCAATGCAATAATCCCTGTCAGAAACACTGTCCAACGAATTATCCGTTACGCCTTCAAAGCCAAGTTTTTCAGCAACAGCTTCGCGGTTCAGCGGAAGGGTACTTCCCTGCAACGCGCCACTTCCTAAAGGAGATTTGCTTATGCGAGTCAAAGAATCTTCAAGTCTGCTCCAATCACGTTCAAGCATAAAAGCCCATGCCAGCAAATGCTGGGCAAGCGTACCAGGCTGAGCATGCTGCATGTGAGTGTAGCCTGTCAAAAGAGTATGAGTATGCTTTTCCGCAATGCAAACCAAAGCATCTATCAATGTTACAATTTCGTTCTGCAGAAGAGGAATGACACGGCGCAAATACAGTCGCTCATCCAAAGCAATCTGATCGTTGCGACTGCGCCCTGTGTGCAGTTTTTTACCAGCCTCTCCAATACGATCTGTAAGAGTTGCTTCTACAAAGGAATGAATATCTTCCGCACTATAATCAATGGAAAGGCTTCCGCTTTCCAAATCTTTTTCTATCTGTCTCAGGCCACAAACAATTTGCTCAGCCTCATCAGAACTTATAATTCCCTGCTCTCCCAACATGGAAGCATGGGCAATAGAACCGTGAATATCATCCAGAGCCATCCTCTCATCAACATAGATTGATGTCTCAAACTCAACGGCAGCAGCATCAGGACCTTCAGCAAAACGTCCGCTCCACAATGCCTTATGATTATCGCCTGTAAGAGCTCCGTGCTCTGTAGACTTTTTTTCCATAATTATGAATTTTCCTTCATCCAGCGTTCAATGCCTTTTTTTACATCAGCATCAATATCATGTTCTATGCGGCAGGCATTTTCTTCTGCCTGCTCAGCACTAATATCAGCAATCTTCTGCAAGAATTCTGTCAAAAGTACGTGACGACTGTATATTTCATTAGCCTTTCTCTTACCTTTGTCAGTAAGCTGTAAAAAACTGGTGTCGCCAACCTCTACATAGCCAGTTTCTTCCAGAACAGCCATTGCACGGCTCACACTCGGCTTTGAAACTTTTAGATGGTTTGCAACATCAACAGCACGAGCTGCACCATTTTTTTTCTGCAAAACAAGAATAGCTTCAAGGTAATCTTCACCGGATTCATGAATATCAGTAGCCATCACATACTCCATTAAAAGAGGTTATAGTAAAATAAGTATACCCTTTTTCCTGCAAAAAAGAAAGCATTATACACGGCTAACTTTGAATTTCTTTACTAACACTCATTATCTGATTGTAAATAGGCTTTCCACCAGGTACCATTGGAAGAACCATTTCATCAATATCAACTTTTGCATCAATTATCGCAGGTTTTCCACTCTTGAATGCAACATCAAAAACCTTTGCAAACTCATCTGAGTTGCAAGCCCTGTAGCCATCAATGCCATAAGCCTGTGCAAGCTTTACCCAGTCAGGACCAAAATCAAGAGTTGTCTGACTATAACGCTTACCATAAAAAAGCTTTTGCCACATTCGGACATTTCCCAAAGTACCGTTATTTACAACAACAATAACAATCGGAAGATTATAATGCTGAATTGTTGCGAGTTCGTTGCAGTTCATGCGGAATGAGCCATCACCAGCAATGTGCACAACGCGAGCCTTTGGATTTGCAAACTGAATTCCCATTGCAGCGCCTGTTCCAAAGCCCATAGTACCCAAACCGCCAGATGTAATGAATGTACGTGGCTTTGCAAAAGGATAGAACTGAGCCACCCACATCTGATGCTGTCCAACTTCTGTCGTAACAAAAGCATCATCTCCTGCAATCTTGTGAACGCATTCGCATATAAACTTAGGATTGATAGAATCTTTTGGATTTACATCATAACATTCAGGATAATCCTTTTTCCACTCCTGAATTTTATTTACCCAGTCAGTACGCTTTTTGTTTTCAATAAGTGGCAAGAGTTTCTGCAGAATGCTCTTTACATCACCTACAAGAGAACCTGCGGTAGGAATATTCTTGTTAATTTCTGCAGGGTCAATGTCTATATGGAACACCTTGCTGTTAGCAGCAAATTTTGAAGCATCAGAAATTACACGGTCACTAAAACGGGAACCGAGGGCTATTACAAGATCGCTTTCTGTGATTGCCATGTTACTAGCTTTTGTACCGTGCATACCGACCATCCATGTACAAAGTGGATGACTTGCAGGAAAAGCATCACGAGCCATAAGGCTTTCTGAAACAGGAATATCAGCTTTTTCGGCAAACTCCAAGAGTTCCTTGTTAGCATTACTCATGTTTATGCCACCACCTGCATAAATTACAGGACGCTCAGAACTATTGATGATTGCAGCTGCGGCTTTAAGGTCCGCATCTGTAAATTTATTGTAAGATTCACGACTTTCCTCAGCTACAGGCTTTGGTTCAAATTCAACTTCAGCAGCAGTAACTTCTTTCGGAATATCAATAAGAACAGGTCCCGGGCGACCGCTTTTTGCAATCAGAAAAGCTTCACGAATTGTATCAGCCAAGTCCTTTACATCATGCACCATGAAATTGTGCTTTGTAATAGGCATGGTAACGCCTGTAATGTCAATTTCCTGAAAAGAATCACGACCAATAAGAGAAGTAGGAACATTGCATGTAATTGCTACAATCGGACTTGAATCCATATATGCTGTGGCAATACCAGTAACAAGGTTTGTTGCACCAGGACCACTTGTTGCAAAAACGACTCCTACTTTTCCTGTTGAACGTGCATAACCATCAGCAGCATGAGAAGCACCCTGTTCATGGGCAGTCAGAATATGAGTGATGCGGTCTGAATTCTTGTAAAGCTCATCATAAACATTAAGAATAGCTCCACCTGGATAACCGAAAATGGTATCAACCCCCTGCTCAACGAGGCACTCAACAACAACACGTGAACCGGATATTTTCATGGCAATTTCCTTCTATTAATATAATGTCAATAATTTTAACAATACTACAATGTTTTCAGGATATTTGCAAGGCATGAAAAAAGCTGAAAAAAAAGCTGCCTGACAGTAATCGACAGGCAGCTTTACAGCACAAAATGCGCAAAATTATTTTATTTGCGCTTCAAGTACTTAATGCTGTCAAGAGCAACAGCTGCAATAATGATGAATCCTTTAAACACAAACTGCAAGTTTGTATCTATGTGAAGGAAAGTAAGGCAGTAAGTAAGGCCTGTAAAGATAACGACACCAATTGCAGCTCCGCCAATCTTTCCAATACCACCGTTAAATGAAATGCCACCGA
Organism: uncultured Treponema sp.; assembly: GCA_947167345.1. Taxonomy (GTDB): domain Bacteria; phylum Spirochaetota; class Spirochaetia; order Treponematales; family Treponemataceae; genus Treponema_D. Next base: position 15,083 of record CAMVHR010000008.1, read on the forward strand.
CAACACAAGCCGCAATTGCATCCATTTCGTAGCCCTGACCAGTACCGGCACTTGCATTTGCACGGAAAGCCTCAAGGAATGCACCGCATCCATAGAAAATACCAGCCATAATAAAGATGCCCATTGTTACACGGAATACACTTATACCACTAACAGCAGCAGCTTCTGAGTTGCCTCCAACAGCATACATATTCTTTCCAAAAATTGTCTTGTTCCATATAAACCATGCGACAATAATTGCTATTATTGCAGGAATAATAAGCTTAGGGAACGTTACAAGTTCACCGTTTATTACACCCAAAACCCAGCGGCCGCCTATCAAGTCCTTTACGTTGCCGTCAATCGAACCTACAGGAGTTCCTGTAGTTCCAAAGAACAAAAGTCCGTAAATGATAAGCTGTGTTGCCAGAGTAGAAATAAACGGATGTATCTTAAGCTTTGCCGTAAAAAATCCTGCAAAAACAGAAAACAGCACACAGAAGAAAATAGAAAGAACAAGAGCCATTGCAAGGCGGCAGCCCATTGGCATTGAAGTAAAATTCCATGGTCCCATGTTAAAGAATTTTACAATGTTCGTACCCGGATGCAGAATAAGCCCCGTAATTACAGATCCCATTGCAACCATACGGCCTACGCTCAAGTCTGTTCCTGCTATCAAAATAAGACCAGCAACTCCAAGTGCATAGAACATGCGAGTAGAAGACTGCTCAAGAATAGTGAAGATATTAGGCAGAGTAAGAAGGTTTCCTGCACCAGAGACAGGGGCTATAATGACACAAATAATAAAGAACAGCAGAATTGCTATGTACAGACCATTGTCAAGGAAGAACTTTGTAGCCTTAAAGTTGTAAACGTAATGTTTCCAGTTAAGCTCCATATCTTCTGAAAAATTTGTCTTTCCATTGCGAAGAGTACGATTCATCTGCACGTGCTCTGTAAAAGCCTGATTCTTTACGTCATTACAGCGATCAAGTTCTGTCTGTCTCTTGTTTTTTGCATCAAAGAGTGCAGATTTTAGTTCATACTTTGCAGTTTCCTTATCATGAGCAGAGGAAGCTGCCGCAATGCGCTTTTGAGCTTCAAGTTTTATGCCTTCAGCTTTCTTGGCATAAAAAGATTTCAGAGTCTCAATCTTTTTGTCCTGCTCCGCATTTACGCCCGCAATTACTTTTTTTGCAAGGACATTTGCATAATTTACAGCATGTTTTGAAAGATCTGCATCAGCCTGCCTGTTTGCGGCAGCTACTTTTTTTGCTTCAGAAATTTGAGCAGTCCATTCGCTTACAAGCTTCTGACGTTCTGCAGCATCAAGCATCTTGTTCTTTTTTGCAGCTGCAATGTTCTGATTCAGCTCCATAATCTTGTTTACGCCATTTTCGCGCAATTTATACAATGCATCCTGATACTGCTTTAAAAGCTCGTCATCATTTAAAGATTTCAGTTCAACTGTATCACTGTCAGCCATTTCCGCAATTTTTTTTGCAGCAAGGGCATTCAAATCATCATAAGTATTTGCCATAAAATTCTCCATTACAGATATTTATCCGAAAGTCTGAGCAATTCTTCCTGATTGGTTTCCTTTGTGTTCACAATGCCGGCCAACCTGTGGTTAGACATAACGGCAATGCGGTTTGTAATACCAAGGATTTCAGGCATTTCGCTCGATACCACAATAATAGTTTTTCCTTCTTTTGCCATCTGGATAATCAGCTGGTAAATTTCATATTTTGCACCAACATCAATACCGCGTGTAGGTTCATCCATAAGGAAAACATCAGGCTCACGCTCCATCCACTTACCGATTATAACTTTCTGCTGGTTTCCACCACTCAAAGATGTAATCAAATCGTCTGCAGAAACACACTTGGTATGCATTCTCTTTATTTCACGGTTAGCAGCATCGAGCATCTTTCTGTTAGAAAGAATGCCCATTGTCTTGTAACTGTCCAGATTTGTAATGGTAGTGTTGAATTCTATCGAAGCCTTACCAAACATTCCGTTCAGCTTGCGTTCCTCTGTTACAAGTGCAAAATTATATGCCATGGCATCCTTACTGCTGTCAAAACGAAGTTTTTTTCCGTTAAGGATAATGTCACCAGTCGCAATGGTACGGATACCGAAAATAGATTCCAAAAGTTCACTACGTCCTGCACCAACAAGACCGTAAAGACCAAAGATTTCACCCTTCTTTACAGTAAATGAAATGTCATAAAGATGAGGTTCATATTTAGTTGAAAGACTACGAATTTCAAGATAGTCAGAACCCGGAGTGTTATCAACATCAGGAAAACGCTTGTCCAAGGAACGACCAACCATGGCAGAAATAAGCTTGTCCATGTCAGTATCTTTCACAGGAGAAGTAAACACCATGTTGCCGTCTCGGAGTACAGAAACTTCATCACAAACTTCAAAAATTTCATCCATCTTATGTGAAATATAGACGAATGAAACGCCTTTTTCCTTCAGGCTGTTTACTATAGAAAATAGTTTTTTTACTTCAGGCTCGGTAAGGGAAGAAGTAGGCTCGTCAAGTACTATAATACGGGCATTATATGAAACAGCCTTTGCAATTTCAACCATCTGCCGTTGTGATACAGACATAGTACGCATGACTGTACCAGGGTTTACATTCATATTAAGGGATGCAAACAGCTTGCTTGATTCAGCAAGCATACGCTGTTCATCAACAACACCAAATTTTTTCGGATAGCGACCGAGAAACAGATTATCAACTACAGTTCTGTCAAGGCACTGGTTCAATTCCTGATGAACCATTGCCACTCCACTTTCTAGAGCTTCCTTAGGGTTCTTAAAGTCAACAGGATGGTCATCCAGAATTATCTGGCCTTCGTCCTTTGCATAAATGCCGAAAAGACATTTCATCATCGTAGACTTACCTGCACCGTTTTCCCCCATGAGCCCCATTACACTGCCTTTTTTGACAGTGAGGTTAATGCCGTCCAAAACCTTATTCTTAGCAAAAGATTTTGACAGGTTCTTTATTTGCAGTACATTGTCACTCATTTTATTCCTTATTTGAAAAAAAAGACCTGCGGAATTTTTCTTCTACAGGTCTTTCACTGAATCATTAGCGAATGCTAATAAAGATGCAAATTAGTACTTAAGCTTGTCTGTGTAGTCAGCACCAGAGTTTGTCTTAACCATATTGATTGCATAAGCATCGAAGCTGTTCAAGTTTGTGAACTTGTCAAGACAAGAACCTTCGTTCTGACCATCTCCCTGAACTACGGTAAGTTCAATGTTAAGGAGAGGTGCATAATACTGCAATGCAGGAAGATATGAAGATGAAAGGAAGTTATCTGCTGAGTTATAGATAGTCAAAATAACCTTTTTCTTTTCTGCAGTAGACTGCTTGATTCCCTTGTCGCGGTTTCCAGCCTGATAATCTTTCCAGTTGCTTGCGTTTACACCAGTATTCTTTGCAAGAACAGCCTTTGTATCTGCCTTATATTCAAGATCAGCAGAAATCTTGTTGCCATACTGATCTGGCTCAGAAAGACCCTTTGTATAAACATCTGCACCAGTCAAGCCGTCAAGAAGGTTGCGGATAACCTGAAGTGTTGCTGTAGCCTGTGCGTCAACGTTCTGAGAAACTGTTCCTGAAAGTTTGCCGGCACCGATTGCCTCAATTGCATCTGCGTTTGCATCATAACCGAAAATAGGTACTCCAGCAGGATAGTTTGAAGCCTGAAGACAACCCATTGCCATGCCATCATTGTTTGAAAGAACAAGGTCAATGCTGTCACCGTACTTTGTAGCCCAGTTACCCATTGCCTCTGTTGCAGCGTTTGCATTCCATGTAGAACCGTCAGTACCAGTCATTGCCTTACCTTCAAGCTCTACAACCTTGAATGTCTTTCCACCAACGTTTACAGATCCTTCTTTTGAAACTGTTGGCTCTGTTGAACCGTCCCATGTACCGAGTGCACGACGTACACCTTCAGTACGAGCCTTTGAGTCATTGTGTCCTACATCACCAATGCAGAGAACGTAACCGATAATGCCATCACCATTGCGGTCAATCTTTGCAGGCTCCTGTGCCTTAAGATAATTTACTACCAGTTCACCCTGTACAGCTCCACCACCAGCTGCATCAAAACCTACGTAGTAAGTCTTGTCATTCCAGTTCATTGAAGCCATATCGATAGCACCTGATGTAGGGTCAGATGGCTGTCTGTTAAAGAATACAAGTGGCTTGTCCTTGTTTAAAGTTACTGACTTTCCGCCAGAAGCCTTGTTTCCGCCACATCCCATAAAAGCGATGGCTGTCAAAGTCAAGGCTGCTGCTGCTAAGACTGTTTTTTTCATAAAAATATCCTCCATTAATTATGAAAAATTATAAAAATAAAAAATTTATATAATCGTTTAACTGCGATTACACAAACTCTATCTTACCCCTTTAGCATGATGAATGTCAAATATAATTTCTTCAATATTCACGCAAATCTATCCACAAGCACATTATTTTTATGATAGAATAACCCCATTATGACAAACTTAAAGAACTTAACATACGGAATAGTTGGACTTGGCATAATGGGAGGATCCATTGCCAAGGCAATAAGATTAAATATATTGAGCCAGAGTGGTGCACAAGGTAAAATCCTTGCATGCAACAGAAGCACGGCTTGTCTTGTACAGGCAAAGGAAGAAGGAGTTGTAGACGAAACATTCCAGAGCACTGATGTACAAAAGATGATTCCTCATTGTGATGTGCTTTTTATCTGCCTTTATCCTCATGCAACATTGGATTTTCTAAAAGAGCACAAAGCTTCTTTTAAAAGCGGAGCAGTAGTCACGGACATTTCTGGTGTAAAAGGAATTTTTGAAAAGGAACTGCCATCTCTCCTTCGTACTGATGTTGATTTTATAATAGGTCATCCTATGGCTGGAGGTGAAAAAGAAGGATATGCAAATTCAAAGGCTGAATTCTTTATAAACCATAACTACATCCTGTGCGAGCAGACATTTAACAAGAAAGACAATTTGGTTCTTATGCGAAACCTTATTACAGCAATGGGGTTCTCACGAATAACAGAAACAACATGCGACATTCATGATTACAAAATAGGCTTTACAAGCCAGTTATGCCACGTAATTGCTTCTGCACTGGTAGAAAGTGCCGAAGACCCTGAAATTACAGCATTTGGTGGCGGAAGCTTTGAAGATTTGACAAGAATAGCAATGATAAACGCACCTTTATGGACGGAACTGTTTATATCAAACAAAGAAAAACTTGTTCAGCACATAGAAAACTTTCAGAAAAAGATGGATGCCTTCAAAACTGCAATAAAAGAAGAAGACTCGGCAACTCTTAAAAACCTTCTTGAAGACACTCGTGAAAAAAGAGTTCAGATGGGAAGCATTCGTACCGTCATAAGATAGTTGAATTTTTTTCTTTATTCCGTATATAATGACTTTACAAAAATCGCTTTTTTGTCATTTTACGGTTCTAAAAGCCCAAGGTGGATTTAATGAAATTTGAACGTACCATACCAAAACTGTTACGAAGTATAGCTCAAAAACATCCGGAAACAAGTGCACAGCTATCACACACAAAAAAAGGGGAAATTACAGAAGTAAATTACCATGACATGTTTCAGCTTGCACTGGACTTCGGAGCCGCCTTACTTGATTTAGGCGTGAAACGTGGTGACAGAATAGGTTTGATTGCAGACAATAGAAAAGAATGGGAGCAGGCAGACGTAGGACTGCTTTCAATAGGAGCTATCGATGTCCCTCGCGGATGCGATGCCACGGAAAAAGACCTTTCCTTTATCCTTTCATTTTCGGAATGTTCTGTTGTCATAGCGGAAAACAATACTCAGGTAAAAAAAATACTGAACATAAAAGATAACATTCCTACACTCAAAACAATAATTGCTTTTGACGCTGTTGATGAAGAAGAACAGCTGCGCGCAAAAAAAAGCTGCATAGATTTTTATTCATTCGAGACCTTACTTAAAAGCGGGCACGAATGGAGAAAGCTCAATATCGATGCCATTGAAAATGAGCTTGAAAAAGGCGACTGGAATGACATTGCAACAATCATATTCACAAGTGGAACAACAGGAACACCTAAAGGTGTAATGATTTCGCACGGAAACTTCATAACCCAGCTTGACGAGCTTGTAGAAAGAATATTCATTAATCCTGGAGAAAGGGCACTTTGCGTCCTTCCAGTCTGGCATGTATATCAGCGCGAAGTAGAATACGTCATTATGTGTCAGGCAGGAACAATCTGCTACAGCAAGCCAATCGGAAGCGTACTTCTTGCAGACCTAAAGAGCCTTAATCCTGTTCTTCTTCCTGCCGTTCCTCGTGTATGGGAAGCCGTATATGACGGAATATGGAGAAAAATGCGCAAGACAGGCGGTGTTGTATTTGCACTGTTCCGTTTTTTTGTTGCAGAAGCCCAGCTGTGGTGTGCCATAGACAGAAAACTAAGAAGAAAAACCGCTCGATTCGGTCGTGACAACCTTGGCTTCTGGTGGCCAGTCCTTGTGCTGCCTTGGCTGCTTCTTTACCCTGTAAAAATGCTTGGAAACCTAATCGTATTCCGAAAGCTGAGGGCAATGCTCGGAAACAATTTCCGCGCCGGCATTGCAGGAGGCGGAGCATACCCAGCCTATATCGATAAGTTTTTCTGGGCAGTTGGAGTAAACATTGTAGAAGGCTACGGACTTACAGAAACTTCTCCAATCATTGGAGTAAGACCTATTGCCTGCCCAGTCATGCATACCGTAGGAACACCATTACGAGGTGTAAACGCACGTATTGTAGACCAAGACGGCATAATTCTTGGAGTTGGCCAGAAAGGCAGCCTACAGATAAAAGGCGAAACGGTTATGAAGGGCTACTACAAGAATCCTGAGCTTACGGCCAAAGTCATGACCACAGACGGATGGCTCGATACTGGAGACCTCGCAGTATTTACAATTGACAATGAAATTCAGCTGAGGGGAAGAAAGAAAGATACCATAGTCCTTATGGGCGGCGAAAATATTGAGCCTCTACCAATCGAAAGTGCAATAAACTCATCCCCATACATTTCTGCAAGCATTGTTGTCGGCACAAACGAAAAAGGCATTGACCAGAGATATCTTGGTGTGCTTGTACTGCCAAGCAAAGAAGAAATTGAGGCTTATGCAAATGAAAACAACATTTCTTTCAATTCTTACGAGCAACTTGCGGAAAGCGAACCAATCCGAAAGCTGCTTAAGCAGGAAGTAGACCAACTGGTAAATGCAAAGACAGGCTTTAAGGCATTTGAAAAAATCAATACGCTTGAAGTCATTACAAAACCTTTTGAAGTGGGTGTTGAACTTTCAGGCAAGCAGGAACTCATGCGCTACAGGGTACATGATCTTTACAAAGATAAAATTGCAAAGCTCTTCCACAACTAGAGAGCTTGCCTAGATTATTTCAATTACTCGCGCTCCAGACTTTCTGTCCATCCTTGTCATGTTCTTTGGAAGGGGGACAGAAAGCAACTCTCCTGAAAAATATTTTTTTCTTGCAACAACAAGCAAAAGACCTTTTTCCGAACACGCATAATAGCCAGTTCTGTTCCCCGGCAGGCGTATTTCATCACTTGCAATTCTAAACTTCAGCACTTTGCCTGATTCCGACATGGCATCGATCTGAACAGAATCATCAGATTTTTTTTCAGCAGCAATAAATGAGAGCACAGCCCTTTCCTTTGCAAGACTTGCGCTTTCCGAAAGTTTTTTCAAATCTCGAGGAGCATCTTCTGTAGAAAATGCATAATTACACCACTTGCCACCCTTCTTTCCATCCATAGGACACTCACAGGCGTGAGGACACGGACTAGACGGCATAAAGGCATTACGCATAAGGGCATCTCTCAACAGGCTCAAAAAACGGGCGCATGGAGGAACACCTGGTTCAATGACAAGAATTTTTGCACGACTGCTGTCTTTATTGACATAAGAAAGCAAGTCGCTACTGTATTTTTTTGCAAGATAATCAGGAGGCATGTCTGCATCCTGAACAATTTCATTAAACACATTTGCAGCCGTAACAAAATCGGCCTTATCTTTTATTGCAGTACCGAATTCACCCTTTACACGGATAATTTTCCAAGGCTCGCATTCAAGTTTTGCGGCAACAGAAAGAAATATATCTTCTCCTTTGGCAAGAATCTGCGAAGATATATCCATGCAATACCATGTAAGTTTCTTTTTACGCAATTGCGGACATGCAAGAAAAAGGGCAATAGGCACAGTAAGAGGTCCAGAACCTACGTCAAGGCAAACGCTTCCATCTGCAAGACTACTCAAAAAAGAATCCTGAAGATTTGCAAACAGTCGTGTCAAACGTATGATGTTCCACCACAGATAATAATGCGTATATGCACTTGTGGTTGTCACCTGATTCATGTACCCAAGGCGCCTGTCCTGCCGTTCATCCGTAAGGTTATGACTAAGCTCCCGAATATGTTCTGCCAGCATGACTTTTTGCTTAGAGTTAATAGGAAAGATTGAATCCAGCAAAGTACCAAACTTTGTTATTACAGGAACACTATCATTTGGAAGTGAAGCAGGATTAAAAAGGGATGAAACAACATCTGCAACAAGGGCAGTAGAAGGTGCATGTTTAGGAGAAGAAACAGTGTCTGTTTTTTTTGCCGAAATTTCATCAGATTCGTGAGCACGCTTTTCCTTACGGAGCAGCTTGCCTTCAACCTTCTTTTTCTTTTGTGAAAGCTTTACACCTTGTTTTTTCTCATACCACTTAAGTTCTATCTTTGTGTCTGTCTTTTGATTTTGCATAGTTTTCTCCAGTCTTCTTAAGCATCTGATACAGCATTGTCAATTCAGAGCGGATATCATGAATTGTTGTCAATGCCGCAAATTCCGCTTCCCTCACCTGTGCATCAAGAATTATCTGTTTTTTTGCATTGGAAAGGCTCATTCCCTGAACCTGAGTCAAGTGCTTGAGCCTCATTATCAGCTCAACATCACGCTGAGAGTAAAGACGTTTGCCTCGATAATTCTTTTTAGGAGAAAAACCTGGAATGGCAGATTCCCAGTAACGAAGGATGTGAGCCTTTACTCCTGTAATTTTGACGACTTCTCCAATCAGATATTTAGCCATTAACCTCTGGTCTATCCTGCCACTTCTGACGGCTTGCCTTCATTTCTATCTGAACAGGAATCTGATCAAAGCCCAAATCTTCCCTTACCCTGTTCTTTAAGTATGTAACATAACTTTCAGGAACATTGTCAGGTCTGGTTGCAAAAATAAGGAATTTTACAGGATTGGAACTTACCTGCGTAATGTAGCGGACTTTAAAATGAATGGCTTTAGTCGCAGGTGGCGGATACTTAAACAGCCAGTCTTTCAATGCAAGATTAAGAGCAGCCGTATCAATCTTACGGTTCAGCTGCTCATACAGTGTAAGGGCAGTATCCATAAGGTTCTTTATGCCGTCCTCGTTCTTTGCACTTATGGCAACAATCGGGGCCCACTTCATGTGACCGAACATAGTATGAATGTATTCTTCAATCTGCTTAAAAGCCTTGCGGCTGCCGTCTTCTACGGTATCCCATTTGTTTAGGATAAAGATGATGCCTCTCCCTCGTTCATAAGCAAGCGATGTAATTTTTTTGTCCTGCTCTGTAAGTCCATCTTTTGCGTCCATCATTAGGAACATTATGTCACATTCATCAAGAGTCTTTATGGCTCTGTTTACGGAATAGTATTCAACATTTTCAGAAACTTTCTTCTTTCTGCGGATTCCGGCAGTATCCAGAATTTGAATGTCTTTTCCATTATAACGGAAACTGCCTTCAACAACATCACGCGTAGTGCCGGCATAGTCACTGACAATGGAAGCTTGTGTATGAGTAAGGGCATTACTCAGCGTAGACTTACCGGTATTAGGCTTGCCAAGAATTGCAATTCGTATAGGAAGTTCTTCTTCAGAACCTTCTGTTACTCTTGAAAAATCAATTCCGTCAATTAAAGCCTGAGAAAGGGCTGGAATATTATCACCGTGCGTTGCAGAAATGAATATAAGGTTCTTAAACCCATATTTCATATAATTATATGCCAGCTCTTCATTCTTGCCGCCTTCAGTCTTATTTACAGCTCCAACAACCTTGTTCCAGTATGGACGCATCTGACTTAAAAGTTCCTCATCTTCCGTAGTAATTTCAGTTGCGTCAAGCAAAAGCAAGATGCGGTCAGCCTTACGAACCATTTCCATAGTTTTTTCAACAACAAGATCATCCATCTCGCTTTCGCGTGAAGTAAAATCACGTGTCAGCTTGTAACCACCAGTATCTACAAGATGAACAGGCTTTCCTGCAATAAAGCAAGTTCCTTCAACAGGATCCCTCGTTACACCTGGAGTCGGATCTGTTATGGCTCTTTTTGTATGTGTCAGAGCATTAAAAAGAGTAGACTTGCCGACATTAGGACGCCCCGCAATAACAATCAGAGGCAGGTTAAAATAAATTTTATCGGAATAAAACTGCTGAGAAGAATCTTCCCTCGGAATGCCATCCTTTACAACTTCTTCTTTCGGTTCAGGTTTTGGCTTGGAAAAATCCGGTTTCTTTTTTTTCATTACATTCTACTCCTGAACCTGATTATAGGAAATTGTTTCCATAGAAATATTTTCCAGTTCTTTAATTGTAAATCTTGAAAGAGTTTCCTTTATGACAGGAATCTGCTTTGGGGTCATGCTCAAATTGCGAAGTCCAAAGCCTGCAAGAATCATTGCTGTTTCCTTTCGTCCTGCCATTTCGCCACAAACAGAAACAGGGATATTGTTTTTATTAGCATTCTCAACAGTCGCACGAATCAAGCGGACAACTGCAAGATTAAATTCATTATATAAAGGAGCAACTGTAGGGTTTTCGCGGTCAACGCACAAAGTATACTGAGTAAGGTCATTTGTACCCAAGGAAAAGAAATCGCTCTTTTTTGCAAGGCAGTCAGAACATATTGCGGCTGCCGCAGTTTCTACCATGATACCGATAGGAACTTCTTTAAATGGAATTTTCTCTTCCTTCATGCTGATTCTTACACCTTCGGCAATACCGCGCACAGTTTCAACCTGAGACACATCAGTAATGAGAGGAATCAGTATTTTTAGATTACCGTAAATGCTAGCCCGATACAAAGCCCGAAGCTGTGTTCTGAACAGCTGAGGATAATACATGGAAAGACGTATTGCCCTCAATCCCATTAAAGGATTTTTTTCGTGCGAACTTGGAATTTCCTTAAAGTTAAGGAGCTTGTCGCCTCCGACATCAAGAGTTCGTATGGTAACAGGCTTGTCGCCCATAATCTGCAGGACCTGCTTGTATGCCTCAAACTGGGCTTCTTCACTGACAGAATTAGAAAAAGGTCCGCTTGATTCAGAAGTGTGATTCTGGATTGCATCCATAAAAAGAAATTCCGTTCTGAACAGACCGATGCCGTCAGCGCCTTCTTCAAGTGCAATCCGGGCTTCTTCCGTAGTACCAATATTTGCATACAGTTTAAACTCAGTACCGTCCTTTGTAAGGGCTGGCTTTGTTCTGAACTGAAGCAGCTGCTCTCGATACTTTCTGTCATCTTCTATTTTTATGCGGTATTCGGCAAGGGAACTTTCATCAGGATTTAAAATGATTTCGCCCCTGTTTCCATCTACGATAATCTGCTCGCCAGTCTTTACCTGATTCTGAATGTCTTCAAGACCTACAACAGCAGGAACACCAAAACTTTTTGCAAGTATTGCGACATGGCTGGAAACACCGCCTTCCGTCAATGCAAAGCCTGCTATTTTTCTTTTGCTCAAAATGACGGTATCACTGGTGCGCATTGCTTTTGCAACAATAACAGAACCGTCAGGTACTTCTTCTATGTTAAAAGGATGATAGTCAAGAAGAATGTCCATGACTTTGCCAAAAACATCTTCTATATCTTTTGAACGCTCTGCAAGATAATCATTGCCACTGTTTCTAAGACGCTCTGCATACTGGGCAACTTTTTTGTCCAATATATATTCAATGTTATACAGTTCTTCCGTATAACTGTCATGAACTTCCTGCACAAAAACAGGATCTGCAAGCATGAGCTGATATGTCTCAAAAATAATTTTCTGAAGATTGTCTTTCGGAAGGTTCTGAAGCTGCTTGTCTATCATGGACTGGACAGAATTGCAGGCAGAAGAAAATCTGCTCCAGCCATCTTCAAGTTGGTCAGACGTTATTTTTTCTTTAGGAATGACCTTTTCTTTTATTTCAGGAAGGACAAATGCTTTTCCAATACCAATTCCAGTTGAGGCTGACAGACCCAGTACTACGTTCATTCTATTATAGTACAGCCTAATTTTATTCTAGTCAATGAGTTGTATTTTCCAGAACCTGTTTGTAACGCTCGTAAAGCAGAACTCCAGCAGCAACTGAAACATTCAAGCTGTCAATCTTGCCACACGTCGGTATTGAGACAACCGCATCACAGTTTTTAGCCAGCAGTCTTGAAATGCCATTTCCCTCGCTGCCCATGACAATGCATGTCCTGCGGTCAAACTTTGTATCCTGCAAAGGAGAACCGTCTGCATCAGCACCATAAATCCAAAATCCAGACTGCTTGAGCATTTCTGCCGCCCTAACAAGATTTGTAACGACAGCCGTAGGAATGTAGGCACTTGCACCGGCACTGGTACGTGCAATAATTTCATTGTCCTGAATATCAGAAGCACCGCGCCGTTCCGGCAAAATAAGGAGCGATGCTCCAAACTGATCGCATGAGCGAAGAATGGCACCAACATTGTGAGGATCGGTAACACTGTCAAGCATGACAACGGTTGCCGTTTCAGGACAGACCGAAAGCCACTGATCAAGCTGAACAAGATTCTTTGCTTTTTCCTGCATTTCATCTGCAACAAGAACGATTCCGCGATGGTCACGGGCTTGTTCAGGCAAAGGAAGCACTATTTTTGCAAGAGTCTCTTCATCTGTTTCTGAAGAAGTAACGCCAGCTTCTTTTGCCAGAGAAAGGATTTTCTTGATGCGAGGACCAGGCTTTGAATAATAGATTGTAATAGTTCCGGCATGAGAGTTTTTAGCATGACTTGCTTCATCTGCAAACCGGCGAACTTTTTCTTCTACTGCATGAAAGCCTGTATATATATTCTGAGCCATTAAATCTCTGTAATTAACTTATGCGTTTTTTCCGCAACAATTTTTATACTTTTTACCACTGCCACACGGACAAGGCTCGTTACGACCAACTTTGCGTCCTTCACGAATAACAGTAGTAGGCTTAATGTAACCTTCTGTATAAAGCCACTCGCCGTCTATCTTTCTGAAGCCGCCAATTTCGTGATGAACATCACGAATGCCTTTCTGAGTATAAGTTGCTTCAAACTCAACAATGCCTTCAGTATCATCAGGACCGCCTTTTTCTACGTTAAGGATTTTCAGTCCATGCCATGTACTTGTATTGCTCCAGTCTTCTGTTGCCTTTCGGTCAATTTCAGCTATTTTCTCACCTTTTTCGCAGGTGTTGATGATAAAGTCAATTTCATGTTTTACGTAAGCCGTGTAACGAGCACGCATAAGGGCTTCAGGAGAAGGAGCTTTCTGAGTTCCCTTAATGTAAGGTTCGCAGCAGTCTGAATATTTTTTGCCGCTGCCGCACGGACATAAATCGTTATTCTGTTCACTCATAGGGCTTAGTATACCGATTTATACCATGCATTGCAATAATGCAAAAAAAGTTGTGTCACAATTTCTTAAGAAGTTGTGTCGCAAGTTCTTAAGAAGTTATGACACAATCTCTTAAGTAATTGCGCCGTAATTTCTTAAATAGTTGTGTCGTAATTTCTTAAGTATTTGTGACTACTTGAGAATACCTTCTATCGGGCTGCTTTTACCTTGCTTATAACCGTCAGGACAGAAAACACAATCAAATCACAGCATACTATGCTTGCACCTGTCGGAAATGCAGCCTGATACGATACAATCAGCCCGCACCACAGGCACAGCACGCTTATTATCGCACTTACAAAAACAACAGACTTAAACTTCTTGCAGATTCTCATTGCGCCAAGGGCAGGAACAACAATCAGGCTGGAAATAAGCAAAGCACCAATCATCCTCATTCCTACAACAATAACAAGAGAAGTAAGAATTGCAATCAAAAAATTAAAAACCTTTGTTTTTGTTCCAGTTGCAGCGGCAAAAGTCTCATCAAACGTTACTGCAAAAATTCTGTTGTAAAACAGTATGAACATAAATATTACTGCTATAGAAATGCCAATGCTCAGATGAACATCCGTGCGGCTCATGCTTAAAATGCTGCCAAAAAGATAATTGCACACATCAGTATTCATGCCGGTTGTAACAGAAATGACCATGACTCCTAAAGCTAGGGCTGCTGTAGAAATTAGGGCTGTAGCTGCATCCCCTTTTATTTTGCTCGAAGACTTAAGTCTGAGTAAAAGGATTGAACTTGCCGTAACGACAGGAATACATGTTGCAAGGGGGTCAAGGCTGAATACTTTTGCAAGGGCAATTGCCCCGAAACCAACATGACTCAGACCGTCACCAATCATTGAATACCGTTTTAAAATAAGGCTTACTCCAAGCAGAGAAGAACACAGCGCAATCAAAGTTCCAACAACAAAAGCACGCACCATAAAAGGAAATGAAAACATTTCTACAAAAAAATTAATCACGAACTTCCTCCAGGAACTTTCTGCCAATGTCAGTCTTCATGTAGTCTTCCTTTGTGCCAAAGAAAACCTGCCTTGTAGCAAGATGCAGAATCTTTTTGGAATACTTTTTGGCACATTCAGTATCATGGCTTATCATGATCACTGTGATATTATCTTCATCATTCAAAGTCTTTATAATAGAATACAACTCCGCAGTTGCAACAGGATCAAGACCGCTTGCAGGCTCATCAAGAATCAAGAGCTTTTTGGTTGCGCACAAAGCCCGACACAACAATACACGCTGCTGCTGGCCACCAGAAAGTTCCCTAAAGCACTTGTCCTTTAAATTAAAGATTCCAAGTTTCTTAAGGTTTTCTTCGGTAAGTTTTTTATGGGAAGCATCAAAAAAAGGCCGAAATCCAAGTGAGTTCTCATTACCCGAAATTACGACCTCCCACACACTCGCAGGAAAATCTTTTTTAACGGTCTGCTGCTGAGGCAGATAACCGACATATTTCTGACGGAATCCGTTAAGGAATTCTATGCTGCCAGACTCAGCCTTTTTTAATCCCAAAAGAGTTTTTATGAGAGTACTTTTTCCGGCTCCGTTTTCGCCTAGTACACAGATATAATCTCCTTCTTCAACAGAAAACGAAACATCCTGCAATGCAGGTCTGCCCTCATACGAAACACAAAGATGATTACAAGAAAGTAAGTCCATTTTTCACACCTTAATTGACAACAAATTCCAAACCACGCTCTTGCTTTACATCAAGAGACACGACTTCCAGATACAAGTCCTGATAGCCTTTATATTCTTTTATGACCGGCTTTCCGACAACCTTTATCCATGCTTCAAGCTCAGGGTAAGTTCCTTTCCAGTCAAGTATGAATCCTCCCCATCCGTCATTACCACAGCATCCAGGTCCACGCCTGTATACCGCAGGAAACTTGGAATTATCAAAATACGATTCAAGATAGGTAAACATGCCCTCTACGATGATAGTTTTATCTTTGTAGCGTTCATAATTAAAATAGATGTCATTGATTTGAGTCAAAAACATTTTGTCCTTTATTTCAAGGATGTCACCTTCAGGAATATCTATTTGAGGCTGCTCAACATATTCCTGATTGCGAGGAGGCTCCTGCTCAATCTCACCCGATTCATATTTTTCAATCATGGCAAGAAATTCTTCATCTTCGTTTAAAGGCAACTCGTTTGCATCTTTTACCTCATCACTCTGAACAGGCGTTGCTCCTACAGGACCAGACACAGAAAAGCCTTTCTGCTTTGAAGAGCAAGAAATAAAAACGCACTCTACTGC
Organism: uncultured Treponema sp.; assembly: GCA_947167345.1. Lineage (GTDB taxonomy): Bacteria > Spirochaetota > Spirochaetia > Treponematales > Treponemataceae > Treponema_D. The sequence continues at coordinate 31,109 of CAMVHR010000008.1, forward strand.
CACAAGAGCAACAAGCATAAATCTGTTCATATTTTACCCCACACTAATTTAACGCAGCTTCCAAGGCGGAAACATTTCTCTGCATTATAGACACGTAAGTCTCGCCTTTCTTTAAGTCATCTGCACTTACATTGTGGCAGCTGTGAAATTCAAGTTTTCTTGCACCTGTTGACTCACAGAGAGTGTCTGCAATTTTGCCATTCGAAAATTCTATAGTAAACACTACAGGAATGTTTTCATTCTTCACTTTATTAATCAGGAATTTGATTGTAGCCGCACTAGCTTCAACATCAGTAGCACAGCCAGGAAAAGCAGCATAATAAGAAAGTCCATAAGTGTCAGCAAAGTAGCGTAATGGAAAGCGGTCTCCAAAAACAATGACATTACGCTTAGCATTCTGTGTTATTGAAGAAAACTGTTCATCAAGTTTTTCAATCTGACTGATATAAGCAGAAGCATTGGCTTTGTAAAAAGAAGCATTCGCTTCATCAATCTTGCAAACCTCATCGCAGACTGCCTGAACAATCTTTATGGCGTTCAAGGGACTTGTCCAAACATGCTCATCCAGCTCCGATTCATCTTCATCATGCTCTTCTTCATCTTCAGCAGTCATGCCCTCTATAATTTCCTCTTCAACAGCATCAACAAGTTCTAAAAGCTTAAGAGTATGAGGAGCTTTAGTTCCAAGGCTTTCAAGCAATGTGTCTGCCCATACATCATTTTCTCCGCCAGTGTAAATAAACAGATCCGCATCTTGAATTTTTTTCATGTCCTTTGGAGTAGGTTCATAGCTGTGACTTTCGGAACCGGGCTTTAAAAGCATTGTAAGGTCAGACTTATCCCCAGTAACTGCACGAGCAAAATCATACTGAGGAAACATGCTTGTTACGACAGTCAGGCTTTTTGCTTTGGAAGTAGATTTTGCATTGCAAGACAGCAATGTAACCGATGAAAGAATAATGAAAGAAGTTATAAATACTGATATAATGGAAGTTTTCATAAAATTATTCCTCTGTTTTAGTACTTTTGTTACGGCAGTCTGAGCATATTCCATAAAAAACAGTTCTGAACGGATTTATTTCAAATCCGTGGACGCTTTCCAGGTGCTCTTTTACGAAGGCAATTTCATCACAATGAAGATGTATCAGTTTTCCGCATACTTCACACCTACAATGAAAGCATCCGTTCTGCTCATGAGAATCACCTGTAAATTCAAAGCATGCCGCTGAATTTTCGCCTGTAAAGAATTTGTTTACAGCACCGGAATCCACGAGCCGTTCAAGCTGCCGATACACAGTAGCTTTACCAATGCCGGCACTTTTAAAATGCTCTGACAACTCTTGAACGGTAAAATGCTTTTTACCAGAATTCCTCAAGAATTCTAAAATAATATCCTGTTGCTTTGTTTTATATTCCAATTTGAGAACCGTTATCACTTTATACGGTAAAGAGAGAAAAATGTCAATGTATTTTTTACGAAGATCTTACGATTCCATTACATACGCTTCTGTTCTGTTGCGTCCGTTTTCCTTTGCAAGATACAGCGCATCATCAGCATACTTAAGGCATGTCTCGGCAGTCATTCCGGGTTCTGTTTTTATGAGTGCATAGCCTGCACTTACAGTAACATGACCGTTTATGCCATGCATAAAAAACTTATTCATGTTTTCTACGCGAAGTCTTGTCTTTTCAACAATCTGTGCAAGCTCTGTCAAACTATATTCAGTTGCAAGAGCTGTAAATTCATCCACCCCATAGCGGTAAAACTTAATGTGATATTCTTTTTCAATTTCTTTAAAGCAGTCACAGACAGAACGCAGGCAATCTTCTCCTGCAATATGACCATACGTGTCATTGAATATTCTAAAATGGTCAATATCAAACATTATTACGCTCAGGACAGGAAGCTTCATGAGCTTTTCAATGTCAATAAACAGCATCCGCCGGTTGGAAAGCCCCGAAAGGACATCCGTATCACGCTGAAAAGTAAGTATACGCTCTTTATCAATGAGCAAGAGTCTTGTATAGCGCAAATATGTTCCCAAAAGGAGACCTGCAAGAGAAAATACTGTCGTACCCATAAAGTCCAAAGAAGCGACATTACTTGGCTTTACAAGAAAAATCAAGACCGTATGGATTATATAAACTACTATAAAGTAAATATTTACCCGCAAAGATTTATCAAACAGCAAGATTGGCATGATAATCTGCATACATGTGAATGAAACCGCAAGATGCATTTCTGAATTGGCAAAAATACTTGCAAATATAGTTGCCCCATTTATGACAGCCGTTGCAAGATACGTAAGAGGAAGAACGGAAAAAGAGTTGCTGCCAGCAAGTTTAAACAGAACTGCCAGAATAAGTGCAATAGCATAAAAAACAGCTGTAAACAGTGTATAAGCAAGTTTATAGGAAAAGAAAAGGGAACATGCAAAAAGAATCAGCCCTATAATGAGCATTAGAAAAGAAATAAAACTGAATGTATCAATATTGAAATTTCTTATTTCTTCCTTATTAGAATCAAACAGGCGTTTTTCTTTACTGAGAAAGTCTCTGCTAAAAATTACGAACCAAGCGTTTTTTCTTATCAGGCATGATTTCATACAAGTAATAGTATAAAGCTATTATATCATTTTTGTCAAAAAATGATTTTACTGGTAAAAAAACAGGAATTTTCATATAATGTGGTGTTATGAATACATCATACGCAGTTGCAAAGGAACTTGATTTTTACAGGATAAGGGAAACAGTTGCCTGTCTTGCTGCCAGTGAAGAAGGAAAAGAACTTCTTCTTACTCGAGAACCTCTTTCAGATACAGACCAGATAGAATACTTAAAATCTTTAGGACGCGAATGGAACATATATCTTGCATCAAACAGCAGACAAGCCATATCTGCATGGCCAAGTGTAGAGCCATATTTTAAGCTGCTCGGAAAAGAAGGAGCCCAGCTGGAACAGGATCAGATTTTTGCAATAGGACTGTTTTGCCTTGCACAGGAAAAACTAAAGGAAAATATTGCTTGTGCAAAAGAAGACATTACGATTCCTCATTTGGAGAAGGAAGCCTCATCGCTTCCAGACATTTCACAGGCACAGAGGGAAATTTTTTCGATTCTGACAGTTGACGGTCAGGTAAAGGACTTGCCTGCATTAAGGGCAATAAGAAGCAGAATTGCATCACTGCACAAAGAAATAGAAAGTGCCATACGAAAATATACGTCAGACCCGAATTTAAGTGCAGCATTGCAGTCAAATGTGCCTGCATTCAAGGCTGACAGGGAACTTCTTGCCGTAAGGGCAGACAGGAGGAATGCAGTCAAAGGCATTGTTCACGAAGTAAGTGCTTCCGGGCAGACAATGTACATAGAGCCGGATGAAGTGGTCAGGGCAAACAATGAACTTATTCAGGAAGAATATCACCTGCAGTCGGAATTAAAAAAAATTTTTAAGGAACTGACAGCAAAAATAGGCATTTATAAGGAAGAATTGTCTTTATCGCTCAAAACGCTTGTCATGTTAGACAGTGCCTATGCCGCTGCACGATGGCAGCTGGAAACAAAAGGCGTATTTGCCGAAAACTGCAATCTCTCACTTGAGCCGCCAGCAATCCGAGGAGCACGGCATCCACTTTTAGGAAGCCGTGCTGTTCCTGTTGACATCTGCTTTCTGGACGGCAAAAGAGTTCTGATTATTACAGGTCCGAATACTGGTGGAAAAACCGTTACATTAAAGACAATAGCTCTTTTTGCACTATTGAATCAGGCAGGTTTTCCAGTTCCGGCAGATGAAGGAACAAGACTCCCTGTATTCAGTTCCGTTTTTGCAGACATAGGAGATGAGCAGTCTATTGACGAATCGCTCAGTACATTTTCCAGCCACATGAAAAAGATGGCACAGATGGTGCAGAATGCAGACAAAGACAGCCTTATCCTGCTCGATGAGCTAGGAAGCGGTACAGACCCGCAGGAAGGCGGAGCAATCGCAATGGCAGCTTTGGACACACTCATAGACCGAGGCTCTTTTGTCATTGTAACGACACACCATGGAATCTTGAAAAATTACGGTTATACACATCCGAAATGCATAAATGCATCAGTTGAATTTGACAACACGACGCTCCGCCCGACATATAGACTGCTGATGGGCATTCCAGGTGAAAGTCACGCACTTGACATTGCAGCGCGTTCAGGACTGCCGGAAGATATTGTACAGAAAGCACGCGAATATATTTCTAGCGAACAGGCAGATGTTTCTACACTCATAAAAGGTCTTACTGCAAAGCACGAAGAACTTGACGAACTACAAAGGCAGGAACGCATTCAGAATGCCCAGCTTCAGCAAAAAGCCCTTAAACTTCATGAAAGGGAAATCAGGGCAAAAGAACACGAAATTGAACTTCAAAAAGCAGAACATGCATCAAGTACAGAATTTCTTAGACAGACGCGCAGCCGTCTTGAAAACCTTGTGCGAGAATTGCGTGAAGGAGAAATTACGCGTGAAAAGACTCTTGGCGTAAAGCAATTCATTACAATGCTTGAAGAACAGGTGCAACAGCAAACAAGTGCAATAGAAGAACAGCAGAAAATTCTTGAGGAGGAAAAAGAAAACGCACGAAAAGAAGAAGCTCTGTATGCAGAAAACGGAATGCGTCTTGCAAAGTACAGGGAAGGAAAGTCTTCTTCAAACAAAAAAACAAAAAGAAGGCTTTCAAACGCAGAGGCTTTGGCAACAGCATCTGTCATGGAACAGGCTGCAACTCCTGCTCAAAAAACAAAAAAGACAGTGCCTGTAAAGCTTCGCCTAGAACCGGGGATTGATGTATTTGCAGGAGAAGCAAGAAGACGAGGTACATTGGTTTCACAGAATAAGAACGGCAGCTGGACAGTTCAGTTTGGTTCCATGAAGATGAGCGTCCCACAAAATCAACTTATGCCTGTTGCGCCAGAGAAAGTTCCGTGTGCAGAAATAAAACTTGAAACGACTAACACCTCTATTATAATGGAAGATGAAACGCCTAAATTTGAGTTGAGACTGCTTGGAATGCGCTATGAAGAAGCCATGAAAGCTCTTGAACATCAGGTGGATCTGTGTGCCATTCACAACTTCAAAGAATTCTCAATTATTCACGGTAAGGGTACTGGCATTCTTCAACAGGCGGTTCATGATTATCTTTCGCACTATCCTGGGGTAAAGGACTTTCACTTTGCACAGCCAGAAGACGGCGGTACTGGCAAAACTTATGTAAGTCTTATATAATGACTAGTATAATGATTAAGTTTTTATGTGTACTCCTTGCCAGCCTGACATTTCTTACATTTTCTTTAAATGCAGAAGAGCAGGAACGTCTTCTTTACGACATTACAGATTCACAGGATGTAAACGGAAAGTTTCCTGACAAAGTTTACATACGAACAAGAACGCAGTCCTACTGTAAATATTTTGAATTTGTCCTTCATGAAGGAAAAATATATGCAAAAAGGCCTGGCGAAAAAAACTGGGAACTGTTTTTAAAAACAGGAGTGCCATTTACAAAAACACTAAAAGATATTGCATGGTTTCCAACACCGAAAGAAGTTTGTGAAATTTCATGCGATGCAGACAACATCTATGCTGTTGACGAACAGGGAATATTCTATTACTGCTTTATTGACAGTAGCGCCCCTGTCAAAACTTTTTTCTGGCAAAGACTTATAGGCTTTCCAAAAACAAAATACCTTCAGTTAAACGATCTTGTACTTTCAATGAGAGGCTGGTGCATGGGAACCCGTCGCAAAGACATTCTGTGGTACGAAGACATTTACGGTGTACAGCATCACTGGGGAACAATGGGGATTGAAACTTATTATTTTTTGACGGAAGACGGTCAGCACATTCGTTTTACAGACAGCGGTCTTCCAGTTGATTTCAGCCGAACAATTCAAAATCCTGAAAATGGAACTTTTATTGCACAGAATATAAATGTTTCTGGCGAGACCGTTTTTTTAATCGGTAGCAAAGGTACAATGTACACAAGGCTCATAGACTTTGACACAATGGGTTGCGATCCAATGTTCTTTCAATATACATACGAAAAGATTTCAAAATCTTCAACAGGAAGTGACTACATTTCAAATTACACCCCATGGGCATTACCTTCGGAAGATTGGGTAAAACAACCTAAAATACGACTTGCAGGCAAGGCACGACTTACAAAAATGTTGAGCATTGCACAGACTGGAAGGGGTAATTTTGCACGAGAACTAAGAGTTGCGGGAACAGACAAAGACGGAAACATTGGCTATTACCACAAAATGCTCCTTGATACAGAGTGGGCATTCGAAGAGGCTCCTCTTATTTTAAAAGAAGAAATGTTTCTAAACCCTTCCCTTCCAGAACATGGTGAAAATTATGTTGCAGATTATAAAGGGCTCATATTCAAAAACAATAGCATTATCAATGGTTTGACATGCACAATAAAAAATGTCGGACTTGACAGCGAAGACAGGTGTACTTTGGAAATTTCAAATGGGACGGAATCATTTGAATGCAAGATATACCCTATTGAAAAATGGACTTATATAAAAAGATACAATCCGGGACATGACGGAACACCACGTAACTATTTCATTACGGCAGAACTGGACGAAAAAAGACTAACTTCGTATTCAAAGGAATTCCGAGAAACACTTACAGACATTCTTAAAGACAAACATCACAAGCTATTCGCCTTTTCTGCGGAAGCTACAGATACATATTATCAGATTGAAACAGAAGGATATGATACACGTCTTTTGGTAGGGGGAGGAGCTAAAAACACATATTCATTTTTCATGACAAAAGACGGCAAAAACTGCGAAAACCCATTCCTTCACAAAAGGAATTCAGCACTTGTACAGTTTGGCATTACGGATCCTCTTTCCGACAACCTTCTGCTAAAGGAAGATTATGAATATTCAATCAATGATTATGCTGAAATTTCTGCAAAGATAGAAGCGAACAGAATGTATGCAAAGCAAATCCGCACAATTATTGATGAAAACTGGAAATCATTCAGCAGTGCAAACCTTTCACGTTGGGGGTTTCACCTGGCAGACCTCATAACAAGAATTACGTTTCTGAACAAACTAAACTTTCCTAAGATAAAGCAGATGACATCTTTCGGAAACAACATCATGTCTACCAGTGCAGCTGTCTATAATGACATTGCCTCTTACACAGACTGGTCTTTTCCATCTATTCTGGAACTGACTGAATTAAGAATAAGATATTATACAAATCTTTTAAATGAATTACAGACAGATACAGAGGAATCAAAAAAACTTTCACCACAATTTCATAATTCATACAAAGGATTTTACGAAGAATTGAATCTTCCAGAACACCTGACTCAGGATGATGGCACTGCAACACTTGACATGTTTGAACTAGGAACAATGTTTCCGTGGTTTGTATTAAAGAAATCAGATGGAACAGTCCTTCTTATACGACTCAAAAACTTTGCAGGCACAATTCTAGACACGGCAAAGCCTTATCAGTTTGACGTATCATTCTGTCTTATAACCTTGCCGGATTCCAGCCTTAATCAAAGACGGAACAACACATTCATGAAAGACATAAATTCATACACAGGACAGTTTGAATGGGATGGTACAACAGCAAGATTATATGTAAAAAACGCTGTATTTACCAAAAGACTTCTTTTCAAAGGCCAATAAAAGTCCGTTAGAACAATTTACTCATCTTCAAGTTCCGGTATGCGGGACTTCAAGGCTTTTAGGAACTGTTCTCCGGTAATGCCTTCACGAAGACAGATGAATATGCAGTTTTCTCCAGCAATAGTGCCTATTATTTCATCCATGTTAAAGGCATCAAGTGCCTGAGAAACGGCATCCGCATGACCACCGAAAGTCTTAATCACTACAATATTTCCGTTAAATTCTATGCTGACATATCCACGTAAAAAGTCCTGTATGTAAATATGCTCGCTTTCACGCCTGTCATCTTCATCTGGCAGGGTATATACATATCCAGAATGACCATCGCTGACTTTACCAACTTTCAGCAGTTTTAAATCACGTGACAAAGTAGCCTGCGTTACTTCATATCCTTCTTTTTGAAGATAGCCCAAAAGTTCTTCCTGACTTTCTATTCTGTAATTTTTTATAAGTCTCCGTACCATCTTCAGACGGGTAAGCCGTTCCTTCAAAATAATGCCTCTGTATATGTTTTTCTAATTATAATAATTGAGCCACTTTCAAATATAAAGGAATCTGAAAGTGGCTTATATACAGAATTATGCATAAATATACAAAAATTGTCAATATAATTTCTTTGTGTAGACAAAGCATAAAAACACCGATTTTTAAATCGATGAAAAGAAACATTCTATTGACATTATGCTTTGCACTGATTGTCTCTCTGGTTACACAGAAATGTATTGCGGGTTCTGCCAGAAAAGTGTCTGGTGAAAGGCAGGAAATGATTGACCTAGCAATTTCACTCAGAGGTACGCCTTACAAATATGCAGGCAAAACACCTAAAACAGGATTCGACTGCTCTGGATTTGTCTCTTATGTAGCAAATTTTGGTGCAGGGGTACGTCTTCCGTCCAATTCAAAAGGCATGTACAAGGCCGTTGAAATAATCAAGGAAAAAGACAAGGAACCTGGAGACCTTATGTTCTTTAAGACAACCGGCTCCGGCGCAATTTCTCACGTGGGCATATATCTTGGACTGTATCAGGGTGAAGGACAATTCAAGAACAAAAAAATTTTCATTCACGCTGCAAGTGATGGACCAGAAACAGGAGTCATTATCTCATCGATTGATGATCCATACTGGGCATCACACTTTGCAGACTGGGGAAGGATCCTTCCTAAAACTCAATAGTGCGGCGGCTTGCGATTAGGAATGTCACCTTCCAGCTGTTCAGCCATATCGGCTACTTTCTGCGCAAGCATTTTGTTTTCTTTGCGCAGAAGATCAATTTCTTTTGTATGTTCAACCGTTACATTCTGAAGCTGAGACAGGAAATCCTCCAGATACGAAACCTTCGTTTCCAAAGCGATGAACCTGTCTTCAATACTAGCATCCATTAACTTCCATCCTAGTCAAGATTGTACACTTCTCCGTATTTTACAATCTCAACATCTTTATAACCATTTTTATTCAGGTGAACCTTCATGTCTTCCTGTGCCTCTTTTTCACCGTGAACAAGGAAAATCTTTTTAAGGCGGCTTGTATCCAGATTATTAAGCCACTCCAAAGATTCCTCGTAGTCAGCATGAGCACTAAAAGCATTTATTGTCTCAACTTCTGCCTGAACCTTGTAATAATCTCCAAGAATGCGCACTTCTTTTGCACCGTCACGAATTTTGCGTCCGAGCGTATTTTCTGCCATATATCCTACCAGCAGGATTATATTATTCGGATTAGAAATATTGTTTGCGAGATGATGCAAGATTCGTCCGGCTTCGCACATTCCGTCCGCACTCAATATTACCATAGGACCGTTCTTCTTGTTAAGCTCTTTAGACTCATCCACGCTTGTAATAGTCGTAAGCGATGCAAATCCAAACGGATTCTTATGATGGCGCAAGAACGCTTCATTTGTCTCCTCATCATAGCATTCCGGATGCAACTGGAAGATGCCAGTTGCATTTGCTGCCATAGGACTGTCTACATAAATAGGAATCTGAGGTATCTTTTTCTGATCAACGAGCAGATGAAGGAAATATACCATCTCCTGGGCACGTTCTATTGCAAAAGTCGGAATTATGATTTTGCCCTTTCGGTCAACGGCTTTGCGAACAAGACGGACAAGATCATCCATTGCGGCAGACTGCTTTTCATGAAGGCGGTTGCCGTAAGTACTTTCCATGAAGATGTAATCAGGGGCAGGAACTGATACAGACGGATCGCGTACAATAGGTTTTCCTGGTCGTCCTAAATCGCCAGTGTAAAGAATGCGTATTTCGTCAGAAGGAGCACCGCGCAGAGCTTCTTCACCGCTAACGACACTTCCTCTATTTTTTTTTGCAGGAACAGGATTGCTGAACAGTCTGTGCCAAAGCCTTCGACCTCCAAGCCCAAAGCCTCCTGAAATCTGCCCGGAAATAGGGTTTTTGCGCTGCCCTGTTATGGTTATGTATGCGAATGCACTGCCCAAAATGTGTCCTGCGTCAAAGAATTCCAGTTGCACATCTGGAGCTATATACATCTGACGGTTATAGCTCAATGAAATTATCTGGTTTGCGGCCTTTACACAATCATCTTCAGTAAAAAGAGGCTTCCAGTTGAATTTTTCACCTTTTTTGGAAGCCTGCTTGCGCAGATACTCTGCATCACGAGCCTGAATTCGTGCACTGTCCATCATGACAATGTTTGCAAGATCGCGTGTAGCAGGAGTTGCATAAATGTTTCCGCGATAACCGTTTTTTGCAAGAATAGGCAAAAGCCCACAATGGTCATAGTGTGCATGCGTAAGGATTACGCTTTCTATTTTATCGGGAGCAAAGTCAAAATCGCGGTTTTTCTTGTCAGAATCAGAGCGTTTTCCCTGAAACGCACCGCAATCAACCATAAAGCTTCTTCCATCAACTTCAAATATATGTTTACTACCTGTTACTTCTTGTGCAGCACCTAATGAATAACATGATACACTCATAGCTTACCTCCATAAAACAAAGAACTCCCTATATTATAAAGCATAAGCTCTAAATTCTCCAATTATTTTTTATTTTACAAGTTTTTTATTTTAGGGGGTTCATAAAATAAAGAAATCCAGTATAATAATCGATAATTTAATGGAATGCGTATAATAAATTACGTATTGTCATGCAGGAAATAAGGGGTTATTTTGTACACAAGGCAGATAAAAACGTGCCCTAAAAGTTTTGTACAGGACGGAAAACCTGTATTCGGAACCTTCTTAGGTCACTCAGAACGGCTTGATATAAGGGGAATCAAGCAACCCTACATAACATTGCCGACATTTGTTTCAAACCTACGTATAAAGAGCCGAATCTCTTATTTTTTTAATATAGGTTCTTACATTGGTTGCATTGAATTTTTTGATGCAAAGATGTTCGGTTTTTCAGAAGTCTGCTTTTGGAACAAGACTACAAAGCAGCGATTTGTATACCGCTCCGTAATGGGACCGAGAAGGCGGTTTGTTCCGCACAGCCTTAATCAGGCAATTACAGCGAATTATAGTAAACGTCGCTACACAAGGCTCAGCTGGGACAGGAAAAGTGACAAGCTTTCCGTTATATTCAACCTTCATGGAAATAATGTCCGTCCAGGCTCGAACGGAGCCCTCATTTCAAAGTTTTCAGGTGAGCAGGTAGGAGAGATTATCAATTCATCACCAGCACCAACATCACGCAGAAGTTCGGTGCACTACATGCTTTCAACACCCCTGCACGGAGCAATCTCGCAGGAAAAAAAGCACACAAAGCCAAAAACAATGACGGATTGTGAAGGTTCTGCACTATTTGAAATGAGCAGGACTTACATGAAATTTCGCAGTAACGGAGAAATGATAACAGGCATCGGAATACTGAATGACAAACAAATTTCATTCAGGCTTCAGGTAACGTCTCAGGATGCTGTAGAAAATGACACATACAATGCAAACGTACTGTTTTATGGAGGTTCAGTAACACCGCTTCCACCAGTAGTCATTACGCATCCTTACGGAAAGATGGAAAAATGGATTATTCAGGATACAGAAAATATGGTAGACTTAACGTTCATGCCGATTTCTGACAATCCGAATGTCATAAGTGCATTTGTATTGCGTTCTGAATATCACACGATATACGGTAACTTCGAAGGAACTCTGATGACAGCAGACGGAGAAAAGATTTCTTTCCGATCCCTGCCAGGCATTTCAAAAAACTACCGGATAAGACTTTAGGCAGAAATTAAGGCTCTACGAATTTTATTGCAAAGGGGTTATATATGGCAGAAAAAAAACAAACCTACGCACCAGGAACACTTGACCATACAAGGCAGAATATTGGACCAATAGGTCTTGAAGAAGCTCTGGAAATGCAGAAGAAACTAGGTGGAGAAATCATTCAGGAACGTTCTGAACCTGTAAACACACAGAATATGCCTCGCCGCTCTCAGAGAAGAGCTGTAGTAAAATCTTCAGGCATGTCTTCAGCTGACGTTTCTGCAAAAAGCGCAGCCGCATCAACTTCAATATCAGGCTCAAAACAATCTTCATCAACCAGCCAGATTATCAATTCTTCATCAACTTCAAAAGTATCAAATGATGAAGACCTTCAGCCAATGGCACCAAAAGACTTAAAAATGATAGAAAACCTGATGATGGATTCTGAATACAGCTTAAAGCCAAATCATGGTCTTTTAAATTTCCTGTACAGAATGTCATCAAAAAACAGGAAAAAACTTTCACGAGACTTCGGAGAGTTTTACGTAAAGAACTATGTAGACCATTTACAGGCATTCATAACAACAATAAAGACTTTTATCCAAATTTCACCAGATACCTATAAGGCAAAAATTGCTACGGACACAGAATTAAAATTTAAATTTCTCCGTACTGTAGGCAAATGGACAATGCAGAGCATAAAGGTCGCCGCTTTGGAACTGGAGCAGAAAGCAAACAACCTTACCACATCAATGACAGTTTCTTTCGTTTCCGCCATATATAAGGAATTGCTTACAATATATTATATTGGAGAACAGAAAGTTCCATTACTCATAAAAGAAATTTATGCAGACCTTTCCATTTACCCTAAGATTAATCAGGAAAAAATTCAGGAACTTGCAAAGCAAGGCATTACAGAATGGCTGTATATATGTGATCAGGTAATCAAAGGGCTTTATCCGCTGCTCATGAGAATGTGCGGAACTGAATATGCTGAATATCCGCAATTCTTTACATCTCAAATTACTCCTATATTGAAATTTGTTGGACTTACAAAATTCGATCTCCTTGTACCAGAAAAGAAAAAGCCTGCAAAAGAAGAAGAAAAAAAAGAGGAAGAAGAGAAAAAGAAAGACGAAGTGCACCATATTGCAGGTCAGAAAGACGAAATTGTCGATGCAGGTCTCAAAGTGCTTGAACAATTGTTCCCAGATGCAGGGTTCTCAAAACTTGAAACACATCCAGACATGTTCCCATACTTTCAGCCGCTTTATAAATTTGCGGACGGATTCAATGCCCTCAACCCAAATAACGGCATTCAGGTAACTTTAGTACTTATGAGAATCATAGAAGATTTGTTCCAAGGTTGCCGTAACATTCAGTTTAACCTTAAGGCTGATGAAGTTTTGGGAGAAATTCCAGATGACATTTCAACGATATTTTCTGACTGGAGTTATTACAGGGAAGATTTGTTTGACAAAAAGTACGGAGATTATCTGCGCCAGTTTGTAAACGCTACTTATTCAAACAAAGATTATCCTAACTCTCAATACGGAAAAGAATCCATCAACAACATGCTTTGGAGGACAAAATACTACTTCTTTCCAAACTTTAAGTTTAATCCACCCGTATTAACAAAACCTTTGAACGACAGTAAGTATAAGCCTGTCTATGCTCGAACGGACTACATCAGGACGGTATTTACAACCTTGAGCCGCCGTATTGATGAAAACATGGTAGCCAAAAAAGCTGTGCTTGGTGTTATAAATCCGTGGGATCGCTATAACTTTGACATTCCAAACACTGTTTCAAAGCGCCTTGACGTTCTTTTGGGAGCAAAAAAGATGGACAACGTTACAGCAGCAACAAATGCAAACCTAATAAAATATACACTGTTAGTGACGTCTGTTTTGGACTGGTGGCTCAACAATCCTTCAAGTCCAGCTCATACTAGTGATCCAATGAAAATTTACAGGATGTCTGAAGAAGACGGAACTCCTGAGTTTTCAGCTCCAGAGCGTACAGACCAGAACCAGCTATTTGCTGACGGCATAAAAAAGGCAATCGCCAGCAAAAAAGCATGAATCAACTCAGTTGATTAAATCAACTCTGTTGATTAAATCCCTGTGATTTGATAACATAATTCAATTGTTTTTAGGGTTGGTACACTACAGTGACAGATATTAAAACACTCATAAAGAATCTCCATCCGCTGGAGACCAAAGTTCTCTTGAATTATAATATAAAGGATGTATTGACATCAGAGAGACTTGTAAAGGAGCTTGGATACAAGGAAGGTCACGCAAATCAGGCTTTCAGTTGGCTTACCGGTAAGAATCTCATTTCTGAAACATCTCGTACGCCACACGTATATTATGAATTAACAGATTTTGGCAAGATTGTTGCAAAGAACGGATCTGCAGAAGAACGTATCATTGCATATTTGAAAGAACAGGGACCAAAACTGTTACCAGAAATCGCAGCAGGTCTTGCACTTGAAAACAAGGATATTGGCTCTGCATTTGGAGCATTGAGCAAGGAAGGTGTTCTAAAGATGAACGCCGAAAAGAAAGCTGAGTATACAGGAGCTCCTGTTCCTAAACGCATTGAAATTTCAAAGAGCCTTATTCAGAAGGCTCTTGATTCAGAAAACAACCAGCTTGAATCTACTGCTCTTTCTAAAGAAGAACTTGACGTAATGGCAGGCCTTACAAAAAAACGTGGCGTAAGCGAAACTCCTTTCCGTACTATAGAACGCGAAACCGTATCATACAAATTGACTGGTATGTTTGACCAAGTTGTAGACGCCCTTAAAAAAGCTGGCATTACAGGTGAGGAAATTGGAGAAATTACACCTTCAATGCTTGCTTCTGGCGACTGGAAAAAAGGCACTTTCCGTGGATATAACATTTCTATTCCACCTGCACGTATCATTCCTGGCCGTACAAATCCTTACGTGCAGTTCCTTGAATCTGTAAAAGATAAGCTTTGTTCTCTTGGATTTGAAGAATTTGACGGACCTCTGGTTGAAACTGAATTCTGGAACGGTGACGCACTCTTTATGCCTCAGTTCCATGCAGCCCGCGATATTCATGACGTATACCGCATAAAGACACCTACACACGCAAAGTTCATAGAAGAGCCTTATCTTTCTAACGTACGTGAAGTCCATCAGAATGGCGGCAATTCCGGTAGCCGAGGCTGGAACTATCAGTTTGACAATGAGTTTACACGTCGCCTTATCATGCGAAGTCAGGGAACAGTTCTTTCCGCACACCAGCTTCATAAGGCAAAGATTCCTGGAAAATACTTCGGTATTGCCCGTTGCTTCCGCTATGATAAAGTAGATGCGACACACCTTTCTGACTTTTATCAGACAGAAGGTATTGTTTTAGGTGAAAATGTAAACCTTCGCACACTTCTGGGCTTTTTGAGGATGTTCGCTGTAGAAATTGCAGGTGCAACAGAAGTTAAATATGTTCCAGGATATTTCCCATTTACCGAACCTTCAATCGAAGTTCATATTAAACATCCTAAACTTGGATGGTTTGAGCTTGGAGGTTCAGGAATTTTCAGACCTGAAGTTACAAAAGCAATGGGTATTGACGTTCCTGTAGCGGCATGGGGCATTGGAATTGATAGAATGGCTCTTATGGCACTTGGGCTTAATGACTTACGAGAACTGTTCTGTGAAGATATTGAACGAGTCCGTCTTCGCAAAGCTAAATTTTAAAATACTCAAACATTAATATAAGTCGCCTTTTCGGGCGACTTTTTTTGTGTACAATTGCAACAAAAAAATACAGAAAGTGTCATATAATATAGAATTAAGGTGGTATATGAATACAATAAGCTATGATGTTCCTGCTCAAAATGTAGATTCTTCTTTTGTTGTTGGAAACGGAAGAATCGGTGCCTGTATTTTTGGTAGTGTTGAACACACATTCATAAAGATTATGGAAGAATCTGTGTGGAATTCTGCTGGTAAAGATAGAAACAACATCAGCTGTGCTGATAATCTAAAGAAAATTCATGAACTTATTTCTAATTCAAAAAAAGATGAGGCTGAAACTCTTATCACAGACTCTATGGCTGGAGTCCCTCAGTATTGTGCATCTTTGTTACCATATACATGTTCTTTATCCATTGATCATTATTCTTCTGCAGAACGTCAGAATTTCGAGAATGTTTCTGGCTATAAACGCACTCTGGATTTTGAAACAGCTATTGCTTCTTTGTCGTTCGCTTCTGAAAGTTCCGTACCAAGCACAGCTATTTTTTCCCGTAACACAGACGGCAGTAGCATTATGTATTCAAGAGAGGCAATGGCTTCTGCCCCTGCTGACGTAATTGCATTTCATATTTCAGCTTCAATTCCTAAAAGCATTTATTTCCGCGTACGTTTTACAGACGAACAGGAAAATGGAGTTATTTCACGACAGTTTTCTTTAGGCGATGATGTTATTGCGATTGAAAATGTAAATGGAATTCCTTTTAGTGCTATGATAATGGTTTCAGCATCTGGTGGAAAAGTATTTGTACGTGGTGGAAGTCTTATTGTTGAAGGTGCGGATGATGCAACTTTGTACATTGATGTTGAAACTGCATACCGAAACAGGCATTATGCAAGAAAATGTGGAAATGTATTTTCTGCTCCATCAAGAATTGCTGCATGGTGTTCCGATAAAGCATTGAAAAAACTTTGTTTTGCTTTGTATCAGCCGTATCAAGATTTTCGTACAGAGCATATAATGGATTTTTCACGGCTTTATAACAGAGTCTCATTTTCTCTTTCAGACAATACAGATATTGACTGGAATTTTGCTCGCTATGTCCTGCTTTCTTGCGCAAGATATCCTGGAACATTGCCGGCATTACAGAAAGGTTCTTATTCCGTTAGAAATTCTATGTCAGACTTTTATGCACCAGTGTGCATGAGTGGCATGAAAAAGTCTATTTTACCATTGATTACTCTTTTAAGTCGAGCATATAAAAAAGGCAAAAAGACTGCTTCTATTATGTATCACTGTGGTGGATATGTCATTCATAATACACTTGATATATGGGGCGACAGTGTTTCTTCTGGCAATAATAACAGCGATTTTACTTGGATTATGGGAGCAGCAATTCTTGCCCCGTATATCCGTGAATATTATGAATATTCATTGGATAAAAAATTCTTAAAGAAATATTTTTATCTTTTAAAAGAATCCTGCGAATTTTATGCAGACTTTCTTGCGCAGCATCCAGACTCTCCTTTTGTGAATAAATCTGATGTGGCAAAACTTTTTTCGGCAACTTTGCGTTCTGTAAAAGATTTGTGCCTTGATGATACAAAGTCTTATATTGTTTGCTTAAAAGAAATGCTTGTAAACTTAAAGGCTTCTTCTACAGAAGATAAAAAAGATGATGTTTGTAAAACTGATGATAAAATTGCAGAAAAAGCACTGTTACTTGCAGGAACGACAGTAAAGATAGTTTCCAGTGAATTAATTGATGACACAGTTGGTTCTTGCGTTGTAATTAATTTGTTGCCGGAGGTTGCGGACTTAAATAGTGATGGCTTTATAAAAGGCGTTTGCCTCAAAGGTAATCTTACAATGGATATTGAATGGAAAGATAATGCTGTTATTAAAGCACGGGTTTATACAGATTCTGCATCCGATGCTGTTCGTAATATATGCATCTGCTATAAGGGCAAAGAATATAAATCTATGGTAGAAGGGAAAAGTCTTGATGTAAAGAATGTTCTTCCTTCTACAATATAACTTTCAATGCTCTATGTTCGGTATGCTTCGTGCAAGTCTAAGCCCATAGCAGGAATATGAGTAGTTGGGCATGTTTCTGCTTGGGTAGATATGACCTCGGAATTTTATGCGGCAAAGTTTTTTGTCGCTGTAGATGCATCCGCCTTTTAAAACTTTGTACTTGGATTTAGGAGTGTAAGAATCCCAACACCACTCCCATACATTACCACATGTATCGTAAAGCCCATATCCATTTGGTTCTTTTCCCATGACTTCATGGACTTGCCAAGAACCATTTCTTGAATACCATCCGCAATTTTCAATATCAGTACTTCCTGCAAAATCTCCACCGAGTCCACCTTTTGCTGCATATATCCATTCATCTTCTGTTGGAAGTCTGAATCCGTCAGACTCTTTATTCCACTCAACAATTCCTGCCGTTATAGAGGCTCCTGAATGTATAGGATATTCCCAATCATCAGGATTTGTACTGCCATTTACGGAATATGCAGGAGTAAGTCCCAATGTTATGCTGAGTTTATTGCAGAATACAATTGCATCATACCAGCTCACGGAGTTTACAGGAAGGTTATCGCCAGTAAATCGGCTTAAGTTTTCGCCAATTATGGCATTGTATACCCCCTGCGTAACTTCTGAAACTCCTATGGCTATGCCTTTCTGTTTTAGTTCTGCCATTTTTATGCAAATGCCGTCTTGTACAGGAATATTAGTAAAAGAAATTTGCTCTGCACTTAATGCAATATTTGCGAAGATTGAGAATATAATGATAAATAAGAAAAAATGTCGTTTCATCTCTACCTTTTTAGTATATCATGGACTGTGTTATTTTGCACTTTTATTATAACAAAAAAGGGCAGATTGCTCTGCCCCATTGTTTCAGTTCTTTTCTAATTCTTTACGGATGTAATCTTCCCATTCTGTACCTTTGTAGCATTCTAAGACAGCTTCAAGGGCCTCTTTTTTTAGTGCGTTTGAATTACTGTCTAGCTTAACAGGTTGCTGTTTTTCTATGGAATTATCGGCATCGTAAAAGCCGAAATAGTATAGACCTGGTTCTTGAGGAATGTCTACAGCCAGAATACTTGTATCTTCGTCAAATTTATAAGCTTCTCCCAATAAATATTTCCAGTAACGCAACACATATGTAGAACCAGGCTTTACAGGTTCTGAGACAAAGAATCTTGTCTTTTTTGATTCTTGATCAAGTTCAGATTGCTCAGCACCTTTTCTTTCAAATATGTAGTTATAGCAGTAGTATGCATACTTATTATTTCTACAAAATCCCCCATAGAAAACAACAGAATCATCAGGAGTTCCAGAAAGTTTTGTATATTCCAAAATTTTGGATTTTCTGTTATGTTTCCAGTCTGCCTTTACAAGTTCATAATGTTTATTTGTGGCTTTGTCCAAAGCTTCCTGAGCCTGATCCATACTGTAAGTTATGACTGGCTCAGAAGCTGAAAAATCATCACCTTCAACAACATAAGAAAAATCCCCAAGATAAAGAGCCTTTATTCCTTCTGGCACATAAAAATTTATAGGAATAGGAAGAACTGTACAAAGCTTTTTGTTTGCACAAACATAATAAAAAATCTTATCAAGTTCCATGTAACGATTTTTTGGAATTTGATAAGTCATGTAAAAATACTCACCATCTTTGAAAGTATCCTGCCCTGAGATGTTTAGATCAAAAGAGAACCACATCATGTTTACAATAATTTCTATTTCGCCAGGATTATAAAATTCTGGAGCTGTGTATAAATCAGAACGGTTCAAATCTTCTTTTGTAAGTCTGCGAGATTTTTCTATAAAGTCCATATTCAGTTTTGACTTAACGTTGACTTTTCCAACAAGTATGACTTCATTGGAATCTGGCTCATGAAATTTTCCATATTTATTTAAATTAGAATCATTTTGTGCGGATAACTGAAATATTGCTACAGTTAATATTAATATATATATAAAATGTCTTGTCATTTTTTCTTCCTATTTTTTTGATTTTTTTGATTTTTTTGATGCTTTTAGTTCTTTTTTTAGATTTTCCCTTTCCACAGTAGCTTTTTCAAGTTCTTCATTTATCAAAGGTTCCCAAGCTGTTCCTCTATAATATTTCAGAACATCTTTTAGAGCAGAAACTTTTCCAAGTGTAGGAGAAATAAATTTTGAAGATTCATCTGTATAAAGTTCACCACTGTTAATGCATAACTTTCCATCGTAAAATCCTATATAATAAAGCCCAGGTTCCTTAGGAACATCAACAATGAGTATGCTGGTAGGAACATTATATACTCCTCTTGTTCTATCATAACCGTAAGAAGGACTACCAACATAATTATCTATGAATTCAAGCATATACCTTGAACCTGGCTTAACAGGTTTAGACACAAATGCATCAGCCCATGACATAGCCTGTGTGTCTGGTTCAAAATTTGAGTCTATCTGTGTAAAGATGTAATCATTTACTCCGTTAAAACCTCCGTAGAATATAACAGAATCCTCTGGTGTTCCTGTAATGTTTGAATAATCATTTTTGTTCTGATAAATTTCTTTAACATCATTTTTGATTTCATTGTTCGATTTTTTTGCCTTACTGAATACAGAACACATTGCAATCAGTACTGCAATAATCGAAATGATTTTTTTCATTTTAAACCTCTATTTTATTAAGATTCCTATATTATATAGAGAATCTATTCCTATATCAATATGAAAAACATAAAATATCCGTTTCTAAGAGACGGCGTCTAAGAGACGGAGAAGAAAAACTGTTCAGCACAGACACATCCCGATAAAGAGCGACGTAGGTTTCAAGCTGTTCCTTGCAAGGGACACAAAGGCATCGAAAGCATGTCTGCGTAACATACTCGGCGACTTAATTTGAATTATCCCTAGAAAATACTAACTTCATAAATTTCATTAAAAATCAGCATTCTAAGCTTTTCAACTTTAAAAATGCTCTATTGATACTAATATCATATTTCATTATAATGCAAAAAAATTATAAAGAGGATATGGAATGCTAAAGGGAAGACATGTAATTGAACCCGGAGATTTATCCGTAAGCGAGATAAATGAGATTTGTGCTCTGGCAGAGCAGATTATTGTTGATCCAATTTCTTTTCAAGACGTGTGTCGCGGGAAAATTCTTGCGACACTTTTTTTTGAGCCAAGCACAAGAACAAGACTTTCTTTTGAGGCTGCAATGCTACATCTTGGAGGTACTGTCGAAGGCTTTGCAGACGCCAGCTACACATCATCCACAAAAGGAGAGACGCTTGCTGATACAATACGTGTTGTAAGTTCTTATGTAGATGTAATAGCCATGCGCTCTCCAAAAGAAGGAGCCGCACTCCTTGCCTCTCAATACAGCCCAGTTCCTGTCATAAACGCAGGTGATGGCGGACATTACCACCCTACTCAGACACTGACGGACATGCTGACAATCCGTGCTCTTCAAGGCGGCTTTGAAAATCACGTGATAGGATTCTGTGGTGACTTAAAGTTTGGGCGAACAGTCCATTCCCTTGCAAAGGCAATGAGCCGTTACAAGAAAAACAAATTCATATTCATAAGTCCTGCAGAACTCCGTGTACCAGAATACATTACCAAAGACATTCTTGAACCAGCCGGAATAGAATACATGGAAGCAGAACGTCTTGAAGACGTTATAGGAGAGCTTGACATACTTTACATGACGCGAGTACAGAAAGAACGATTCTTTAACGAGCAGGATTACATACGTCTTAAGGACAGTTACATATTAAACTCAGAAAAGATGAGACTTGCACGCAAGGACATGATTGTATTGCACCCTCTTCCTCGTGTAAACGAAATTGCACCAGAAGTTGACGACGACCCTCGTGCCGCATACTTTAAGCAGGTTCGCTATGGCATGTATGCCCGAATGGCTCTCATAGCAAAGCTTACAGGCTGCCTGTAATTGAGATACAAGGAGATTTCCATGATAAATATTGCAGAAATAAAAAACGGACTGGTAATAGATCATATAAAGGCAGGAACTGGATGGAAGGTCTTTAAGTGGCTCAAATTGGACAAGGCAAAGTTTTCTACCGCACTCATAATGAATGCGGCATCTGAAAAGACAGGTCACAAGGACATGATAAAGATAGACAGCATTATGAACATAGATTACAGTGTTCTTGGTTACATTGATCCTGACATTACTGTAAACGTCATTCAGGATTCAAAAATTGCAAAGAAAATCAAGATGTCATTGCCTGAAAAAATTGAGGGCGTCATACAATGCAAGAATCCGCGATGCATTACAATAACAGAGCATTATGTACAGCAAGAGTTCCGCCTTGTCAGCAGAGAAAAGAAGCAGTACCGATGCAAGTACTGTGACGCACTATATACGGCAGGAACTATAGGCAAGTTCATAGAGGAAGAGTGATGAAAGATTTGTTGCTCATTTATAATGCACGCCTTGTTGACAGCGAGCATGATGTAAAAAACGGAGCACTTCTTGTCCGTGCCGGAAAAATCGAAGGAATTCTTACCAGTACTGCTGCAAAAAAACTGATGAAAGACGAGTCTGTAGGACAGTACGATGCACACGGATGCGTAGTAATGCCGTCATTTATTGACATGCATGCCCATTTCAGAGATCCTGGACTTACACAGAAAGAAGATATTGAAAGCGGCTCAAAAGCCGCTGCGGCAGGAGGCTTTGGCACAGTAGTCCTGATGCCTAATACAAATCCTGTAGTATCCTCCCTGAAGATGGCAGAAGAAAACAACAGAAAGGCAAAAGAACTAGGCTTGTGTCAGGTAATCCAGAGCGTAAGCATAACAGAAGGTTTCGACGGAACCACAACATCTCATTTAGAGGAGTTGAAGAGCAAGACAGTCCCTCTTATCACGGAAGATGGGCATGAAGTCACGGATTCAGCAGTAATGCTTGAAGCCATGAAAAAG
Organism: uncultured Treponema sp.; assembly: GCA_947167345.1. Lineage (GTDB taxonomy): Bacteria > Spirochaetota > Spirochaetia > Treponematales > Treponemataceae > Treponema_D. The sequence continues at coordinate 53,700 of CAMVHR010000008.1, forward strand.
GCATGTAGTAAAAATATTATTGTATCATGTCATTGTGAAGATCCTTTTCTTGCAGCCGCTGCAAAACCTTTGCGAAAACAGGCATTGGAATTACTTTCTCAAGGAAAAAAAGCAAAGGCTGCATCTTTACTACAGGAAGCGGACAAACTTCTTGCACTTGCAGAAGATTCGGCAACATTCAGAAACATACGTCTTGCTGAAGAGGCAGGATGCCATATTCACCTGTGCCATGTAAGTACAGCTCAGTGCATTGATGCAGTAAGGCGTGCAAAAGCAAGCGGCATAAACATCACATGTGAGGTAACTCCACACCATATTGGACTTTCTGGAGGAAAGGCTCCTAACATATACCACATTGTAAATCCTCCACTCAGAACTGAAGGTGACAGACTATGTCTTATTCAGGCTCTGCTTGACGGTACTGCCGACGTAATCTCTACAGATCATGCTCCTCATACAGAACAAGACAAGCTTGACGGCAGTCCTGGATTCAGTGGTCTGGAAACTGCCTTTGCCGTGTGCAATACCGTCCTTGTCCGAGAAAGCGGCATGAGCCTTATGCAGCTGTCAAAAATAATGTCTGAGCGTCCTGCAGAACTGCTCAGTCTTAATGACCGCGGAACGCTGGAAGCAGGTAACAGGGCAGACCTTGTTGTTGTCAATCCCGATGAAGAATGGACAGTACGCAGACAGGAATTTGCAAGCAAGGGCAAGTATTCGCCTTTTGAAGGGAAAAAACTGGTTGGAAATGTCGTTGCAACTTTCTTTAACGGTAATATAGTATTTCAGCAATAGCAGGTAATTCATGCAGTTCACAAATATATTCGTCATTTTATTTTTGGTAGGTACGGTATTCAATTTTACATTAAATGGACTTTTGGAGTATATTGATTACCGACACAGGGCAAAGGAAGGCTGCAAAGTACCGAAAGAACTTTTCGGATACATGGACAGTAAACTTTTAAAGAAAACATGTGAATACGAAAACGAAAAGTATTTTCTGTTCATTCCACAAGCCATCGCAGGCTTTGTCCTGACAATGGTACTAGTCTTTAGTGGATTTTATGTAATGCTTTTTAATACGCTGTTTTACAACCTAAAGAGTATATACCTGACATTAATCTGTTTTTCATTTTTATCGTCACTGCCTTCCGCCATTCTGTCGCTACCTTTTGATTTGTACGCAGAATTCTGCATAGAAAAGAAATATGGCTTCAGCAACATGACTCTAAAAATGTGGCTTGCAGACAGTATAAAATCTTTGCTTGTCGGAATGATTATAGGACTTCCTCTCTTGCTCATAGCAATATTCCTGCTGTTACATGTGAGTTCCAGCTGGTGGGTATTACTAGGAATCGTCTATGTCGCATTCAGCTTGATTCTGTCATGCGTGTATCCAATATGGATTGCCCCCCTGTTCAATAAATTTTCCCCAATAGAAGACAACATTCTTAAAGCAAGACTTGAAACACTGCTAAAGAAAACAGGCTTTGAATCAAAGGGAATTTTTATGATGGATGCGTCCAAGAGAAGCCGCCATAGCAATGCCTATTTTACAGGATTTGGCAAGAACAAAAGGGTTGTCTTATATGATACGCTTATCCAGCAGCTTTCTGTTGATGAAATTGAGGCAGTTCTTGGGCATGAACTTGGTCATTACATGCATCATCACATAATAAAGAGATTGTGTGTAATGATTCCTCTTGTGTTCATTGCATTATTTGCCATAAGCTACCTCATAAAGATTCCTGAACTCTACAGAGGATTTGGTTTTGCTCCTGAAACCTCTATAACTGTGCTTGAAGGAAATGTTGTTGTTGAGACTGTACAGCCATACATTCAGTTTATAGGAATTTTTCTATTAAATCTTGCATTAGAAGGATTTGGCATAATAGCTTCTTTTATCGCAAATCTTTTCAGCAGGCGCGATGAGTTTCAGGCAGACATGTATGCAGCCGAAATTTGCGGAAACAGCCGTCCTTTGGAGACAGCCTTAATAAAGCTGAACAAGGAAAATCTTTCGGAAGTAACTCCACCAAAAATCTACAGCATGATATATTACAATCATCCGCCATTACTAGAACGGCTACAAGCTTTGTCTCGAAAAGATAAAAAATAGATAAAAAAAGAGCCCAGATAATCTCCGGCACCACAGCAATCTAAATACCGTTGCTTTCTTCCGAATCTGGCGGGGTTTTCTAGCTGCTATGTGCAAAGCATCTGGACTCAATCGGAAAGAGGGGGATTCGAACCCCCGATACCCTTTCGGGTATGCACGCCTTCCAAGCGTGGACCTTAAACCACTCGGACATCTTTCCAAAAAAGGCTTTGAAAAATTTAAAAGAGCAAAAAAAATACAGGACTTTTTGAATCACAGGAAAAGCACACTTAACAAGGAACATCTGAAGCTTTCCCTCTTTAACTGTACACAATGCCAAAAGTCAGTTAAAGAATTCAAAAACCTGTAATAATAGTGAGACTGGGCGGGTTCGAACCGCCAACCTTCGGCTCCGCAGGCCAACACTCTATCCAGTTGAGCCACAGTCTCAAAAAATCCTAACAGAATTACCACTGCCAAGGCAAGAAATAACCTGTTTCGGTAGCGGAGGCGACAGGGGTTGAACCTGCCCGGCCCTTTTAGGAACCGACGGTTTAGCAAACCGTTGTATTACCGCTCTACCACACCTCCAAACTCCTAAAAAAACCTTTTAGGAAACGGAGCGAGAGGGATTTGAACCCCCGATACCCGAAAGGGTATAACGGTTTTCAAGACCGCCGCGTTCGACCACTCTGCCATCGCTCCAATCAATTGTATTCAGACTATACACTAAATTTTATATTTATGTCAAGCGAATTTTATAAAACTTAATAAAAAAATTTACTATAATATCAATATATTAAAATCTAAAACAATGATATACTGCCATAAGGAGGACTCTTTATGGGAAAGACGAATTTTTTCTTTGGCATTTTGGCCGCTGTTGTCGGTTTTATCGTTCTTGTAGCTCCAGAAGCAAGCATTAAAGTTGTTGTAATTTTACTTGGTGCCGCAGCAGTAATGAACGGATTTTACGATTTGCTTAAGGTACGTAATTTTCTGGATGATTCCAGATATAAACTGAATGTAATGACTCACAGCCTTATGAGCATAACCATAGGACTTCTCGCTATTTTTCTTCCTTTTGTATTATTCAGTGCCGCTGAAGCCGTATTCAGGCTAATGCTCTACGTTCTCGCTGTGTATTTGCTTGTTGCCGCCATCATGCGATTTTTCATGTTTGCAATGCTTAAAGGAAAAGATATTGAAGGAGGACTCTTTTTACTTGAATCAGTGAGCGAAGTAGTTGCGGCTGTACTTCTGTTCATCATGGCATCTCAACGCATTGGCGTTATCATTGTACGCATTTTAGGACTTGCAATTCTTTTACTTGGCACATGTTATGCAATATATGCGTATCGGAATGCACCTATTGTAATTGAACCCGAAAGCATAAAAGACGCTGATAGCTCTGACTCAGCAACTTCTAAATAAAAAATACTGGAGGATTATTTTTATGGCACACTGTATTGTTCCAGAAGCCGAAGAAATTCTGGATAAGGAATTTACTGTTCTTGACAAAGGTTTTGTACGCCTTGTTGACTATTACGGAAGCGATCAACGCATTGTTCAGTCTGCACGCGTTTCTTACGGAGCCGGAACAAAGACAGTCAGTCAGGATGCGGCTCTTATCGACTATCTTTTGAGGCATCAGCATACGTCTCCTTTTGAACAAGTTGTTTTTACATTCCATCTTAAAATGCCTATTTTTGTTGCCCGACAGTGGGTACGCCATAGAATGGGACGCATGAATGAGGTTTCAGGACGATACAGCATTATGAAGGATGAATTCTATGTTCCAGAAGACAGTTGCATAGCGAATCAGGCCTCTGATAACAAGCAAGGGCGCAATTTAGAGCCGCTTCCAAAAGAACAGGCAGAAAAAGTGCGCACAGAATTTATTGCCGGCCAGGAAGCAGCATACAAAACATACGCTGGAATGGTAGAAAGCGGTCTTGCAAGGGAAATTGCAAGAATAAACCTTCCTCTAGCCTTATATACAGAGTTTTACTGGCAGATGGATCTTCACAACCTGTTTCATTTTCTTAAGCTGCGTCTGGACAGTCATGCTCAGTATGAAATCCGCAAATATGCAGAAGTCATTCTTGATATGGTGCGAAAGGTGTGCCCTATGGCAACGGCATCATTCGAAAACAACATGAATGCAGCTGTATCGTTTAACGGAGAAGAAATGGAAGCGCTGAGAGCTGTTTTAGCAGGAAAGGAAAATCCCTTGACAGACAAAAAACGACAACGTTTTGAAGAAAAAATAAAGAACGGCATTCAACTTTAGGACTAAAAACAAGCAAACTGTCAGGTTGTTTTTTGTACAAATTTTTGAAACAAAATGAGTCAAAAATTACAACTTGACCATGAGTTTTGTTTTTCGTATGATACAAAATCATGCATATAGTATTAAAACACTTGAAAAAAACGTATAAATCAACAGATGGATATATCGAAGCAGTCAGTGATACTTCTGTTGATATTCCAGAAAATACGATTTTTGGAATCATAGGGAAAAGTGGTGCAGGAAAGTCTTCCCTTGTCCGTCTTGTAAGTCTTCTGGAACAACCCGATTCAGGGGAGGTGTATTATAATGACAAAAGAGTTGACAATCTCCCTAAGGCAGAATTGATTGCAGAGCGAAGAAAAATAGGGATGATTTTTCAGAACTTCAACCTGTTTTCTTCCAGAACCGCAGGTAAAAATGTTGCATATCCCCTTGAATTATGCAAGACCCCAAAAACAGAAATAAAAGCTAGAGTAAAAGAAATGCTCAGGCTTGTCGGTTTGGAAGACCGCGAAGATGCCCCTATCAGTACGCTTTCTGGCGGACAAAAGCAAAGGGTTGCCATTGCTCGTGCTCTTGCAACAAAGCCGGACATTCTTTTTTGTGATGAAGCGACAAGTGCCCTTGATCCTCAGACAACTCATTCGATACTTGACCTTATCCGCGAAATTCAGGCAAAAATGAATCTTACAGTAGTAATGATTACACATCAGATGGAAGTTGTCCGTGATGCATGCGAGCAGGTTGCTGTAATTGACAATGGGCGCATAGTTGAGCAAGGCCGGGTTACGGATATATTCTCAAATCCTCAATCTACGGTAACAAAAGATTTTCTTTCACACCTTAGTACAGACTCAAAAGAAATTATACGGTGGTCAAAGGAAGGAGGCAACTACATTCTCCGCTTTATAGGCGAATCTACAGGCAAGCCTGTTTTGAGTGACCTAGCCCATAATTTTAATGTCGAATTTAACATTCGTGCTGCTGGAGTCCAGCATATTCAAGACAATGAAATTGGAACGATGATTGTTGATTTATCAGGAAGAGATGAAGAACTAAAAAAAGCAATTCAGTATCTTACAGAACATGGAGTTAATGTGGAGGAGCAGAAATGATTGATAAATTTGTTTTAGTCGGAACATCTACAGTTCAGACACTTTTGATGGTATTGTTTTCTACCGTTTTTTCACTCATTCTCGGATCTCCGATAGGCGTATTGCTCTGTATCACCAACAAAAATGGCATAATGCCCAAGCCTGTTCTGAATCAGGTTTTAAGCCGTATTGTGAACGTACTGCGTTCTTTTCCTTTTATAATACTTATGATAGTTCTGTTCCCCCTATCCAGAATTATTGTAGGCACAAGTATCGGTACAGCTGCAACTATTGTTCCCCTTTCAATTGCAGCAGCCCCTTTCGTTGCAAGAATAATAGAATCAGCCCTGAATGAAGTCAATCCGGAGCTGATTCAGGCTGCAAAAGCAATGGGTTCTACAAACATGCAGATAATTACAAAAGTTCTTATACCAGAAGCCCTGCCTGCTTTAGTAGACGGCATAACACTTACAATCATAAACCTTATCGGCTATTCTGCAATGGCAGGGGCCGTTGGTGGTGGCGGACTGGGCGATCTTGCCATAAGGTATGGATATCAACGGTTCCGCACGGAAATAATGATTGCCGCTGTTGTAGTGATCCTTGTGCTTGTAGAACTTATTCAGCATGTTGGAACAAAAATCAGCACAAAGCTCATGTCTTATAGATAAAAACTATAATATGTCATACAAAAATAGTATAAACAAAATGATTGACCTAAAGTCTTTGTATCAGTATAACTAGGCTTATAAGATTTTAGAACTTTCAAGGAGAAAATTACTATGAAAAAAATTATAAGCACAGTTTTAGTTTTGGCAGCAGCTGCATCACTTTCTTTTGCAGCCGGCAAAAAAAAGACAACTCTTAAAGTGGGAGCAACACCAGAGCCTCATGCGGAAATCCTTAACCTCATAAAGGCTGACCTTAAGAAACAGGGAATTACACTTAAGGTTGTTGAGTTTACTGATTATGTAACACCAAACAAGGCTCTTGAAGACGGTCAGATTGATGCAAACTATTTCCAGCACCTACCTTACCTTGAGTCATTCAATCAGGAGCAGGGCACTCATCTTTCAAATGCAGGAGGAGTTCATATTGAACCTATAGCCCTGTATTCAAAGAAATACAAGTCAATTTCTGACATTCCTGCAGGTGCTAACATTGGTATTCCGAACGATCCAACAAATGAAGGCCGCGCACTTCTTTTGCTTCAGTCAGCAGGTCTGATTACTCTTAAAGCAAGCGCTGGAATCACAGCAACACCACTCGACATTACTTCTAATCCTAATAACCTTAAGTTTACAGAAGTAGAAGCAGCTTCTGTACCACGCATTCTTCCAGATGTTGATGCAGCAGTCATTAACGGAAACTATGCAATTCCAGCTGGGCTCAATGCTTCCAAGGACGGTTTGTTTGTAGAAGGAGCAGACTCTCCTTATGTAAATGTAATCGCTGTAAAGACAGGTCATGAAAATGATGAGGCTATCAAGGCTTTGGTAAATGCTGTAAAGAGTGCAAAAGTAAAAGAGTGGATTCAGAAGAGATATCCTAACGGAGACGTTATCGCTGTATTTTAATTAACTGTTCCATGTAATAAAAATATCAGTTAAAAATATATAAAAAGGGTGTCCAGTTGGACACCCTTATTTTCTTAAAAACTTTATTGAATTGCTTTTTTCAGGTCTTCCAGAAGTTTTTCAAAATCTTCTTCTGCCAGATTATATCCCATTGTGTGCAATGTGCGCAGAGGTGTGCCCTTCAGCATTTCCGCATTCATCTTGTCAGTTATGGCTTCTTTTTCTGAACTGTCAACTTCCTTATTCTGCTGCTGATTTCTGTCAGTAAAGTTTTTTATGATGTCTTTTGTCCTTTCATCTTCCATAAGGTCACCGACAGTCGTATTAGGCTCAATAAACTTTATCAGGTGTACATCTGTCTTGAAACTTATTTTTTTTGTAAGACGAATGTCCCGACTAGATGCTCCTATAAGAATGTCATATTCACCACTTGCAGCATACCATTCATGAATGTCTGTGTTGTACCATGCAAGACTTCTTTTATCAAGAGTAAATGAAACAGTTCTTGTCTGACCAGGCTCAATCATTATTTTTTCAAAACCTTTCAACTCTTTTTCCGGCCGAATTGTAACACCCGTATTGTCACGAATGTAAAGCTGAACGGCTTCTTTTCCTGCAACAGAACCGGTATTTTTTACGGAAACTGTTACTGTTACTGTTTCCGCATCAGAAAAACTGTCTTTGGATGTTGAAATGTCAGTGTATTCAAATGTCGTGTAGCTTAGTCCGAATCCGAAAGGATATGCAACTTCCATATTACGGGAATCGTAATAGCGGTAGCCTACAAAAACACCTTCCCCGTAATCTACATTATGCCTGTCCTTTGAAAAGCTAAGATATGCAGGAGTATCTTCAAGGCGCAGGGGAAATGTCTCCGCAAGCTTTCCGCTTGGGTTTACTTTTCCTGTCAGTACATTTACGATCGCTTCTCCAACAGCTTCTCCTCCAAGATATGCTTCAACGATGGCTTTCACATCTTTTGCCCAATGCATTAGAACAGGAGAACCGTTTTGAAGAACGATGATTATATTTTTATTTACTTTTACAATCTGTTCTATCAGTTTGTTCTGTACAGGAGGCAGATTCAAATGCTCTCTGTCATACCCCTCACTTTCATAGCTATCTGGCAGTCCTGCAAAAAATATTACCGTGTTGCATTTTTCTGCCAGAGCCACGGCTTCTTTTACAAGAGCAGCATCTTCATCTTCTGTTCTGTCAATGCAGTACCCCTGTGCATATTCAAATGAGACACCTACATTTTTTAAGGCTTCTAGAGGACTTACAACCGTAGTTGTATTTATATGACTGGAACCTCCTCCCTGAATGCGAGGTTTATTTGCAAACTCCCCTATTACAGCAAGTTTTGTTTCTTTTTTCAATGGAAGAATTCCATCATTTTTTAAAAGTACAATGCATTCCTCTTCAAGTTCCCGTGCAATTTCATGATGTTTTGCAAAATCAAATTCCCCTTTTTCCCTGTTGTCCTGAAATTCAAATATCCATTTCAATAGTCTTTCACAAGTTTCATCCAGAGTCTTTTCTATTTCAGGATTCTTTTTTACAGCCTCCTCAACTTTCTTATCGTTAATTCCTCTTGAAGATGGCATTTCAAGGTCTTGCCCGGCAGAGAGTCCTTTTACACGATCATTTACAGCTCCCCAATCAGACATTACAATGCCCTTGAACCCCCATTCCCTACGCAGCACATCAGTCAAAAGCCATTTGCTTTCCCCTGCGTAGGCGTGGTTTATTAAATTGTAGCTGTGCATTATGGTTGCAGGCTGAGACTGCTTTACAGCTTTTTCAAATGCAGTAAGATAGATTTCCCTCATTGTGCGTTCGTCACAGTTTGAAGAAGCTGTAAGCCTTCGGAATTCCTGATTGTTAAGTGCGAAATGCTTTATTGACGTGCCTACATGATGAGACTGTACGCTGTTTATATAGCTTGCTGCAAGCTCTCCGGCAAGATATGGGTCTTCACTGATGTATTCGAAGTTACGACCGCAAAGCGGTGAGCGTTTTATGTTTACTGCCGGACCAAGGATGGTTGAAACATCTTGCTGCTGACATTCTTTTGCAAGGGTATCTCCAAGTTTTTTCAAGACATTTCTGTCAAAAGAGCTTGCTGTCGCACATGCGGCAGGAAAGCAGATAGCTTTTATGCTTTCGTTTGCACTACTTTCTTCTTTTTCCAGATTTTGCTTTCTGAGTCCATGAGGCCCGTCACTTACCATTATGGGATTAATTCCAAGTCGTTCAATGCTTTTTGTGTGCCAATAGTCGGCTCCGCTCAGCAAGCTACATTTTTCTTCAAGAGTCATGCTTTTTATCAATTCTTTTATTTCTTTTTCTGTATGAACAGCCATTTTAACCTCCTCATTGTATGGCATCAAAAAAAAAGGCTGTTCGTATGAAGCTTAGCTAACTTCAAGAACAGCCCTACTTATATAAAACAGATATTAATTAACTAATTAATCCATTTCCTCTCTGTTTTCATAAGCATAGAAGAAATTTACATAGAATGTGGTACAGTCAGGAACGTGAACAGCCCATTCTACAGTTACAGTCTTTATGTTCATTCCATCCTGAACAGGATTAAGTTTGTCTTTCATGCCACGCATGATTTCCTTTGCTTCACTGTCCAAAGGCTCTCCTTTTGACCAGCTGGAATCTGCCATTGTTGAAAGATATTGGAATACATAAGGTGCATTAAGAGGAGAAAAGCGGTTTATTTCAGGTTTACGAAGCTGAAACTGTATTTTTAAATCCCAATCTTCCTTTAAGCCTGCAAATTTTTCCATTGGATATGTGTAATGAATATTTATATCAGAAAAATCTAATTCATTATTAAAGAAATTAGCCAATTCCCGTCCATATTTATATGATACAGTAGGATTTTTCATTTCCCCTGTTATAAAGTTTTCAGAATCCTGCAAACATTTTTCGTATTTGTCCTTTAATGTCATATAAAAACTCCTTTTTTAAGTCTAACAGCAACATTCTTAATTGTCAATCAACAATATTTTTATCTGAAATAATTTAGGACATCATAAACTATCACGTATTTTTATGTATTGTATGCGACATTCTATTATTGCAAAAAGAATTACTGCAAATGACAAGTAAAAATAGATGGAACTCTGACCGAATCCTGCAAAGTAATTATAAATTCCATGAAGCATGAACGAAAAGAAGAATGGAGACAGATTAAATCTCTTAGTTTTTATGCCATAGACAAAAAGCCCGTCAAGAGCGCCACATGCAACATGGATAATGACAGCTGTTGCCATTCTGAGTCCCAAACTGTCAATGCCACTTATAAGGTAAAAAAGGGTTTCACAGCAGCCTAATGCCAATCCACTTAATATTGAATACAGAAAGAACAGATTTTCTCGAGTATTTTTTGCAGGAAGCAGGAACATAAAAAGCATTTTTATAGATTCTTCTATCAAACCGTTTACGACAATAGCACTTATAAGGATGCCTTGAAGATTTTTTGCAGAAATCAGAGCTCCTACAAATAGTTGCATAATTGCAATCGGAATGACTGCTGCCAGACCTAAAATGCAGGCAAGAAGCCCCTTCCATAATTTAAATCCTTTTGCCATTACTGCAATACATATAAACATTGCGATTAAAGGAATAAAGCATAATGCAATATACATCCACATTTATAGTCTACTCCCTGCATTTATCCTTGCATATATGATTAATTGTAAAGTCTGCAATTTCCTTTATGTCGTCAAGGTTTGTCTTTCCAAGCACAACTATATGGAATACTGCATTTTCCAAAATCATGTACAGCATATCTTCAACTTTTTTTATTGGAAGAAGTTTAAATTCACCAGATTTCTGACCTTTTATTACGACACCTGTAATAAGGTGATGAAGCCTTATAAATCTACGGCGGACACGTTCATTTACAGAAATTTGTGTTTTCTGCAGCTGAAGCAAATAGGACAACAGCACTTGAAAAAGCTTTGCCCTTGATTCGCAGAAAGTCAGCATGACATTAAAAAGCTTTCTTAGACATTCTTCGGTGTTCAATGACTTGTCCTGAACAACAATGAGAAGTTCTTTCTCCATGTCATTTGTCAGCTGCTTTATGCTCCATGAGAATATTTCCCTTTTGTTCTTAAAATAGATGTACAAAGTTGTTCTCGTAATGCCGCAACGGTCTGCAATTTTTTGAAAAGTCACGTCTTCATAGCCTTCTTCTATAAAGAGCGTAAGTGCTTTATCGAGGATCTCATGTTTCCGCTTGTCGTGTTCTACAGGGACTGCCATTATTTTTTATCGTATATATATAAAGTTGTATCTAATTTTCCAGCCTTTATAGATTTCAATGCGGTGGCATATTTTCCAATGCATTTCTGAAAAGTCTTTTGGCTGGTAATAAATCCCATTTTCCAGTTTGGAAAATCTGCAAACAGGCTAGACATGGATTTGTACAGTTCTTCTGCCTGCTGGATGTCTCCCAAACGCTCTCCATAAGGTGGATTACATAAAAGAACTCCTTCATCATAAGGAGCTTTTAAATCAGAAAAACTACTTTCCACAAAGTCTGGGCGTTCTATTTTTGCATCACTTCCAATCATTTGAAGTGCTCTACCTGCCATGACGCATGCATGCTCTGCATTAAGCCTTGCTTTTTCCACAGCAGTTCTGTCAATGTCACTTCCTGTAATACGGCACAGGACATCTGTACGTATCTTTGCAGCTTCTGCCTTCTTTATTTCGAAAGCTTTATCCTGATTATAAATGGCAAAATGTTCATAAGCAAAATGTCTGCCTAAGCCTGGTGCAACGTTATGAGCATACAAAACAGCTTCGGTTACTATAGTTCCACTTCCGCAGAAAGGATCATGCAAAGGGGTTTTTCGTTTCCAGAGCATTTCCTGCAACAGAATCGCAGCTGTCGTTTCGCGTAAAGGAGCTAGAACACCAGCCGTTCTGTAGCCTCGTATGTGAAGGGCTTCCCCACTGGTATCAAGCAGAATGTTTGCAGTGTTTTCTTCCATGTATACGCGGATGGTACATTCTTCACCTTTTTCTGGTAGAGTCGTCATGTTCCATCTATCGCCAAGCTTTTTATAGATAGCTTTTTGAATGATTCCCTGAATCGAATGTTCGCTTGAAAGCTTACTTTTATGACACCGAACTTTGTCTACGACTACACGGACATTTTTCTTGAAATAATTCTGCCAGTTTATGCTATAACAGCCATCAAAAAGCTCGTCAAAGTCAGATGCTTTATATTTTGCCATTTGGAGATAAACTCGGTCGCTTGTGCGTAAACAATAGTTAGCACGATATAAGGCATCTTCATCACCAATGAAAGAGACTCTTCCGGGTGCATTTCCATCAAGCTTATAACCAAGAAGTTTTAACTCGTTACCAAGTATTTTTTCTGCTCCGACAGCACATAATGCCACATAAGTATTCATAATGACATTTTAACACTTTTTGACAAGTTGTTCAATTCTGAAGATTTGCCTGCAACAGATTTGTTTCTTCTGTTGGTTTTAAAATCAAGTAATCAGTCTTTTTCATGTCTATTTCGATAGCAAACTGCTGTGCGACTTCAGGTGAAAAAAGAGCACCAGGCTTTGTATGTATTGGAATGGAATGCTTTGCTCCAATGATATTTGCACATCTGGCGGCTTCTTTTGCATCCATGTTGTATATGCCGTCACAAGGAAGCAGTGCATAGTCAATATTCATGTAGGCTAGTTCTTCCTGCATGTAATCTGTATAGGATGTGTCTCCAGCACAGTAGATTTTAATGCCATTTTCCAGTGTAATGACAAAACCGACACATTCGCTCTGTGAATGATTTTTATTATATGCAGGAACAGCCCGTATTCGTATGCCGTGAAAACGAGCTTCGCCGTATTTTCCACTGGACATAAAATTTTTTGCATGAAAGACAAGACAGTCTTTTTTTTTCGTAACAAGTTCAACTTTATTATGATCAGGATGTTCATGAGTTACAAGTACAAAATCAGCGGGCATTTTATAACCGTCCCCTGCATACGGATCTATATATATTACAAGTCCTTCTGCAGAAACAATTCTGTAACTGCCGTGTCCCTGATATAAAAGTCTTGCCATTGAAACACCCTGTGAAAATACTGTACCTGTCAGAAAAAGACAAACCAGTACTAAAATCAATTTTCTCATACTAGATAAAGAAACAACCCTCTTACTGCATTAGTAACAAAATTACAAGTTTTGCAGTGCTACCCCACACATCTGTTTTATGTTTCTGTAGCCTTTTCTTTTCATGAATGTCTTTAGTCCCAAAACAACTTCTTTTGCAACGTCAGGATTTACAAATGTCGCTGTACCTATTTGTACTGCACAAGCTCCTGCCATAATAAATTCCACCGCATCCTGCCAGGTACTGATTCCTCCAATGCCTACAATCGGAATGCGCTGTTCTACCGGCAATTTATTCATTTCTTCGGCAACATCGTATACCATCCGCAGAGCCAGAGGTTTTATTGCAGGACCGCACAATCCAGCCCTGATATTATTGAACCAAGGCTTTTCGCTTTCAATATCAATTGATACTGCCTGGAATGTGTTTACAAGGCTTAACGCATCAGCTCCAGCTTTTACACAGGCCATTGCCACAGCCCGCAAGTCAGGCGCATTAGGTGACAGTTTTACCATTAAAGGCTTTTTTGTGGCCTTACGCACGGCACTTACACATTCAAACGCAAGCTCGCTTTTTATACCCCAAGCCTGACCACCTGCCTTTACATTAGGACAGCTGATATTTAACTCAATCATTGGAGCGTCTGTCGTATCTGCAAGTTTTGTTGCTTCCACGTAAGATTCCAAATCACTGCCTGCAAGATTAATAATTGTCTTAGGCTTCAGTTTCATCATATCAGGAATGAGTTCTTCCACAGCGTACCGCATTCCCGGATTCTGCAAGCCGATAGAATTTATATCGCCTGCGGGAACTTCTATGCACCTTTGCCCTGCATTACCATCCCTAGGATTAAGAGTGGTTCCTTTTGAACAAATTGCACCCCATGCATTTACATCTGAATAACCTCGGAAATTCTGTCCGTATCCGAATGTTCCTGCAGCCGCAAATACAGGATTTTCAAAATGAACGCCTGCAATATCAACACTTATATCAGGCTCTTCATCTTCTGCAAGAGGAACTTTTCTGGCAGAAGGCTTTTCAAAATCAAGAATTTCTGCATCAAATACAGGACCTTCTTTACAAACACGCAGTGTCCCATTCTTTGTAACAATGGCACAGCCAAGACATGCACCAGCACCGCACAGCATGTGATGCTCAACACTAAGATATGCCTTTACGTTACATTCTTTTGCAAGTTTCTGAATGTATGCAAGCATAGGTGTCGGTCCGCATGCATAAATTACTTTGTATCCACTCTTTTTAACAAGTTCTGCTGTCAATGCAACAGGCAACATCCCCTTTATGCCCACAGAGCCATCATCAGTCGCAATTACAAGATTATTAGCCTTTACATATTCCAATCCGTAAGAACCAGTTTTAAAGCAGGCAAAAAAATCATAGGACTTTTCGGGTAAAGAAGAAGCAAAATTTGCAACGGGCGCAATGCCAATACCTCCGCCAACTATGCAAATTTCAGTCTTCTTTGTATCAACACTGTCAATCAGCGTAAAAGGTTTTCCTTCAGGACCTGTAACTAAAAACCTGTCACCTTTCTGTAAGGCACATAATTCTTTAGTACCAGTACCTTTTGCCAAAATAAGAAACTGAAGACGGAGTTTTCTTGCTCCGTCATTATATTCTTCTACATGATAAACACTTATAGGACGTTTAAAATAACCGTCACTGGTCTTTGTACGTAGCATGTAAAACTGTCCTGGCTTTGGAACAACTTGAGACTCTCTTTCCAGTCGTATTACAGCTTGCAGCAAATATACATTATTTTGTCCATGTATTGGCTTACAGCATTCGACAAGACCATCTCCGTTAAACTGAATGCCGTTACCGTCTTTGTCTATCTGAGGCTTATCAAACATATTCATGCTCCAACTGCATTCATCAAGTCTATTTTAGAAGCTATCGCAGCCTGTCCGGCAGCATCTCCAAGATCATCAATTGAAAGAGTACCATCCTTGTCTTTTTGCAGGCAAGTTTCTGACTTTTTCCATGCACACAAAATGCCTCTTGAACTGTTTACCGTACCACCAGCTTTTTTTAGCAGTGTCGCAGCTATGTTGGCCGCCCCTCCTTGAGCTCCGTATCCTGGAATAAGAAAGAAGATATCTGGGTATGCATCCCTAAGCTGTCTTGCATCACTTTCTTCTGTACAGCCTACAACTGCACCTACAGGACTACATGTCTGCCTGTCAAAGATTTTTGCATATTCCATAGAAATTTTTTCCAGTTCAGAACCTACTTTATCAAGAACTCTTTCACCTGTCTTTAGTTCCTGCTGCTCAATATCAGTCATGCCAGGATTACTTGTCCGAAGCAACACAAACATTCCCTTTCCCTTTTCGCAATATTCGGTAAAAGGCTTAAGGGTGTCAAATCCCATATAAGGATTTATCGTTATAATGTCACTTTCAAAATCGCCTGAAAAATGAGCTTTTGCATAAGCTCCAGCTGTAGCGGCAATATCTCCCCTCTTTATGTCAGAAATGCATATTAATCCTGCATCTTTTACAGCTTTTACAGTCTGAGCATATACCCTCATGCCTTCAAGTCCCATCGCCTCATAATAGGCAATCTGAACTTTACAGCAACATGCACTGCCGGCACTTTTTATTCTGCTGATTATTTCCTTGTTATATGCAAGAACTGCTTCTGCAGGAGAATTAAATTTGTTTATTACTGACTGTGGTATATATGAAGGATCTGTATCAAGTCCAACGCATAAAGGTCCGTTTTTTGCTGCAAGTTCCTGAAGCAGCTGCATGTTGTGTTTCATCTTTTTCATCCTTATTTTTTATAATTTCGTTTTACTTTCAAGGTTGTTGTCATTTCAAGAGGTTCATCAAGAATCGTTATTCTTGTAATTCTCTGATAAGGCAGCAGCTTATGATTAACTTTGTCTACTATTCCTGATATGTAAGTTTTAACACTTTCCTTTGCCGCAGATTCTTTTCTATCTGCGTTAAAGCTTTCATAGACACTGTCAGCAGGATAAATCAGGGCTTCCAACTCTTCTGATTTCCGTTCTTCATTTGCAATGTACCCCTGTACCGTAATCTGCTGAATGTCACTTTCCAACTGGAACATATCTTCTATTTCTTCAGGATATACATTTTTTCCACCTTCAGTAACTATCATATTTTTTGCACGTCCAGAAAGCATCAGGTAATTTTCACTGTCAAGCCAACCGAGGTCACCCGTCTTAAACCATCCGTCTTCGGTAAAAACCTTTGCAGTTTCCTCTGGCAGATTGTAATAGCCTTGCATAACCATAGGGCCTTTTACACAAATTTCTCCAATACCTTCTTCATTCGGATCAAGTATTTTCATCTGCATGTGACCAGCAAAGTAACTTCCGACACTTTCAATCTTAAAATGCTCAACTGGGTTAAGGGCAATTATTGGCGATGTTTCTGTAAGACCGTATCCCTGAACAAAATCTATGCCCATTTCATTAAAGAATCTGAACACACTTTTAGACAGAGGCCCTCCTCCACTAATGGCAATCCTTATTGTGTACAAATTTGCCTGCTTAAGAACACTCTTAAACAAAAACTTGCCTATGTTTATTCCAAAAATTTTTTTTGTAAGGTAAGAAATCTGACGCAGGATGCTTATGAGAGTATATACTGCGACACCCTTTTTCTTTATAGCCTTTTCAATTCCGTCTGCAAGTTTGTTGAACAGCATTGGAACACCAAGCATCATCGTAATGTTGCCAAGCTTTAAGTCAGTCATCATCTTTGATACAGAAAGACTTTTGCCAAAAACGATTTCTGCACCGATGCAGATTGATTCCATAAACACTGCCTGCATGGTGTATGCATGATGAATAGGCAAAAGCGCATAAAATACATCATGATAGTCTATAATCATGTTTGTCTGGGCAATAAATGCATCACTCGTTAAATTTTTATGACTGAGCATTACGCCTTTAGGAATGCTTGTAGTACCGCTTGTAAACAAAATTGCAGCCGTATCATCTTCCTTTGGAAGATCAAGATTCATATCACTATGTTCATCCCCTGAAACCTCCAGATTATAAACATAATTTTCAGGGTGCTTTTGATTCAGTGAATATATCTGAAAGTCATGCGTTTTAGTTGCATACCAGTCATACTTTTCATCATCAACAAAAAGAAACTTTGGCTTTGCTGTTGCAAGAAGATTTTCCTGTTCTTCGCATTTAAGCGCATAATCTATAGGACAGATTACCGCCCCTGCATAAAGAGCTGCAAGAAAAACCGTTGCCCATTCAGGGGAATTTTTCCCTGTCACAGCAATCTTTTCACCGTGATGTATGCCATGTGCAGAAAACCATAAAGCAAGCCGAAGAATGTTTTCATGTGCCTGTCTGTATGTAAGTGTATTTCGTTCCCCCTTATCATTGAATTCGGTAAAGCAGTTTCTGTCTCCACATCTTTTTACAGTGATGTCAAACATTTCAGGAATAGTAGGCCACTCTCCTTTAAAATCCTTATTGCGGAAAGGATCAAGAATTGCCATTGGATTGTAATTTTTTAAAGTGTTCTTACTCATAGTCAAAAAAAAGCCCCCTTTGCTTAAAGCAAGGAGGCGTAATAATTAAAATATTTAAGCTTTGTCAGCAGACTGATACAATGGATAAACTTTTGCAGCAACGGACTGCAAGTCCTTGATACGCGTGTCGTGAGAAGGATGCGTACTAAGGATTTCTGGTACGCTTGAACCGCTCAGCTTAGACATTTTTACCCAAATGTTTACGGCTTCGTAAGGATCATATCCAGCACGTGCCATAAGCTCAGTTCCCATATGATCAGCTTCCGTCTCATGTGAGCGGGAAAACGGCAGGGCTATTGTATACTGAGTGGCAAGGGCAAGCGCAGTTGTTCCAAAATCTCCAAGTCCTGCAAGCTGTGCAATTGCAAAAATTCCTATATTTGTAAGTGCATCATGGCTTGCCTGTTCACGGCTGTGCTCTTTTAAAGCATGTGAAATCTCGTGTCCCATTACAGCAGCAAGTTCTCCATCTGTAAGATTAAGGCTGTTGATAATTCCTGTATATACTACGATTTTTCCACCAGGCATGCACCATGCATTTACAGTGTCATCTGTAATGACATTTATCTGCCAGTCCCAAGACAACGCATCATTTCTGAAAACGCCAACCTGCCTTATAAGCCTGTTGGCAATATTGCGGACTCTGTTTGTCGTAGCTGCATTTGTATTTAAAGTTCCACTGGCTTTTGCCTCGGAAAGCACCTGGGCGTATGATTCCCTAGCACTCTGTTCCATTGTTTCTTCTGAAACAAGCATAAGCTGACTTCGGTTCGCACCTACTGTACCTGATGACGTTGTGCTTGTAAGACAGCTTGTGAAACTGAATACAAAAACACTGAAAATGACAAAAGCAATACGCTTGAAAATATGTCTTTTATTCATAGTAAATTTATTATAACCGTTTTAAGACTTTAATGCAATTAAAAAAAACAGCCGTACCTTCATGGAAAAGGCACGGCTGAAAAGATAGATATGTCTTTAGGAGGAATTATTCCTTGACACCACCAGCAGTAGCACCACTTATAATACTCTTTGAAAGTATGAGGTATACAATAATCAGCGGTACTATGGCGAGACAAATCATCATGTAGACCTGTCCCATATCGAATTTCTGATAGTCAGCACTACGAAGCTGTGCAATCAGAATTGGAATAGTCTTTTTTTCCTTGCTACTTATTACGAGTGCAGGAGTAAAGTAGTTGTTCCAAGAACTTACGAATGAAAAAATTGCCTGAACTGCAATTGAAGGTTTCATCATTGCAAGTACGATTGTATTGAAAGTCTTAAATTCGTTACATCCGTCAACACGTGCTGCCTCAACAATTGAATACGGCAGAGTTGCTTCCATTGCCTGATACAAGTAGAAGAATACAACTGGAGCCGCAATGGACGGAATGTAAAGGGCTGCAAGAGTATCAATCATACCTATTGTAGTAATAAGCTTTATGAAACCGAGTGTTGAAACCTGAAGGGGAACCATCATGACTGCAAGGATGAATTTGAATGCGAAGTTTCTTCCATTGAAACGATACATGTAAAGTCCATAAGCGGTCATTGAAGAAAAATATGTCGTAAGGACAGCTGCCATGAATGAAACGAATATACTGTTGATCAAAGCCCTTAAAACAGGCACGTTTGCATTGGACATCATTTTGCTGAAGTTTGCAAAAAATGCTGTTCCTGGTATTAATGAGAATCCGTTCTGAATCTGAGCATGCAGACGTGTTGCATTTATAATCAGAATTATGAATGGAAACAAAGATAAGAAAGCCAGCAGCCCCAGTACTACATAAGCAACAGATCTTCTTATCGTTAAAGATGCTTTCATGCTTTTCATTTATCTTCTCCCGTTAGAATTTGTGTAGTTCTTCATTGTTGAACTGTAAACAATGCTTGAAAGTATTGCTGTAACAATGAATGTAAGTACAGATACGGCACCTGCCATACCATAGTTCTTGCTGCCAAGATGTTTATTCAAATACATAATCAATGTCATTGAAGTACGGTTTGGAGTTCCTTCGCCATTACTCAAAATTTGAGGTACATCGAACATCTGAATACCACCTATAAGGCTTGTTATAAGTACGTATACAAAAATAGGCAACAGAAGGGGAAGCGTAATCTTAAAGAACACTTTCAAAGGTGTTGCACCGTCAATACGAGCTGCCTCAAACAAACTTTCGTCAATTCCCATTATACCAGCCATCAGAAGTATCGTTGTATTACCATACCACATCAAAAAGTTCATAGTAGCAACAAGAACGCGAGTCCAACTTGTGTATGTAAGGAAGCGAATGTTTTCCTTTGCCCATCCAAGATTTGTTATGATGCTGTTAACAGGTCCATTGTCAGAAAAAAGCGTAAAGAACAACATTGCAAAAGCTGATGCCATTATAAGGTTCGGCATATATATGACAGTCTTAAAGAACTGCTGGCACTTTAAGCGGAGCTCAGTATTCGTGAACCATACGGAAAGAAGAAGAGATATAAGGATTTGAGGAACAAAACCTATAATCCACATGATTAGCGTGTTTGCAGAGTATTTAAGAATATCGCTTTCAAAAATATTTTTATAATTTTCAAGACCGTTAAATGTAGGTCCAACTGTCATCAAGCCAACTCGATAATTCTCAAAAAAACTGTTTACAAAAGTTCCCAAAAGAGGAATAAGGGAAAAAATCACATAAATTACAAAGAATGGGGCTATAAAGAAATACCCCCATCGGTCATACTGAACTGTATGTTTTTTGTTTTTTGCCATAAACGTATCCTTATTTTACCTTGCAAGCTTCAATGTTATTGAATGCTGACATTGCTGCAGCATTATCCGGTCGCATCATCATTTCCATGAAATTCCTCCAAAATATGAAAAAACAATCAGAATTACTACAACGTTGTAGTAATTGCATCTATCTTGCCTGTAAATTTAGATTTTTCTCTAATCTCCTATGTTATCATATTATCTTTGATAGTCAAGGTGTTTTTTGAATTTTTTTTCAACATCTTCAGGCGGTGGACTTATTTAGGTTTCTTCTATATACTACCACTATGGCAAAGACTGTTGATGACAAGAAAATTATTTACACAATGGATAGAGTGTCCCGTGCATACGGAACCAAGGTTGTTCTTAAGGATATAAGCATATCTTATTATTATGGTGCAAAAATCGGAGTAATCGGAGAAAACGGAGCTGGTAAATCATCCCTCTTTAAGATTCTTGCCGGTGTAGACAAGGATTTTACAGGAGACACGATACTTTCTCCAGGATATTCCATGGGCTATCTTGAACAGGAACCTGTTCTTGAAAGCGGAAAAACCGTAAAAGAAATTGTCATGGAGGGAGTAAAACCCATTACAGACCTCCTTGCAGAATTTGATAAAGTAAATGAAGCATTCGGCGATCCTGATGCAGACTTTGATAAGCTGTGTGCAAGACAGTCCGAATTGCAGGAAAAACTTGATGCGGCAGATGCCTGGAATCTGGATGCAAATCTTGAACTTGCAATGGATGCACTCAGGTGTCCTCCTGCAGATCAGGTTGTAGATGTCCTTTCTGGTGGTGAACGCCGCCGTGTTGCATTGTGCCGCCTGTTGCTGCAGCAGCCAGACATTCTTCTTCTTGATGAACCTACAAACCACCTTGATGCAGAAACCGTAGCATGGCTTGAACGCCATCTTCGTGATTATAAAGGCACAATCATTGCAATTACTCACGACCGTTACTTCCTTGATAATGTTGCCGGATGGATTTTGGAAATGGATCGCGGTGAAGGTTATCCGTTTAAGGGCAACTATTCTGCCTGGCTTGAAGCAAAGCAGAAACGTCTTGAACTTGAAGAAAAGCAGGCTTCTGTACGTCAGCGTGAGATGAAAGAAGAGCTTGAATGGATTCATGCAGGTGCAAAGGGACGTCAGGCAAAGCATAAGGAACACATTACAAAATATGAGCAGCTTCTTGCAGAAGAAAGCAGCCGCGTAAAGCTTAAGGATTCTCAGATTTCAATTCCTGCAGGACCAAGACTGGGTAATGTTGTTATTGATGCAGAAGGCCTTACAAAGTCCTTTGATGACAGGGTTCTGTTTGAAAAACTCGACTTCCACATTCCTGCTGGTGCGGTTGTTGGCATTGTTGGTCCTAACGGTGCAGGTAAAACTACATTATTTAAGATGATAGCAACTGCGGCAGGTCAGAAAGTTACCATGCCAGATGGTTCTGAAGGTGAAGAAAAGCCTGACAGCGGTACACTCAAGATTGGAGAAACTGTAAAGCTTGTTTATGTTGATCAGATGAGAAGCAAGCTTGATCCAAATAAAACTGTTTGGGAAATGCTTTCAGGTGGAGCAGACCTTATAAAACTTGGTGCTGTTGATGAAAAAGGAAGACCAGTCAACGGTGCAATCCGTGAAGTAAACAGCCGTGCATACTGTTCTTGGTTTAATTTTAACGGCCCGGAGCAAAATAAAAAGATAAGTGTTCTTTCAGGTGGTGAAAAGAACCGCTTGAACATGGGCATGATGTTTAAGGAGGGCGGAAACGTTCTTCTGCTTGACGAACCTACGAATGACCTTGACATTACCACGACACGTTCGTTGGAAGAAGCCATTAATGCATTTGCAGGCGTTGTTCTTGTCGTTAGCCACGACCGTTACTTCCTTGACCGTATTTGTACGCATATCCTTGCCTTTGAAAATAACAGTGAAGTTAAATGGTTTGAAGGCAACTGGAGCGAATATGCTGAATGGCGTAAGGAAATGCTCGGTGATGACGCAGATCGTCCTCACAAGACAATGTACCGCAAGCTGACTAGATAAATGAGCATGATAAAAATACCAGACCACCGTTTACCGGTAAAATTAATTGCACTTGATTTGGATGACACGCTTCTGAATAAAGATGCACAAATAACAGATGAAAATGTAAATGTACTGCGCCGTGCAGCATCCCTTGGCATATATGTAGTTTTATGCTCAGGACGTGCAGAAGACGGGATTCTGCCTTTTGTCAGGCGTATGGACATTGCAGGACTAGAAGCTGGACGATATCTGATAGCCATAAACGGATGCAGCATATTTGATCTTCATGAAAGAAAACAGATTTACTGCCAGAATGTCGCAGCAGATATTCTGTGCAGCGCAGATGAAGAGGCAGAAAAAATGGGACTTCGCAGCGAGGTTTATTCGCCAGATACCATCTATTACCGCGAAAGCACTAAGTGGACAAAACTTGATGTTGATTTATGCGGCTTGAAAGGAGTTGCAGAAAAAGACTACAAGTCATTTTTAAAGCAAGGAAATTTCCCAAAAATGCTCATTCCAGGAGAGCCTGAAGTTCTACAGGTCCTTCAAAAAAAATTAAAAGCAAAGTTCGGCAACAAGGCCGTAATCTTTACTAGCAAACCTTATTTTCTTGAAGTCCTGCCACCTGGTTGCGGTAAAGGTGAAGCCATAAAATGGCTGGCAGACTATATTGGAGTTTCTGAAAAACAGACAATGGGATTCGGAGACAGCATGAACGATGAAAGTATGATACGTTTATGCGGATATGGTGTCGCCATGAAAAATGGTCTTGACTACATAAAAGACATAGCCACTTATGTCACCGAAAAAGACAATAACGAAAGCGGTGTTGCAGATTTTATTGAAAAGCATGTTCTTTAGAATCTTCGTCTGAAAGCAGTCCATACAGTTTTTGACTTATATTCAGTGCTGAAAGAATGGCAACTGTACGTTTTTTTGCGTTTACAGTTGCTTTTTTGTCTTCCTGTTTTCGTTTTACAGCCCTTATAAGAAGGTTTTTAGGTGTATGACTCATGTCTATAAACTCCAAAACCTGAACGGAATAGCCATTCTGTTCTAAAACATCTGCACGGACTGCATCTGTAACAAGGGCTGCGAATCGTTCTTTTATAATGCCATGCCTCATTATAGATGCAAAAGTGTTTTCTGGTAAAAAGAGTTCCTTTTCTTCATTTAAAGCAGTGTTTATCTCATGCTGGCAGCAAGGAACTGAAAGTATTGCTGTAGCGTTCCTTGAAACTGCGTATTGCATGGCATAATCTGTTGCTGTGTCACAGGCATGAAGGGTTATGATTATATCTGGGGGTGATTCATGCTTAAATTTTGCAATGTCACCGACATAAAAATGCAGTCCCGTACACTCAAGTTCTTGAGCAAGCTTCTGACAATCTGAAATAACATCTGCCTTTAAGTCAAGTCCTGTAATTTCCACGGGTATATGCTTTATGTCGTGAAGGAAATAATACACGGCAAATGTCAGATAGGACTTGCCGCATCCGAAATCTGCGATATGCAGAGGACGTTCTAGTGAAAAACCTTGTGCTCCAGTACAAATATTCTGAACATCATCAATGATGTCCGCTATGTATTCAAGGAATCTGTTTATCTGACGGAATTTATCATATTTTTGCGAAACAACCTTGCCAGAGTCTGTCATTACGCCAAGCTTTACTAAAAAAGGTATGGGACTTCCTTCCTGCAAGATATATTTCTTTAGCTTTTGAAAAGGAGATACAATCGATATTTCACTGGCATTGTATTTTAGTTTTTTAGAAAGAGTTTTGATGTCCCCATGTCTATTTGTAAGAATTGTTATTTCTTCTGTATCTGTGAGCTTTACAACATTTTTGAATGTAGTTCCAGCATGCTCACTAAAAAATGATTCAACCTGTTCAACTGTCATTTTCTTTTGAAATGCCTGGTTTTGCGTAAAGAATTCTGCTTCGTAAAATTGTGTGAAATTTGAAGGTTTTCGCATTCGGACCTTTATATACGGCTTACCAAGAATATCTTCACAAGATTTCGATGGCTTTGAAAAAGTAATTGATAAAATCATAATGTTAAAGTATCACGATTTTTGGTTCTTCATCAATAAAGATAAATAAATAAAATAAAAGCTCCAATTCTTTTACTATTCATTTTTTCCTATGTTTTTTGTCAATCTAGTTGACGATTTTTATGGACCCTCCA
>CAMVHR010000009.1 GCA_947167345.1 uncultured Treponema sp.
AGAGGACTGGAGGGTCCATAAAAATCGTCAACTAGATTGACAAAAAACATAGGAGAAAATGAGAAAAAAAATATTTGCAATAATACTTTTTATGGGGTGTAATTTGATGGGATTTTCTGATAATAAAATCAAAATAGGTACCGATTTTTTTTCAATAAATGATTTAGATGGAAAAATAGATATTACGCCAATTGTTTATCCTGATAATGGTAAAAATATAGTTTTCCATCAAGATATCGGAAATGAAGAATGTGCATATTTAATACAAGACAGGAATTCATTTGACTATAAATTCTATTTTTATAATTATAGTACATATGAAATTTTTAATGAAGTTCATATTGAAAAGAAGAAAATAAATCATTTCATTGAAAAAATTTATTTTACAAAGAAGTGTTTTTACACTCTAGAAAAAAGCGAACAACAAAAACTGTTAATAAAAAGAAATTTTTGGGGGGATATACAAAAATCTTGGGTATTAAATTTAGATATTTCTGATTCCATAAAATCAATGATAGTTGATGAAAAACAAGATGTTGTTATTTTATCATATGGCAAAGAGAAAAATATTATTATTTATTCTTTGAATAATAATTCAACAGTTTACAAATGTAATGGAAAATTATTATTTAATATATCAAATGATACTGGAGGTGTTTACTACTCTAACTCGAATAAGCTTATTTTTATTGATTATGACAAAGAGATAAAAACAAATGTTGTAAATACATTTGTTAAAGCAAACGAGGAAATTGTAGAACTTTTGAAAGTCAATTCAAATTATATTCTTGTAACAGAAAAGCGAAAAGAAAATTATTTTCTATCTGTTGTATTCAATACTTACGATTGGGAAAATAAATATTATTATTGTTCGCTAAAAAATAATATGATAGAAAGTGAGAGGATGTTTTATAAAAAGAAAAAAGGAATTATTTTTAACTAATTCATTTTGGAAGATTGTAAAATGAACTTGAAATAGTAAAAATAAAAATACCCCGCAATTTACAAACCAACAGCTTTCTTCTATTATAATCAGAAGATTGCAAATAGTTCTTTGAAAAAAGCTGCACGGATTGGGAATTGCTGACGGAATCCCTGAATAAGAAAAATCGTTAGATTTTTCAAAATCCGTGTGACACATTGCACGGGGATTTTAAGAGGCTTGCCCCTTAGTTGAAGGGGTAGCGGAAAACGCGAATGCGGTTGGAGCGAGGGGAAGGCTTTCCCCCTTGCATTTCAACTACACCTTCGACTACAAATACGACAGCGAGAAGTACGCGCACAGGCTTTTGAGGGCCGGCGACCGCCGCTACGAGTACGATGCGAACGGAAACATAGTCCTTGAGCATGACGGGGAAAATACGGACTCGGGAGACGGCGGACGGAGCCACAAAATCAACGAGGAAGCCGACAACGTTTACTCCACCGACTACGGCAGGGGGCTTTTCCGCGACACCAGGAACGGCGTGGCAAAGAACGCGAAGTACAGGCGTTACTACACCTGGAACGAGAAGAACCAGCTTGTTTCAAGTAGCAACGCGCGGTACACGGTGAACTACATCTACGAACAGGACGGACAGCGGGCGGCAAAGTACACGGCACAAAGCGAGACGCTCTACTTCAACAAGATGTGGAGCCACCACACCGACGGCGGGAACGCATACCTTGGCGGCCACAACATCAAGAACATCTACCTCGGCGAGACTCGCATTGTCACGAAGCTTGCGGCAGGACGGGAGGAAACCGTCCACGAGGAGTTCTACAAGCAGTTCTACTACCACTCAGACCATCTGGGCTCAGCGGCACTTATTACCGACTACCGGGGAGATGAGTACCAGAGGATTGAATATACGCCTTATGGAGAAATCTGGGTTGAGGAACAGAAGGTTAAGAATGAGGCTCTAGTTTATCTTCCTTATAAATTTACTGGCAAGGAACGTGATGAAGAGACTGGACTTTATTACTACGGAGCAAGGTACCTGGATCCTAAATTCTCTATCTGGATGAGTACAGACCCTGCACTTGGCGATTATTTGCCGTCTGCACCTACAAGTGACGATGCTCGTAAACGAAATCAGAACCTTCCTGGTATGGAAGGCTTGTTTAACACGACAAATTCCCATTTGTCAGGATAGGTTGCAGGCGGATTTGGATGCAGAAAACTGAAGTTTTAATATATAAAAATTGCCAAAAATAGTTACAGAAATGAACGAATAAATAAATTTTCATTACACTCGCATTTTTCTAATAAAAGCACTATAATAAACAAAGAGGATATATATATGTCTTATGAAAACATTGCTCAGGAAACTAAAAAACTTTCTTTCTCAGATCAGCTAAAACTTCTTGCTTATCTTGCTAATATTGTAAAAGAAAGAGAACTTAATAAACAAGAACATTCTAATCGTTATGATTTTGCAGATACATATCCGAAAGGTTTCTTTGATTTGTTTGGCAGTGATCCAGGTTTTGATCTTGAAGAGCCTGAGGATATTCCCGTTTCACTTGATGGAGATATAAGTTTTTAAATTATGTACTTTATAGATTCAAATGTTGTCATAGATGCAATTCGAAGTAAATCAGCAAAAATAATTGAAGAACATTTTAGAAAAGTTGATTTCTCACAGATAAAAATTCCATCAATTGTCGTAGCAGAATTAGAATATGGCGCAAGGCACAGTGATAATTACGAGAAGAGAAGAAATCAATACAGAACTTTTTTAAGAGAATTTGAAATAATTCCTTTTACTGATAAAGAATCTGAAATTTATGGCAAAATCCGACAGCAACTGGCAGAAGTCGGAACTCCGATAGGAGCTAATGATATGCTTATAGCTGCAACGGCTCTTTCCTACAATGCAACAGTGGTAACTCATAATGTCGATGAGTTTTCCAGAATTCACGAACTTAAACTTGAAGATTGGACAAAATGAACTACCATTGGGCAAGCCCCGCGGTATCGTCGAAAGTCACTCTTCAAACTCTGATTCCGTATCCGTCAATTCTAACCTCGTAAACAAATGAGTTTAAGTTGATTACACTGGTTTCCGAGGTGGAAAAATGAAAGCAATACTGACCAAACCGGAAAAGGAAAGACTTTTAGAGCAATTTGAAAAGTCAGGAAAAACACATGCACAATTTGCAGAAGAGAACTGACTGAATTTAAAGACATTGTCAAAATGGATTTATGAATGGCATCATCAGACTAAGACTACAAACGAAGTAAAATTTGTAGAAATCAAAACGACCGCAACTTGGCGGAGGAAAATTAAATCAATAATTTATGGAAGTCAAAAAAGGTTATAGGGCAATATGCATTAAAACTATTTCTGTTATCGTATAGGATGGAACTTCTGCCCCCTGTGTTCCTGCGAAAATCTTTGCAATATCTGGCAGTATATTAAAGTATATATTTTTAGTTGTAAAGCTTGAGTTTGTTACTGTAAATTTTTCATTATGCTGAAGCGACTTTATTTCTCCACCATATTCCATGTACATGAAATCGCTATCTGATACTGTACTTCCTTTTCCAGACTGACAAAAAGTATGCTGGCTATACATTGCGGTTTCAGCCTTATATAATACCAGTCTTCATCTGAGAAACATCTGCCACTATAGTTAAACTGGCTGCAAGGCATTGTTGCCATAATTATCCTTTCAAGTTCAACTGCATTTTCGTATTCCCGTGCTCTGGCACTTTCCTTTATAACTGAATATAAAAACTTTTTATTTTCTTTTGCCCGCTGACCTGGAACAGAATTCCAAACCTGTCTGATTTTGTTTGCCATTTCTTCTGAAGTATGTTTTGAGACATCATTTTCATAAGTTTTAAGAAGTTCTTTTTGGATCCGGCGGACTTCATTAAAATCATTGTTTTCTATCCAAGTGGAAATAACTTCCGGCATTCCTCCAATGTAGAAATAGTAACGGAGGAATTCTATGAAATTCTGCGAAAATGATTTTACAAGTTCTGAATCTGGATTTTTGGAGTTTATAAGGGCAGCATACTGTTCTTTTCCTATTGCCATTAGAAATTCTGAAAAAGAAAGGGGATAAAGATTCAAGAAACTGACCTTACCGACAGGGAAAGAAATGCCTTTGTGTAATGAAACTCCTAAAAGAGAACCCGCACAGATTATGTGATATTCAGGAGCCTGCTCATAGAAGAATTTCAGAGCTGTTATAGCTTTTGGAATATCCTGTATTTCGCTCACGAAATATTGACGAGTTTTGGGCTTTTTATCACAAAATCCTAATGATATTGTGTAATACTCATCACGAAATGTCAACGACTCTCCAAGATTGCAATCAAGAGAAAAAAGAGGTAAACTCTAACTGATGCCTTTTTATTCCGCCTCGTTTGTTAATTTCAGGAACCTCTGTGACAGCACTATAAACCTGCTGGCAAAAGAGGTTTATTTTATTGGCGAAAATGGACAGGGCAAAAGCAATCTGCTGGAATCGCTTTATTATGCGTCTTACGGTTCTTCTTTCAGGACCCGTACAGATAGCGAGATTGTGCGCAAAGGCGAAAAAGCCATGAGCGTGCGGTGTATGTTTAAGGAGGAAGAATCCGGTACTACACACACAACGTTCATTGCCTATGACGGCCAGAACAAAAAGATTGAAAAAGACGGCAAGTTCATTCATGACCGCAAGGAACTCATTAATACAATTCCGTGCGTGCTTTATAATCATGACGATTTGGATTTTGCGGTAGGCTCTCCTGAGCGCAGGCGTTTTTTTATTGACCAGTCGCTCAGCATGTATGATGAAATGTACATTGATGTGTCGCGCCGTTATAAAAAGGTTTTGAAAAGCCGTAATCTGTGTTTGAAGGAAAAGAAATTTAATCTTCTGGATTCCTACGACATTCAGCTTGTGCAGAACGGATTGGAAATTCAAAAAAAGCGCAAAAATGCGATTTTTACGTTTAACCAGATTTTTGGAAAATTATATGAAGATGTGTCTGGCATAGGCGGTGTTTCTATCGTGTATCATCCTTCATGGAAAAAGACTACGGATGTTCAGGCGGAAGAAAGCATTTACGGCGACAGAAACATTCCTTCTATAGATGAGGTTCTGGACGGCATCCGTTCCAGACGCGAGGCTGAATTTGTCATGTCTACTACGCTTACAGGACCTCACCGTGACCGCATTACTTTTGCAAAAGATGGTGAAACTTTTGTTCCTACGGCTTCTACTGGCCAACGGCGTTTGATTGCTCTTTCGCTTCGCACTGCTCAGGCTGTGTTTTACACTCAGGTGACGGGCAAAAAGCCAGTCCTTCTTATGGACGATGTAATGCTGGAACTTGACCCCGACAAACGCCAGAAGATTACGGCTCTTTTACCGGCGTATGATCAGCTGTTCTGTACGTTTTTGCCAGGTGAACCTTATGAACGCTACAGACACGAAACCACACGAGTGTTCCAAATCAAAAACGGCACCTGGACCGAAAACAAGTAAAAACTTTTGCATTTTTCCTTGACAATATATTAATTTCCTTAGACAATTTAAAGACAATCTTTAAAACTCGCTTGGAGGATATCCCTTTGAAAGAATTTTACATTTTGGAAGAAAATGACCCAAACTCTTTACAGGCAAAGATTTCGGATTTTAACGATTCCATTGCAGATGGCTGGAAGATGGCAAGCATTCAGTATGCTGTAGATCAGGGAAAGTATTCTGTATTTATTGTGCTCATAAATACGAATAAAACTGATAGCTGAAAATGGACGATTTACAGAATTTTTCCTCTGTCATAAATACTGTTTTCAGCGGAATTCAACTGGATTCTGGCGGTAAGGCTCATAAAATTTTATCCTCTTGGGAAAAGGTTCTGCTGAGCATAAAGGCATACAATCCCAATGAAGGGCAGAATCTTGTCTCGCACAGCCGGATAGTGGATTTAAAAAATGGTGTCCTGCTCATAGAGGCTGATCATCCGGGCTGGATTGAGCTTTTGCAGATGCGCAAAAAGTATATCCTTAAGGGAATGCAGATGCGTGCTCCTGAACTGGACATAAAGACTCTTGCGTTCAGGCTCAAAGGCAACCGCGGAAATCTGTTTGCCGCATCTTCTTCGGCTCAGGATGTCCGTGCTGAGCGTGAGCGAATGTTTGCAAAGCTTGATCAGGAAGAGGAGCTTTTGAAGAATTCCAATGTAAATTCGCAGAAAACTGTGAATTCTAATGCTGTAAATACGAAAAAAAAGCCTTTGCCACCGGAACTTGCATCTATTTTTGCAGATTTGAAGAAAAGCATGTTGACCAATTCCGAATAAATTTGTTATTATACACCCTACTGTATTGTGAATTTATTTTTATAGGAGTCGTTCATTATGTTACGTACATATCAACCAAGCAAAGTGAAACGCAATAGAAAATTTGGCTTCCGCGCTCGCATGAAGACACGTGGCGGTCGCAAAGTTCTTGCAAGAAGAAGAGCAAAGGGACGCTACAAGCTCACTATTTCTGATGAAAAGAAACCATATCAGAATGGAAAGAACCAGACAGCAAAGATGTAGCGGATTGGACGTTCACTATGAAGGACGTTTTACTCGTGAAGAACACATAAAGCGTCCGGTGGACTTCCAGAAAATTTTCAAAACAGGGAAGAAGGTCAGCATAAACGGTGCAAAGCTGTTTTTTATGCTGAATGATATGGAATTTAACCGTATAGGATTCCCCCTCCCCCGTGGTTACGGCAACGCAGTTCAGAGAAACAGGGCAAAACGCTGTAGCCGTGAAACGTATCGTTTTTACAAATCACACCTGAACACCGGGTATGACATGCTTCTTTTAGTATATCCCGGAAATGACTCGTTCCTCTCGCGGTGTGAGCAATTTAAGACTTTATGCCAAAAAGCAGGTTTGTTAAAGGATTCAGAGACTTTATAGTAAAGTGTCTGTGTCTGATGATTCGCTTTTATCAGATTTGCATTTCTCCTCTTTTTCCGGGATGTTGTCGCTTTACGCCTACATGTTCTGCTTATGCATTGGAGGCTATTAAAAAGCATGGACCGGTAAGGGGTGTGTATCTTGCATTCCGCAGGATATTAAGATGCAATCCGTATCATGAAGGCGGATACGATCCTGTCCCTTGAAAAATAAGGATTTAACTATGGAAATGGATAAGAATACAATTTTAGCTATTGTTTTGAGCGGTGTAGTTCTTATAGGCTGGCTGTTTATAGATGCAAAATACATTATGCCGAAGCAGCAGGCAGCCCGTGCACAGCAGGAAACAGAGCTTGCAAAGGAACAGGCAGAAAAAGAGCGCAAGGCTCAGGAGCTTTCTTCTCTTATTTCTGCTGAAGAAGCCGGTTCAGAGTTGTCTGAATCTGATGAGGATGCGGAAACTTCTGCACAGAATATTCCTGTGCAGGAATATGTAATTCAGACTGATAAAATCCGCGTTGTCCTGACTAACCGCGGTGGTGATGTTGTCAGCTATAAGCTGCTTAATCATCTGGATAAGGATACGGGCGAAGGTGTTGAGATGGTTGACAATATTTCCAGCTCAAACCGTGCATTTTCTCTTGCATTCGGAGATTCAGCTGCTCCTATTGTAAATGAAGCTTTTAATGTAAAAAAAATAGACGATTATACGATAGGTTTTTATCGTGATTTTTACAGAAAGAATGATAATGGCGTTCAGCAGAAGTTCCGTCTCGGCAAACTGTACAGCTTTAAGAAAGATGATTATGCTTTCAAGCTTTCTGTTACCGTAAATTCTGGAGACGGACTTTCTTATACTTTACGTTCTTCTCCTCAGATTGGTCCTCACTTTGACCGCAGACATAACCGTTACGAAGTTCGCCAGTATCTTGCTTTGAACGGAAGCAAGCGCGTTAAGCCGGGAATGGCTGACAAATATTACAACAAGCCGTACAGCTGGGCTGGAGTCGGTGGAAAATACTTTACAATTCTTATAAAGCCTGACAGTTCTCAGAAAATGTCTACCGCAGTGCGTACATCTGTTGCAAAGGAAAACGGCTATGAGAATGCGCAGGTATTTTTGACTCGTAATGCCATTACAGAGAATTCTGTTACAGATGATTACTACATTTATGTAGGTCCTAGAAGTGAGACTGAACTTATAAAATACAATTCTTCTGACAAGAATGCATGGGGCTTGATTAATGTTCGCTTTAATCAGGCATTGAATACAAGCGGTTTCTTTTCTGTCATAGAAGTTGCTCTTAAGTGGGCTATGGAAATGATTTATCGTGTCGTGCACAACTGGGGAATTTCCATAATCATACTTACTATTATATTGAAGATAGTTCTTTTCCCTCTGAACAAGACGACAGCCCTTGGTTCCGTAAAGATGCAGAAGCTTCAGCCTCAGATAAAATCTTTGCAGGAAAAATACAAGGGTAACCAGCAGAAACTTCAGGAAGAAACTGCAAAACTGTACAAGCAGGCCGGTTATAATCCTGCGGCAGGTTGTCTGCCTATGGTCTTGCAGATGCTTGTATTGTTTGCCTTGTACAATGTGTTTAACAATTACTTTGAGTTCCGTGGCGCAAGCTTTATCAAGGGATGGATTGATGATTTGTCTGTAGGTGACAGCGTGTTTACATGGGAAAAACAGATTCCATTCCTTTCTCAGTTTACAATGAATACATT
Source organism: uncultured Treponema sp. (assembly GCA_947167345.1). Taxonomy (GTDB): domain Bacteria; phylum Spirochaetota; class Spirochaetia; order Treponematales; family Treponemataceae; genus Treponema_D. Next base: position 8,637 of record CAMVHR010000009.1, read on the forward strand.
CCGCCTGCTTCCATTCATTTACACTGGCTCTCAGTTGCTGAACGGTCTGATTACACAGTATGGTAATGCTGGCATGGCTGGTCAGTCACAGGCTCAGATGAAGTTCATGATGTATGGTATGCCGTTGATGTTCTTCTTTATGTTCTACAATGTTCCGAGTGGTCTTTTGCTGTACTGGGCTGTAAGTAATATTCTTCAGATTGGGCAGCAGATGATTATTAACAGAATGGTTAAGAATAGCAAGGCTGAAAGTGAAAACGTAAAGGTTCTTGATAAGAATTCCCTGAAATTCCAAGGCAAGAAAGGTCATAAAAAAAGCACTCGATAATTAAGGAGATACAGATGATTTACGAATACGAAGGTAAGACTGAAAAGGATGCAATAGAAAAGGCTGCTCAGGAACTGGGGCTTGAAAAAGACCAGTTTGATGTAGAGATTTTGGAAACCCAGAAAGGTTCTCTTTTTAAGAAGGGCTATGTAAGAATTCGTGTTCATCCTGTTGACTCACAGGATCATGTTGTGGGTGAATGCGAAGGTTCTGTACCTAATGTTACTGCACGTGCCCAGAATCCGAGCTTGGTTGCAAATCCTATGCCACAGAATGAGTTTGAGCAGAAGATTGTTGACTTTGTAAAGTCTATGATTACAAAAATGGGCTATGATGTTACGGTTGAAGTTATGTTCCGTGAGGACAAGAAGATTGGCATTAAGCTTACAAGCTCAAGCTCTCCTATTCTGATAGGCCGCAAGGGAAAGAATCTTGATGCAATGCAGCTGCTTACAAATGTTTATGCCGGACATCTTGGTAATGAGGACATGCGCATCATCCTTGACAGCGAAAATTACCGCATTCGCCGTGAAGAAAGCCTGGTTCGTCTTGCTTATGTTACGGCAGACAAGGTACGTCAGTCAAAGATGTCAGTTTTGCTTGAACCGATGAACCCTTATGAACGTCGTCTCGTACACACTACTTTAAATGATATACCTGATATTGAAACCAAAAGTGAAGGTGATGGTTTATATAAGCAGGTGCGCGTAATTTTTAAGGGCGTGCGCTAATTTGTTTATATAAGAGGTGTATGATGAAATTGAAATGTTCCTTGCTACGTGCATTTGTTCTGACAGCCGGCATTTCATTTGCAACTTTGTCCGGGGCTTTTGCACTTGAAGCTTCGGCTCTTTTTGATGCAGATACGTATAAAGAACTGAAGGAAAAGGGATATGTAGAAAGAAGCTTTTTCGGAAAAGAAAAGTTTAATCTTTCCCTTTATCCAGATTCTCCACTTGGCAGAATGGCAAAGGACAACTGGCCTGCAAACAAGGATAATCCGACATTTGTCGTTGAGGAAGCCTATCTTATTTCAAAAAAAGAACTTGGAAACGGCAACTATGCAAAGACGACGATTGAGTATGCAAGCAAGGTTCTTCGTTCTGTAAGCAAGCTTGAGGGCATTTATTATTATTCAAACAGCGAAAAAAAAGATGCCGTATTGTATAAGAATGCTTACTGCATCGCAAGTCACAATGATGAGACTCGCGTTGATGACGATACATCCGGCAGTGCTGAAGGTCTTGTAAAGTATTGTATCCTTGATGACCATACCTTTGGACGTGCGCGCTATACGTTGCATTACAATGAGCGTCCTGATGAAATAAGTGCAAACTTTGTGAATATTGATTCATTGAAGCTCGGTCCTATCAAGGGAATTGAACCTGGGAATCTATATATTACTCTTGTTGTCAGTGATTGTGGTGACGATATGCTTGTGTACTTGGTAACTCAGGCAAAGACTCCTGCCCTTAAGATTATCAAGTCTACAATTTATGATTCTTTCAGTTCACGCCTTGCTGCTATCTATAAATGGTTCTGCAGTGAGTTTAAAAAATAATGTCAAGGAGAAGTTTTATAATGAAGAAATTAATTGGAGCATTTCTGTTTGGAATTGTTCTTCTTACATGTGGAGGATGTAAACCTATGAGTAATTCTAAGGCTTTGAATGGAAAGCAGGGTGTGTTTGCACAGATAACTACATCAAAAGGTGATATTTATGTGGAGTTGTTTTACAAAAAGACTCCTCTTACAGTAACAAACTTTGTTGGTCTTGCTGAAGGTACTCTTGATGCCGCAAAGGGCAAAAAATTCTATGACGGTCTTAAATTTCACCGCGTTATTGAAGATTTCATGATTCAGGGTGGTGACCCTCGCGGAAACGGAACTGGTGGTCCTGGCTACAGGTTTGCAGATGAGTTTGAAGATGACTTGAAGTTTGACAAGCCAGGTGTTCTTGCCATGGCAAACGCCGGACCTGGAACAAACGGCAGCCAGTTCTTTATTACCCATGTAAAGACTCCTTGGCTTGACCAGAAACACACTATTTTTGGACAGGTTGTTGACAATGCAAGCCAGAAAGTAGTAAATGCAATCAAGCAGGGGGATGTAATCAAGAGCATTACTATTCACCGCCTTGGAGATGAAGCTAAGAACTTTACTGCTACACAGCAGGATTTTGACAAGCTTGCTACTACTGCAACAGCTAAGGCTGAAGCAAAGGCAAAAGCTGCGAGACAGGCTGCCATTAAGGCTCAGGAAGAGCGTCTTGCTTCTCAGATTGCTGAGATTAACAAGAGGTTCCCTGGTTATACAAAGGATGAAAACGGCATTTTCTACAAGACAACTAAAGAAGGTAAAGGCGAAAAATGTGGTTCAGGAAAGGCTGTTTCAACAGAATACAAGGGATATCTGGTAGACGGTTCGGTATTTGACCAGTCTGCAGGACGTGGCCCTCTTGATTTTGAGACAGGTGCCGGTCAGATGATTCCTGGCTTTGACGTAATGGTTCAGGATATGAAGGTTGGCGAAAAACGAACTGTAGTTTTGCCTCCAGACATGGCTTATGGAGAACGCGGTATTCCTGGTGTAATTCCTGCAAGCTCTTATCTTGCATTTGATATTGAACTTGTTTCTGCAAGATAAAAGATAAAAATTAATAAAAAAAAGCCGGCATGTACGCCGGCTTTTTTTTATCATGTCATTTTATCATGTTAATTGATTACCTTAGACTTGTTATTTACCTTGGATATTGTAAACGTATATGTCATAGAAAGAGTTAAACGCTCCTGAACCTAATGTATATTCTTGAATCCATCCTTCTTTATATATTTCCAAGCGTCCGCTAGAGTCAAGGTATCTGAGCATTTCAGGATGCCCTTCGGCAATTTTGTAAGCTCCCCTTTCAAAATCTGCATGAGGTCCGTTTAATCCCATGCATATATTGGGCTTATATTCTACACTCCAGCCGTTTCCTTCTTTTTTTATTTCGCAATTTTTGTAAAGCCTTATAGGTTTGTCTTTTCTTTTCTCGTAAAGGCTTAATGTCCTTGAAGGTGGCTGCCTGTTTGGAGTGTACTGGTTCCAGTAGGCATCAAAGTCTGCACGAGTTATGTCTTTCCAAGTATAACTGCCGTTGACTGACGCTGGCATGGAATCTACGATTTCACCAGGATCAGTAAGGTCTCCGATGCTTGGTAAGCTGTCTATTGCGTCATTGATGGTTGATACGCACCCTGTCATGAACTGCATGATGATGATAAAAAATGCTGCTGTAAGTTTATTTTTCATGGAAGATCTCCTAAATCAAATGCTATCCAGTTTTCTGGAATATAGTATCTCGGACCTCCGCGTTCTGCGGATGTGTAGCCGCCAAAAATCCATCCTTCGTGCTCTTTGTATGAAATTTTGACCCACCTGTCTGTAATTCCGTCAATTGTGTCACTTTCTTCCGTTATGGCTAATGTTTGTACATTAGTTTGTGTCGGGTCGGAATCGCCGGGGCGGATAGTATATACTACAACGTTGTCGTTCAGGCCAGGCTTTTCCCTTATGTTCAGGTTTTCCCATACGGAGAGCATTTGCTCCATTTTGCGTACTGTCCATGATTTTTCCCCGCAAGAAATTGTTTCAAGTATTTCGAAGCGGTTGTTTTCGTATGGATCATTCATGCCTCCAAGAAAGGTGTCGCTGCTGCAAATCCATCCTTCTTGTCCTTCATACTTTATTTTGTACCAGTGTTCCCCACTGACAGAGCCCCATTCGCTTTTAGGTTCATTAAAACGTCGTATGGCACAAGTTTGCAAGATTTGTGCTGTATCACCGTCCGTAATGATTGCTAGTGCTTCATCCCTGTTATGGTCTTTGTACATCGTATGGCCATCTTCAGAAAGCATTTGTCCTATGGTGACATTCATTTCGCACTTCCGGATGATGGTGCTTACACCATCCTTACTAAAACTGGATAGTATTGTACCGTTGCCGTCAGCATAATTAGGGATATGTTCTTGCATGCCTTTTTGAGGACTGCTGATTGAAGTTTGATTTTGTATTTCATTCTGTATTTGATTTGATGTTTTTTCTTTGCATGAAAAAAACATAATACAAAGTAATCCTAGTCCAGTTGCTTTTGAAACTAGCTTTGCTTTTTTTTTCATTATATACTCTCTTCCTTTATTCTACGACGACCGCCGTACCACTTGCCGTGACCATGAGCATTCCGTTGTCAGAACCGAGCACTTCATAGTCAATATCTACTCCCACTACAGCATTTGCCCCCATTTTAGAAGCCCTCTGCTGCATTTCCTGAACAGCCTGTTCCCGTGCGGTAATGAGTTCGTTTTCATACGTTCCTGACCGACCGCCAAAAAAGTTCCGCAGACCTGCTGCCATGTCAGCAATAACATTTACTCCAGAAATTACTTCGCCAAAGACAATGCCTTTGTACGCAATAATTCTTTTGCCTTCAATGTTTGGTGTTGTTGTTGCAATCATTCTTGCCCTCCGTTAAGATAAACATTTTTGCATTTGTGTCGGTTACTCTGCAAATGCAAAAATGTATTTCAATCGTTGCTATGCAATCGTTGCTATGCAATCGTTGCTATGCAACGGCTACTTTTTTTGAACGGATAAGCTCCAGTGCAACAAGAACTGCAATGACTGCAAGTCCTATAATGTCGGTCTTTGCTTCCGGGATAATGCAGCACAGTCCTGCTGCAATGAATATAAGCCTTTCCAGAACTGATGATACATTCTTTGCCTTTGCAGAAGCCTTCGTTGCATTGAGGAATCCTGTGTGTCCGAAAGCGTATCCTTCAAGACCTGCACTGATTCCGAACATACCGATTACAGCTGTGAGTGTAATGTAGATTATGGAGCCGATATTTGCATCTATCATGAGCATCTGGGGATTGTAAATGAACATATATGGAACAATGAATGCACCGATTGCAAGCTTTGTCGCATTCAATGCTGTTTTCATTGGTTTTGCCTTTGCAATGGCAGCTCCTGCAATGGCGGCAAGTGCTACAGGAGGGGTTATGTCTGCAATGATTCCAAAGTAAAATGCAAACATGTGTGCCGGAAGAATCTGCAATGCCGTAACATCTCCAGCATTTCCGTAAATGCATTTTATTATTGCACCTGCTGTAATTGTAGATGTAATCAGATAGTTTGCCGTAGTTGGAGCACCCATGCCCAATATGATGGAAGAAATCATTGTCAGTACAAGAGTGATGAAAAGTTTTCCGTGTGCAAGGGCTACAAGTCCCGCACCCATTTTAAGTCCAAGACCTGTAAGTGTTACGACTCCGATAATGATTCCTGCCATGCCACAGGCAATTGCTACACTGATAATGCTTCTTGCTGTGGCACAAAGTACCTGAATTATGTCATTCATTCCAAAGCGAGGCTTTTTGCCTAATGCAATGTCAGCAAACGATGTGCCTATACCTATTATGAGACATGCGAGAATGCCCATAAGTGCAGAATAAGTTGCTGTTTTTCCGCTACACAAGAATACAATGATGATAACCAGCGGCAAAATCATGTAGCCCTGCTTTAGAAACAGGGGCAGGAAACGCGGCAGCTGGTCGCGTGATAGACCTTTAAGTCCAAGCTTGTGCGCTTCAAGATGAACTGTAATGAAGATTCCTGTAAAGTATAAAAGTGCAGGTATGATTGCTGCCTTAATGACTGTTACGTAGCTTACGCCTGTGCTTTCTGCCATAAGGAAAGCTGCCGCTCCCATGATTGGAGGCATGAGCTGTCCGCCTGTAGATGCCGCTGCTTCTACAGCTCCTGCAAATTCTCCTTTGTAGCCGAGTCTTTTCATCATTGGAATGGTGAACGAGCCTGAGCCTACTGTGTTAGAAACAGAACTGCCTGAAACCGTTCCAAGCAATGCGGACGAAAGGACTGCAACCTTTGCAGGCCCTCCGCTTGCACCTCCTGCAATGGCATTGCACACGTCTATGAAGAACTGTCCTATGCCAGTCTTTTCCAGACATGCTCCAAAAAGAATGAACAGAAAAATAAACGTGGAACATGCTCCGATAGGAGTTCCCATGATTCCTTCTGTGGTATAGAAAAGGTGGCTTGTAATTCTTGTAAGGGAGTAGCCGCGGTGATTTAAAAATCCTGGCAAATAACGTCCTATGAAGGCATACAAAATGAAGCTCCCTGCTATTATCATGATTGGAAGACCGACAATGCGGCGGCAAGACTCAAACAGAATGATTATTCCTATTACACCGATTACAATGTCGAGGCTCGTATATGCACCAGCCCTGCGGACGATGGAATCAAAGTTTGTTATGTAATATATCCATGCACCAGCTCCAATGAAGGCCAGAGCAACATCATACAAAGGCAGTGTGTTCCTAGGCATTTTCTTTGTTGCAGGAAACAGCAGGAATGCAAGTGCCTGCACGAATGCAAGATGCGTTGCACGTACCAGCTGAGCCGGAATATGACCGGAAAGAGTTGCGTACAGCTGAAAGGCACAGAATGCTATTGATATAAGGACTGTAATATACTGCCGCCAGCATTTATGCTCGCGGTAAGCCTGTTCCCTGTCAAGATCCTGCATGAGCTGCTTCATTTCATCTTCGTTCGTTGTCGGATTGATGATTTCGGCAAGCTGTTCTGTAGTTTCATCGAAGTTCTTTTTCATTTTTACCTCCCGGTTTTCGTTTTATAAGTGTTGTTTTATCATGTAGTCCAGAACAGGCACTTTCTTTATGGAAAAGACAAGGCTTGTCTGTACTGGAAAAAAATCTTTCAGAAAGTATTCATTTCCGCCAATGGTAATGGAATGTTCTGCTATGACTCCTACTGCAAGAAGAAAGGAGTCCAGCTCCCTGTTCAAATCGTCAAGTACATATCCTGCGTCTGTTGAAGTGAACGAGCATCCTTCTGTTTCTTCTGGCTCAGGAATGCCTGCTCCGTAAGAGACATATTCTGATTTTTTCAGAATGAACGATGATGAACGGTGTCCGCAGCGACATTCATAATAATCATGAATTCTGCCTTTGTTTACGGAATGTGTATACGAAATGACAAAACCTTCCAGAGCCGGTTTTGAATAAATGTTTTCTGAAAAATTCTTTCTGTCTGCAATTGATACAACCCTGATGCATGGAAAACATGCAGAAAAGGCAATTATCATAATGCAGAACGAAAGAAGAAACTTAAGAAGCGTCCGCAAATAAGGATGCTTCTTAAGCTCATTGTGTTGTTTTTTCAAAGTGGTGGCAGAAATTTTACTTTACGTCCAGACCGATTTCTTTATAATACTTTACTGCGCCTGGATGGAAAGGAACAGAAACGCCTGTTATTGCTTTCTGTGCAGAAATTTCTTTTCCCTTTGCGTGTGCGGACCCAAGCTCGTCAAGATTTTCAAAGATTGCCTTTGTCATTTCGTAAACGGTCTTTTCATCAAGATTCTTGTTTACTGCGAGTGTTGCCTTGATTGCAAGGGCTTCTGTATCTGTGTCTGTTCCCTTGTATGTACCGCCAGGAATTACAGTCTTTGTATAGTAACCATATTTTGCCATGATGGCGTCAGCTTCTGCACCCTTTACAGGAATAAGAACGAGTCCTGCTGTAAATGCAAGTTCCTGGAGTGCTGCGTTTGGAACTCCGGCTGTAACAAAACAAGCGTCCAAAGTACCGTTCTGAATACCTTCTGCAGATTCCTTGAATGAAAGGTTATTCTTTTTGATGTCATCAAAAGTCATGCCGTAGCCTTCAAAAATCTGCTTTACGTTGAATTCTACGCCAGAACCTGCATCGCCAACAGAAACACGCTTTCCCCTCATGTCAGCTACAGATTTGATTCCGCTGTCTTTTGCAGCTGCAATCTGTACTACTTCTGGGTAAAGAGTTCCTATTGAAGCAATGTTTGAAAGCTTTGTTCCGTCAAACATATCCGTTCCGTTGTATGCATAGTCCATAACGTCGTTCTGTACGATTGCATATTCTGCATCACCCTTGTTTATGAGGCGAAGGTTTTCTGCAGATGCTCCCGTTGACTGTGCAGTAACGTTCATGTTTTCAATTTTTGTGTTCCACAAGTTTGCGAGGACTCCGCCGAATGCGTAATAGGTTCCGCTTGTTCCTCCTGTTGCCAGAATGTAGTTCTTCTTTTCTTTACATCCCGTTGTTAAAAAGAGGACTGCTGCAAGAGCTGCGGCTGCCAGTCCCAGAGACTTTCTTTTCATAGCGTTCTCCTTGTAATAAATTGCATAAATATGCAGTCATTATACAGAAATTTCTTATGCATGTATAGTCTAGTAACGCTCCTTGCTTTATGTTATATTTAGTGAAAATACAGGAGTTTATGATGTTTAGAAAATTAGTGATTAAGGCTATGAGCCATAAGGCTATTAGCCATAAGGCTATGAGCCTTTTGGTTCTGAGCCTTATGGCTGGCATGGATGTCTGTTTTGCGGCAAAAGTTAGGGAAGTTCCGGCTGATGTAGGGCTTGTAAGCATAGATTCCGAGGCTGCAATGTTCCCGGACGGATATAAGATTACGAAGGTAACTCTTCTATATAAGAAAAAACTTGAGCCGTCTTCTGTAACTGTTGATGATTACGAAGTTCAGGGACAGATTATTGACTCTGTTGAAGTCAATGGCACTAAGGTCACTATTAATCTTGACACTTCTAATGTCTGGTATCCTGAACACCCGGATTTTAAGTATGACAATGATCGCAATACGTTCGGAAAATATGCCGTTGTAACCCAGAAAGGCGATGTAACTGTTGCAGACGGAAAGTCCGTCTATACAGGACCTGCTACAATAACAAGTGAAAAAAACAAGGAACCTAAATTGTTCAAGCAGTTCTGGGATAAAACTTATCATGATGATGAAACTGAGCTTGAAATTCGTTATGCTCTTTTTACGCCAGAACGTTACAGCGAAGGCTGGAGTTATCCTATCGTCGTGTTCATCCCTGATTCTCGTGCAACGACTAACATCAGCAAGGCTACATTGCTTCAGGGAATGGGCGGATATATTTGGGCAACAGAAGAAGAGCAGAAAAAGCAGCAGGCTTTTGTCGTTGCAATTCAGTATCCAAAGTATACAGAAAAAAAGTACGGACCTCTTGTAACAGGCGACGGTAGCTGGACTCCAGGGCTTGAAGCAATTTGCCGTTTGATTCAGAAAGAATTCGCAAACTCTCGTGCTTCACGAACAAGGGTTTATGGTGTGGGACAGGGTGAAGGAGCTGCGGCAAACCTGCTGATTGGTCAGAAATATCCGTCATTTTATGCTGCTCAGGTTGCAATTTCCCCAATATACGAAATTAAAAATCTCGACGCTCTGAGTACAGAAAAACTTTGGATTATGGTTTCTTCAAAAGACCGTCAGTCTTACGATTCCATGGAAAAGTCTCTGCGACCTTGGATAGGCGATTCTGTAAATCTGAGCAAGGAAACGTGGAATGTAGATTTGAGTTCTGAAGAATTTGAGAATGCTGCCCTTAAACAGAAGAACAAAGGTCTTCCGAACAATTATACTGTTATTGATGGTGGCTGCCGCGAATATACATGGTGCATAGGCACTGGCATTGAGCAAATCCGCGACTGGCTTATGGCGCAGTAACTCATTGACTAAATTTGCATGACTGCAATTGAATCTTTATGGTTTTGTGGTGCTGTATGCCTTTTGCTTGCATCCTGTGCATCAACACCCAAGCCTCGTTCTGATTCACTAAATACCGCTCTTACCGTTTCTGATGCATCTGTGTCAACTTTAGAAACTTCTGAAGATGAGGAAATGCTTTCGGAATGCAATTATGTTGACGATTTGAACGGCGTGTGGGAATGCACTGATGGTACGGGGTTTATTTATCCCTTTAATGCAGATTCAAAATCTTATCTTCTCTATCATGGTTCATGGAAAGATGTAACCAATGAACTTTCATCACTTGCAAAATCACAAGGGCTGACTATAGATGAATTGTGGCAAAAACGCCATAGCCTGTATAGCTGGAAAAATTCCAAGACAGGTAAGGAAATGCAGATGCCTGCATCAGATGAAAATGGTGTAGAAAAAGGAATTAAATTTTACCGGCAATCTGGTCATATATACATCCGTGATGAATATTTGATAACGGAATTTGTTTTGGGCAGGAATCTACGCTATTTTCTTATGTCTCAGGACGGCATGTACTTTAAGACTGGTAAGGTTCTGCATCTTTTTAGTAGAGTATTCCCAGACATGAATAATTCTGGAAAAAAGTATGTGAAAAAATCTGTTGAGGATCAGAACCGTGTACAGTAGAATGGCAGCTTTGTTTTTCATGATGTTTTTATTTTCTCCTGTAAATGCTTTCTGTGAAGAATATGGACTTGTTCTTGCCGGTGGTGGTGGAAAGGGTGCGTATGAAGTCGGAGTCTGGAAGGCAATGACTGATTATGGTGTTGCACAGAAAGTAACTGCAATTTCAGGTACAAGCGTAGGCGGACTTAACGGGGCTTTGTTCTGCTGTTATGGCAGCGACATTGATTCGATAGAAGACGTATGGCTGAACATGGTTCCTTCTGCCCTTACGTACAATGATGAACTCATTTCGCAGATTGGACTTGAAAGCATAATAAATGCCATGCCTCTTTATAGGGTAAAGGAAAGGCTTTACCCGCAGGTTACGGTGACGGCTGTACGAGACCGTTATAAGATTGCAAAATATCTTATGGCAAATATTTTTGGTGAAAGCTATGCATGCCGATTTGTGCTTAACGATGAACAGGATGTTGACGAAATAAAAAAAGAGCTTCTTGCTACTGCTGCTTTCCCGGTAATATGCAATTCAGTACTTTTGAAGGATGGTTTTTACTATATCGATGGAGGTGGAGATACTGCCTATGGTGGTGACAATGTGCCCCTTACACCTATAATTGAAAAAAATCCGCATATAAACAACATTATCATTGTGTATCTGGAAGGCATGGAATCTTTGAAAAATAGGGTTCGGGCAATAGATTATGACGATAAGAATTTAATAGAAGTTATTCCTTCAATAGAACTTGGAGGCTTGTTTGAAGGAACAACAAATTTTTCTGTACGCCGCATTCGTCTTCTCATAAGGCAGGGCTATGAAGATGCTGAGAAAATCTTTAAGGCAAAAGGGTTTTCAAAAGTCTCTTCATATTGGTTTGAATGAAAATAATTGCAAGGGGAAAGTTATGAATAATACGGATATTTTTAAATATGGCGAGGAAATATTAAATAGCATAAATAAAGCTACCGAATCAGGAGATTTTTCAAATCTTGCCAGAGATGTAAAGGCTTCCCTTGGAAGTGCTGCGTCATCATTAGGTTCTGTCATAACATCTGAAATAATGGGAACAAGAGAAAGAACTCCGTTCTTTTCAGTCAGGGTCAACAAGTACAGCACCCGAATTGTCAGCCTTGTTAAGATTGTTTTGGGCTCGTTCATTGATTTTATTGCGACGCTCGTTCTTTTGGGAGATCTTGTTCTTATTGGAGACAAAGAGACTGGGGCTGGAGAACATATAGGTTTTTGGATTTTTTCCGGACTAGCTTTGCTAGGAGGAACATCCTTGATTATGTCAGGAAAAAGAAAGCAGAAGCTTGTAAAAGACTTTTTCCACTTCGGTAAGATTGTTGGCAACAGATCATATATTACGATTAAGGAACTTTCTGACAAAACAGGAAAAACACTTGAATATGTAGTGTATCAGATAAAGCGCATGAAAGCTTTGGGCTATCTGCCTTATGCCGTGCTTGACAAGGAAGATACAACACTGATGCTCACTGATGAAGTTTATAAAGAGTACTTAAAAAGCAAGGCATATAATACAACGTCACGTAAAAGTTCTCATTCAAAAAAGAATTCTGGTACGGACAAAAATGCTTCAAGTGTGCAACCGGATGAAAAAGCTCCAAAGTCTTATTTTACCATTGACGAAAATCTGCCAAAAGATGTTAAGAGCATTCTAAAAGATGGAAACGAATATTTAAACAAAATCCGCTATTTTAATGATTTGATTCCTGATACAGAAAGCATGTCCGATAAGCTTTATACGCTTGAAGCGACAGCCCTTTCAATCTTTAAGAAACTAAAGGAAAATCCTGATATTGCAGGAGACCTGCGAAAGTTTATGTCATATTATCTTCCTACAACAGAAAGGCTTTTGCAAAGTTATGTAGATTTGCGAAAGGAAGGTAAGTCTCTTGAAAACATTACAAAGGCACAAAAGGAAATTGAAGATGCGACAGATGTTATAAACAGTGCCTTTGTAAACTTGCTTAATCAGCTTTTTGAAAGTACATCCTGGGATATTTCAGCGGACATTAGTGTAATGAAGACGATGATGAAGCAGGATGCGCTTTTATAAATAGGAGTGAATTATGGAATTTGAAACAGGAACACCAGACTTGACCTTAACACCAAACTTGACTTTTGGTGCACCGGATGCGGAATCTTCAACCCCAGCTATTGCAACATCTGCTACTGTACAAGCTGTTGAAGAAGATAAAATAAAAGAAGAAATTGTTCTTACTGAGGAAGAAAAAGCTCAGGTTGAAGCATTTTCAAAGCAGATTGATTTATCAAATTCAAATGCTATTTTAAACTATGGTTCTGGAGCACAGAAAAAGCTTTCTCTGTTTTCCGAAAAGGCACTCTCTGCTGTTCGTACCAAGGACACAGGACCTGTCAACGACCTGATAATAAACCTCATGAGCGAGCTTAAGGGGTTTGAGGTTGACGAAAAAGAAACTGGTCTCAAGGCCTTGTTCAAAAAAGGTGCGAATAAGCTTGCCACACTGAAAGCAAAGTATGCAAAGGTTGAGACTAATGTAAATGTAATTACTACAGAACTAGAAAATCATGAAGTTACATTGCTTAAAGATATCGCCATGCTTGATCAGATGTATCAGGCAAACCTGGCATATTTTAAAGAGCTTTCCATGTATATTTTTGCCGGAAAGAAAAAACTTGAGGAAACAAGAAGCGTAGAACTTGCCAATATGCACAAAAAGGCTACGGAGTCTGGGCTGGCAGAAGATGCTCAGGCTGCAAGGGATTTGGCGGCTATGTGCGACCGCTTTGAAAAGAAAATTTACGATTTGGAACTCACCAAGACAATAGCTCTTCAGGGCGGTCCGCAGATACGAATGGTGCAGAGCAGTGACACTGAAATGGTTGAAAAAATCCGCTCCACTATCGTAAACGTCATTCCAATGTGGAAAAATCAGATGGTGATAGCCATAGGTGTGGAACATTCAAATCAGGCTGCAAAGGCTCAGCGTGCAGTTTCAGACATGACGAACGAGCTTCTTAAGAAAAATGCCGATGCTCTGAAGATGGCAACCATAGAAACTGCCAAGGAGTCCGAGCGTGGCATTGTAGATCTTGAGACTATAAAGCATACGAACGAGCAGCTTATCAGCACGATGGATGAGGTCCTTAGAATTCAGGCCGAGGGCAAGGAGAGACGCCGCACCGCAGAGAAGGAACTTGCTCAGATTGAGCAGGAATTAAAGGCGAAGATGTTGCAGGCATCAAAATCTTAAGTTTTTAAACTTTTTACGGTAAAAAAGTACACTTTTTTGAAATGCTTTAGAAAAATTCAAAAAAAGTTGAACATAAATTCATAAAATTTTACATGTACTTCTTGTTCCTCCTGACATATACTAAAACCATAAAAGTTATGTTCTTAGGAGGAACTCAATATGAAATTAAAGAAACTTGTTGCTGTTTCATTGGTGGCTGCTCTTGCAGTAAGTTCAATGTTCGCTGCTAAAGCAAAAAAACAGAAGAAAGCAAAAAAAGGTAAGACAGCTGCATCTAAGCTGATTACTGTTGGATATGCACAGGTTGGTGCAGAATCAGACTGGCGTCTTGCTAATACACAGTCTTTCAAAGACACATTCGTAGAAGCAAACGGATACAAATTGATTTTTGATGATGCTCAGCAGAAGCAGGAAAACCAGATTAAGGCAATCCGTAACTTCATCCAGCAGGAAGTTGACTACATCGTAGTTGCTCCAGTTGTTGAGACAGGTTGGGAAACAGTTCTTCAGGAAGCAAAAAAAGCTGGCATTCCAGTTATCCTTTCTGACCGTATGATGAAAGTATCTGATGACAGCCTGTACACAGCATGGGTTGGCGGAAACTTCCTTAAAGAAGGTCAGGACGGATGTAAGTGGCTTGAAGCATATCTTAAGTCAGTAGGACGCGACAAGGAAACAATCAACATTGTTGACCTCCAGGGAACAATTGGTGCTTCTGCACAGATTGGACGTACACAGGGACTCGAAGAAGCTGTTAAGGCTCACAGCAACTGGAAGATTGTTGCACAGCAGACAGGTGAATTCACACAGTCAAAGGGACAGGAAGTTATGGAATCTATCCTGAAGTCTGTTTCAAAGATTGATGTTGTATATGCAGAAAACGACAACATGGCTTGGGGTGCAATCGACGCAATCAAGGCTGCTGGTAAGGTTCCTGGAAAAGACATCATCATCATCTGTTTCGATGCTGTACACGAATCATTCAACAGAATGATCAACGGTGAAATCAACTGTGCTGTAGAATGTAACCCACTCCACGGTCCACGTACAGCAGAAATCATCCAGAAGCTTGAAAAGAAGCAGAAGGTTGAAAAGATTCAGTACGTAACAGAATTGGTATTCGACAAGAATGGTGTTGGCGGAGCTTTGAAGGCTGCTGATGAGCTTCCAAACCGCAAATACTAATTCCTTAGTGTAAAGTTTGTATAGCCGTAAGCCGGAGCAGAATATATTTCACTCCGGCTTTTATTTTCAAAAAAAGAAGGTGTGATGATGGAAAATGATGTTCTGCTTTCAATGAAAAATATATCCATGACATTCCCTGGAGTAAAAGCCCTGCAAAACGTAGATTTTACGCTCTGTCAGGGTGAAATTCATGCACTCATGGGTGAAAACGGAGCTGGAAAAAGTACTCTTATCAAAGTTCTTACGGGTGTTCATACTCGTGATTCGGGGGAAATATATCTTGAGGGCAAAGAAATAAACAACCATTCTCCTGAAGAGGCTCAGATGAATGGTATCAGTACTGTGTTCCAGGAAGTAAACTTGTGCCCTAATATTTCCGTAGCAGAAAACATTTTTGCAGGACACGAACCTAGAACAAAGTTTTTTTCTGTTGACTGGAAGCAGATGAATGTAAAGGCAAGGGAAATTCTTTCTTATGTAGGTCTTGACGACATAGACGTAACCCGTGCCCTTGGAGAATATTCCGTTGCAATCCAGCAGATGGTTGCTATTGCACGTGCCGTTAATTTTGACTGTAAGGTTCTGATTCTTGACGAACCTACTTCTTCTCTTGATGATCATGAAGTAGAAAACCTTTTCAACGTAATGAAGCAGCTTAAGGCTGACGGAAAGGGAATTATATTTGTTACTCACTTCCTTGAACAGGTGTATGCTGTATGTGACAAGATTACTGTTCTTCGTAACGGAGAACTTGAAGGTCAGCATACTGTAAGTGAACTGCCTCGCCTTAAACTGGTACAGGCAATGCTTGGACATGAAGTAAAGGAACTTGATTCCTTGCATAACAACAATAAAATCAGCGACAAAAATGATGTTCCTGAAATAATAAAGGCTGTCGCTCTGACTCATGATGGTACAATCAAGCCATTTGACGTAACGATAAAGAAAGGCGAAGTTGTCGGTCTGACAGGTCTTTTGGGCTCTGGTCGTTCAGAAATGGTTCGTGCCATATACGGTGCTGACAAACCTGATGGAGGACAGCTGTTCTTTAACGGAAAGGAACTGAAGGCAAAAGCTCCTATCGATTCTATAAAGCGTGGCATGGCTTACCTGCCTGAAGACAGAAAAGCCGAAAGCATTATTGCAGATTTGACAATCCGCGAAAACATGATGATTGCCTTGCAGGCAAAGACTGGTGTATTCAAGCTTTTGCCTATGGCAAAACAGTTGGAGCTTACAAACAAATACATCAAGGCCTTGAACATAAAAACTCCGTCATCGGAAACTCTCATAAAGCAGCTTTCTGGCGGTAATCAGCAGAAAGTTATTATTGGTCGATGGCTTGTAACTCATCCTGAATTCCTTATTCTTGATGAGCCTACACGCGGTATTGATGTTGGAACAAAGACTGAAATTCAGAAACTGGTAATCAAGCTGGCAGAAGAAGGCATGACCGTCGTGTTTATCAGTTCTGAGATTGAAGAAATGCTCCGTACTGTAAACAAGCTTTGTGTTCTTCGTGACGGTGCCAAGGTCGGGGAATTGAAAAACGAAGGCCTTACGCAGGAAGATGTCATGAAGGCAATTGCAGGAGGTAACCAATAATGGCAGGTAAAAACATGGATGTAACTTCTGTTATAGGAAAGATAAAGAAAAGTACGCTGCTGTTCCCTATTGCAGCACTTATTCTGATGTTTATAGTCAATGTCATTATTACACCAGATTTCTTTAAAATTTCCATTAACAACGGTGTTCTTTACGGATTCATCATTGACGTATTGAACCGTTCAAGTGAGCTTATAATTTTGGCAGTCGGCATGACTCTTGTTGTCGCTTCGTCTCGCGGTACGGATATTTCCGTTGGTGCAGTCATGGCTGTGTCCGGTGCAATTATCGTACGTCTGTTGGGAAGCAGCTATGACGGATATGCAATGGCTTTGCCTCTCGCAATCTTCTTTGGAATTTTGGGAGGCCTTGCCTGTGGTGCATTCAACGGACTTCTTGTAGCCCGCTTTAACATTCAGCCGATGGTTGCAACGTTGATTCTGTATACTGCAGGACGCGGAATTGCACAGCTTATCAGTTCTACAGAAAATGCAACAGGCGTTATCCTGTATGTCCGCATGGAATCATTTAAATGGATTGGAGGATTCCTGCCGGGAGTTGTAGTTCCGACACCTATCTTCATTGCAATCCTGTTCGTAATCCTTACGCAGCTGTTTTTGACAAAGACTGCTTTTTCTACATACATTCAGACTGTAGGAATCAACCCTAAGGCAGGTCGCCTTGTCGGAATCAACTCCGTGCTGGTCATGTTCTTCTGCTATCTGTTCTGTGGATTGAGCTCTGGCGTTGCAGGACTCATTGCTTCAAGCCGCATCTATTCAAGTGACGCAAACAACATTGGCCTTAACCTTGAAATGGATGCAATCCTTGCCGTTGCATTGGGAGGAAACAGTCTTGGAGGCGGTAAGTTCAACATGGCGGGTTCAATAATTGGCGCCGTTACAATCCAGTGCCTTACAACTAGCTTGTATGCAATGGGTGTTTCTGCTGACCAGCTGCCGGTTTATAAGGCTGTCGTAGTTATTCTTATTGTTTTGATGCAGTCTCCTGTCTTTAAGAAATGGCGGGCAGAAATGAAACTTCGCAAACAGAATGCTAAAACTATAGGAGAAGCAAAATGAGCAATCCATTATTAAGTCTTGCAAATAAAAGAAAAAAGCTTGACAGCAGTAACTTTTTGCTGTTCGTAACAATATGTCTGTTTGTCGCAATGTACATACTCGGCATTATCATTTATCATGATGTCGGATTTGGACGTACTCAGATATTCCTGAACATGCTCATTGACAATGCGGGTCTTTTGATTGCAGCTTCGGGCATGACGATGGTCATGATTACTGGTGGAATTGATATTTCTGTCGGTTCTGTAATTGGTCTTGTCTGTATGATTCTTTCGTACAGCATGGAAAGAATGGGATTCAATGCCCTTACATCAATAGCAATTGTCCTTTTGTTCGGTGTTGTGTTCGGAGCTTTCCAGGGATGGCTCGTTTCATATATGGAACTTCAGCCGTTCATCATTACGCTTGCCGGTCTGTTCGGATGCCGCGGCATTACTGCCATAATCAGTTCTGAGCAGATTGCAATTACCAAAAGCGAGGGGTTCCTTGCATTCGCAAAGGTTGACATAAATCTTCCTTCGTTCCTTGGATATTACAACAGGCGCGGAAACCTCATTGTTCCGTTCATTCATCCGAGCGTAATCATAGCTGTCATTACGGTTTTCATAATGTGGTATGTACTTAAGTACACCCGTTTTGGACGCAATCTTTACGCAATCGGCGGTAACGAGCAGTCCGCATTGCTCATGGGTATCAACGTCAAAAAGACAAAGTTCATTGCCTACATGGTTGAAGGTTTCCTTGCTTCTCTTGCAGGTTTTGTATTCTGTCTGAATACGACTGCAGGCTTCGTTGAACAGGCCCGTGGATTTGAAATGGAAGCCATATCTTCTGCCGTTATCGGTGGTACAATGCTGACCGGAGGCGTAGGTTCAGTCATTGGAACGATATTCGGAGTTTTGATCAAAGCAACTATTGAGACATTGATACGCTGTCAGGGTACATTGTCTTCTTGGTGGAATAAGATTGTTCTTTCTGTTATTCTTTGTTTCTTTATTGTTCTTCAGAGCGTCATTATCATGTCAAAGAACAAGGGTAAAAAGTAGGACATTCTAAAAAATTATCTAAAAACTGTTCCGTTTTTTCCTCTGCCGGAAAGAGCTGTCCCTCTTTCCGGCTTTTTTATTATAGGATATACTTTGTGTATGAGTAAAAAAAATCATTATCTGAGTAATATTCTTGTCTGTACGGTAGCTTTTGCTGCATTATTTCTTGCTTCATGTTCAAAGCCTGCTCCCAAGGAACAGAATGAGCCAGATTCTGTACATGATAAAATAATCGTAGGCTTTTCACAGATTGGAGCAGAAAGTGCATGGCGCATTTTTAATTCAAAGTCTATGCAGGCTGCCGCAGATAAGGAAGGCATTCAGCTTCTGTTTTCCAATGCAGAGCAGAAGCAGGAAAATCAGATAAAGGCAATCCGCTCATTCATTATGTATCAGGTTGACGTAATTGTGTTTGTGCCTATTGTTCAGAACGGGTGGGATTTAGTTCTCAAGGATGCAAAGGATGCCGGCATTCCTGTAATTATATGTGACAGAAAAATAGTTACCGAAGATGAATCTCTTTATGCCGGTTACATCGGTACTGACAGTGCCGAGGAAGGGCGGAATGCCGCAAAATTCCTTCAGAGAAAATATGAAGGAGCTGAACATTTGGTGCGCATTCTTGAAATTCGCGGTACAGACGGTTCTTCGGCATCTGACGACAGAATGAAGGGCTTTCATGAAATCATCGATATGGATAAAAGGTTTTCCATTGTATACAGCGAAAGCGGTGACTTTATGCGTTCGCGCGGAAAAGAAATTGCACGGAACATTCTGAACCAGAATAACAATCGCCTTGTAGTTGACGGAAATCCGATCGATGTAATTCTTTCTGCAAACGATGGCATGACGCTTGGCTTTCTTGAAGTCCTTGACGAGCACGGCATAAAGACTGGTTCTGACATCACTGTCGTTACTTTTGATGCCCAGCAGGAAGCAATTGACCGACTTGTGGCAGGGCAGATAAACTGTGTTGTTGAATGTAATCCTGACATTGGAATGCAGGTAATGTCCCTTGTCAAGAAAGTTGCCGCACACGAGTACATTCCTCGAAGCACTCATGTTGCGGAACGGGTTTTTTCAGAGTTTGACAATCTTTCAGACATTGAACCCAGAGGATACTGATTTATCATGAAAAGAAAACCTACAAGCATTCGCATAAGCCTCTGGTCATCATTTATCGTCATAATCTGCTTCATGATGATTCCTGCAATTTATTCCATCATAACATTCCGGCTGCACACATCCAGATATGACAGGATCATTGCAAACGCAAGTCTTGCAAACCAGTTGCGCTACATTGCCAAGGTCGAGATACAGGATGAGATATGGGACATCGTTGCAGGACTCATTCCTTTTAACGACGGACGCCAGTATTTTATGCTGCGCGAAGTACGTGTCGGCATTGCCGAAATGCAGAAGTCGTCTGCAAAGACTGGAGCCACCAAGGAACTTTTGAGTGTCGCATCACGTACCGAAAAGACTCTAGAAAAATATGTAAGCCTGCTTGAGACTCAAATGACAAACAACGCATCTGTTGCTGACAATCAGAACGTAATGGAACAGATACGAATTGTATCTTCGCTGCTTGATGATACGCTTCAGAAATTCATTATGTCTGAGATTGAAAGCGCGTCACGCGTAAATTCACAGATTCATCAGGCTTCAATGTGCCTTTCAATAATTCAGATTATAGTATCGCTTTTGGCTCTGATTATTGCCGTGTATGCGTCTACTGCATTGTACCGCATAATCCGAAAACCAATCAGCGATATGGAAATGCATTCTTCAAAGATTGCAAAAGGAGAGCTTTCTGCACGTGTTGAACGCCCTAACGTACTGGAGCTGGATCATCTTGCCGCAAACCTGAACGTCATGGCAGTGCGCATTCAGGAACTGCTGAACGAAAACATAAAGGAGCAGAAAAACCTTCAGAAAGCTGAGATGCGAACCTTGCAGGCCCAGATAACTCCCCATTTTCTGTACAACACATTTGATACTATAATCTGGCTTGCCGAAGCAGAGGAAACGGAAGAAGTCATTGAAGTTACCAAAGCCTTTTCCCAGTTCTTCCGCATATCGCTCAGCAAGGGGCACGACTGGATAACCGTGGATCAGGAACTTGAACACGTAAAAAGTTATCTGACCATACAGAAAATCCGCTATGCAAATATTCTTTCATATAGCATTGAGGTTGATGAAGGAATCGGTTCCGTCCCTATGCTCAAGCTTCTTTTGCAGCCGCTTGTTGAAAATGCAATTTATCACGGCATAAAGAACAAGAGGGGCAGGGGGAACATTTCCCTTGTCGCAAGAAAAATCGATGCATTCGGCATGAAAGACGGCGGCATCTATTTTTCTGTAAGTGATGACGGAATCGGCTTTACGCCGGAACGCCTTACTGAAGTGTGGGCTGAACTGCACCAAAAGACAGATACTGAAAATCTAAAGGTTTACGGACTTTATAATGTTAACAAAAGGCTTGGTTTGTATTATGATAAAAAAGTTTCCTTGTTCATAGAGAGCGAGTACGGGAAAGGAACCCGCATTTCGTTTACCATTCCGGTAAATGTCAATGTTTCGGAGGTGAGAAGTGTATAGCGTTTTTATAGTTGATGACGAGATGCTTGTAAGGGAAGGGCTTCGCAGCAAGATTGACTGGGAACATTCTGCATTTACGTTTGCAGGCGAAGCCGGTGACGGAGAAATAGCCCTTTCAATGATACAGGACATCAAGCCTGACATTTTGATTACGGATATAAGAATGCCGTTCATGGACGGACTTGAACTTGCAAAGAACGTCAAAAAGCTTCAGCCATGGATAAGGATAATAATTCTTTCTGGACATGATGAATTTGACTATGCAAAGCAGGCCATTTCC
Source organism: uncultured Treponema sp. (assembly GCA_947167345.1). Lineage (GTDB taxonomy): Bacteria > Spirochaetota > Spirochaetia > Treponematales > Treponemataceae > Treponema_D. The sequence goes on from CAMVHR010000009.1 coordinate 30,316, forward strand.
ATTGGCGTAGAAGAGTATCTTTTAAAGCCGTTTACCCTGGAAGATGTTACAGGCAGCCTGAACAAGGTTGCAGCTTCTTTGGACAAGCAGAAGCAGGAGTTTTCGGACATAAGCCGCCTTAAGAGCGAGCTTGAGTCCAGTAATGTCCTTGCCCGTGAAAAAATGCTGAGCGATCTTGTTTTGGGAGTGCTGGATTCCAGCACTGCAATACACAGGGCTTCTGACTTCAACATAAACCTTATTTCGCATTATTACATTGTAACAGTGAGTGAAATTCATCCTAAAGACGGTGATGTAAATCTTTTGATTGCGGCAAAATCCTATATAATGTCCTTTGCCGGCGGACGCAACGACATTATTGGATTTTTTATTTCTCCGAATACGTTTGTTTCAATAATAAAGGGAAACGAAATGGAGCTTTGCGAGGAAGATGCCTTTGCCATTGCCGATTCCCTTAAGCATGAAGTTTCCAAGGCAGACGGCACCACTCTTGTTACTGCAATTGGTTCTGTAGTGGAACATACCGCGAACATCAAGAACTCGTTCCGCGAGGCTTCTGAAATTCTTAAGCAGACAAATTTTGTTGACAAGAACAAAGTAATCAGTGCGAATGACATTGCGAAAAAAGAAGACTCGCAGATTGTCCTGCAGGAAAATGACCCCCTTGTTGACCGCCTGAATTATGCGGATGAAAGCGAGATTGATCAGATTATAACAGAATACATTGCCCTTCTTGGTGAAAACACTGAGCATTTTTCAATCATTGCTTCGTATCTTCTTGTAGATGTCATCATGGCTGTTTCCAAAGTCATAGAAGATTTGGGCGGAGACGTAAAGAGCGTAATGCCTGAAATCCTTTCCCACTCTTTTGTTGATAATGCGGTTCAGAATCAGGATGTGTTCATTGCTGAAATAAAAAGGGTCCTTTCCATGCTGATTAAATTCCGCGATTCGCGCGTGCAGGGGCGGTATGCGGACATTATCCTCAGGGCAAAAAAATACATTGAGACAAACTATGCAAATCCTGACATTTGCTTAAGGATGACTGCCGAAGCCGTCAACTTTAGCCCGAATCATTTCAGTACGATTTTTTCGCAGGACTGTGGCGTTACGTTTATTGAGTACCTCACGAGCATTCGCGTAGGTCAGGCCAAAAAGCTTTTGAAAAACTCCGACATGAAGAGCGCGGACATTGCTTATGAAGTGGGCTTTAATGACCCTCATTACTTTAGCTTTATCTTTAAAAAGGTAACCGGCATGTCACCGCGTGAGTGGCGCAATAAAGAGTAAAATTCATTTGAAATTTATTTGACAGCTTGAAAATCTCGTGTTAGCCTGTTATTTTTATAAACTCTCCAAATTATCAGTAAAAAAGTTGAAATATTAAAACTGAGGAGGTCTTTTATGCGAAAGATTTGTTGCGTAAAAGACTTTTAGGCTCTCATAAAATTATTTGCCGAAACACACTGTAATGCAGTAAATTAAAGCCGTCGGAATTTGTTTTCTGACGGCGTTTTTATTTTATTGTTCCATGAGCTTGTGCGGCTCTAAGATTTTGCGACACAATTTCTTTAAAGTTTGTGACGCAATTTCTTAAGTATTTGTGACGCAACTTCTTAAGTATTTGCGACACAATTTCTTAAGTATTTGCATCGCAATTTCTTTAGACTTTGTGACAGCATTTGTTATAGGAGATTTTTTATGTTCATTGATTCAACATATCTTATTTTTGTATTGCCTGCCGTAATATTAAGCCTTATCGCTCAATATATGGTAAAAAACCGATTTGCATCCTACAGCAGGGTAATGAGCAGACGAGGCGTGACCGGAGCACAGGCTGCAGCCCTTCTGCTCCGTGCCAACGGCATTACTGACGTGAATATTCAGCACATAAGTGGCTCGCTTACAGACAACTATAATCCCAGCACTAAAATACTCAGTTTGAGTGACAGCACATATTCAAGTACTTCAATTGCCGCAATCGGTGTTGCCGCCCATGAGACAGGTCACGCCATTCAGCACAATGTCGGCTATGCCCCACTGGCATTGAGAAGCTCCCTTGTTCCTGCCGCAAACATAGGTTCACGCTTTGGGCCTGCAATGGCAATTCTGGGCATAATGTTTGGGGCCAGCTCCCAGTCTGCCGCTGGAATCTGGCAGCTTGTAACGCAAATAGGGCTTATTCTCTTTACGGCAGCCGTTGCTTTCTATATAATAACGCTCCCTGTAGAATTTGATGCCTCTCACAGAGCCTTGAAAATACTGCGCGAAACGGGCACTCTTGAAGGTGAGGAGCTTTCCGGCGCAAGAAAAGTTCTGTGGGCTGCCGCAATGACGTATGTAGCTTCCGCCCTTACCGCTGTCGGAAACTTAATCCGCCTTGTCATTTTAAGCAACAGCCGCCGCCGCAGATAATAGAGTCTGTTTCAAAACCTGTCTTTCTTGTAATCATTCATGTTTCTTGTTAAAATCTTGAGTTATGATGGAATTAACAAGCAAACAGCGTAAAGTATTGGAAAAAGCTGCTCATTCACTGGAGCCGGTCGTAATTGTCGGACAAAACGGTGTTACAGATTCTCTGGTTGACATGACAAAAGAGCAGCTTAAGCAGCATGAGCTGATAAAAGTAAAATTCAACGAATTCAAAGATGAAAAACAGCCTCTTTCTGTACAGCTTGCACAAGACTGCGGTGCGACTCTTGTACGCATAATCGGTAATGTCGCCATTCTGTATCTGGAAAGCGAAGAAGAAGATAAACGCAAGTATGCTAAGCCTCTTGCCAAAGCTGCTGTAAAAGCTGGGATCGGAGAATAAGGACTTTAAAAAAATGACGGACCGCTGTAAGGAGGAGACCAGCGGTCCGTAAAAGAAATGTGAACATTAAAAAAATTGTTCTCTGCTACTGTGTATACTATATCTAAGAATACAAAACAAGTCAATACTTTTTGTATGAAAATATTGCGGTTTTTCGCAAGGAGTGTAATTTTATGTCAGAAGTTTGTAAAAAGGTCGGAATAATAGGAGCTATGGACATTGAAGTGAAAATGCTTCGTCAGGAACTTGCAGATGCAAAAGAGTCTTGCGCAGGAGGCCTTGTTTTTGTTGAAGGCATTTTGAACGGCACATCCGTAGTCATCGTCAAGTCTGGCATTGGAAAAGTTAATGCGGCCTTGTGTACACAGCTTTTGGCTTTGAAATTCGGTGTTACGCATGTAATAAACACAGGTATTGCAGGAGCAATGGCTTCGGGGCTGAAAGTTCTTGACTTTGTTGTGTCTGAAGATGCCCTGTATCACGATTTTGATACGACAGGCTTTGGCTACAAGCCTACCGTCATTCCGCAGATGGACTGCTCTGATTTTAAGGCTGACGAGTCTATGGTAAAGGCTGCTGTTTCTGCATTCGGTTCCCTAAAGGAAGCGGAAGGTCATTCTTTAATAAAAGGACGCATTGCAAGCGGCGACCAGTTTATATCTTCAAAGGAGCAGAAAGAAAAAATTCGCTCGGTGTGCAGTTCTGCATGTGTTGAAATGGAAGGAGCGGCCATAGCGCAAGCTTGTTACATAAACAAGGTGCCGTTTGTAATCATTCGCTGCATGAGTGACATGGCTGACGATAACGGAGAAAATACATACAACTTTAATGAAGAAGCTGCTGCCGGATTAAGTGCTTCGTTAGTAAAAAGTATGTTGCCATTGTTTTAATGTGAAAAATACTGTAGATTCAATAGTATAGAAGTTTCAAGGAGTTTAACATGGCTGAAAAAAAATATAATGTAGACAGTTTTAATCTTGACCACACGAAAGTAACGGCTCCGTTTGTTCGTGTGGCAGCAAAAAAGACAGGTAAAAAGGGCGACATGATTACAAAATTTGATATCCGTTTTTGCCAGCCTAACAAGGAATTCATGACGACAGGTGCAATTCATACTCTTGAACACCTGATTGCAGAATATATCCGCGATGAGATTCCAGAAGATGTAATTGACTTTAGCCCTATGGGATGCAGGACCGGCTTTTATTTTACTCTGTGGGGTGACTATGACGAAGAGACAATTGCAAAAAAACTTGTAAACGTCTTGAAGAAAGTGGCCGTATGGGACAAGCCTGTTCCTGCGACAACAGAAGTTGAATGCGGCAATTATCGTGACCATGATCTTGAAGGTGCAAAGCTCTATGCCAAAAAATGGGTTGAGGGCATAGAGTCTAAGGGCTGGAACTGCTACAAGAACTAACGGGAACTGATATATGTCAAAAGATCAGGGACTTTTGAAAAAGATATTAAGTCCGTTTTTTAAAAAGAACAAGGTTACCGATTTGGGGCTGGTTGGCGACATCCGTTCATCAATAGGTAACTTTGCCCTTAAGACTACATCTCTTAATAATTCTTACGAGGCGGAAAAGGCTGTTGTTTCTAATCTTGTGAATGAAGCAAACGGTCTTTTCCCCTTGGATAACATCAATGCCGTAAAGTTTGAGCAGGACATTCTGATTAAGCTTACGGAAGTAAGTTCTGCATGTGATGTCCTTCTTTCAACTGGACGTGCGGACGAATTTAAAAAACAGTTGACTTCTCTGGAAACGCTCATAAGGCAGCGGAAGGCTATGGCTGATTAATTCCGATGTTTTGGGTGAGTGGGGATTTAGATGAATTTTTTTGAAAAATACAAGGAAACTCTTTCTTCCGTTCTGCCTGTAATGATTATCGTCCTTGTTCTTGGGGTTACTATTGTTCCTCTGGGAGCAGGAATCCTTGTTCGATTTGTTGCAGGTGGATTTCTTCTTATATTTGGACTGACCCTTTTTCTTGCCGGCGTAGACTTGGGCATTCTGCCTGTAGGCGAGCGATGTGGTGCGGCTCTTACGGCGAAGAGGAACCTTTCGCTGCTTTTGGGCGTGTCGTTTTTAATAGGTGTTCTTGTAACTGTTGCAGAGCCGGATGTTCAGGTGCTGGCAGATCAGATAAAAAGCGTTGCTTCTTCTGTAAATAAGTGGGCTTTGATTTTTATGATTGCCGCCGGCATTGGTCTGTTTGTCGTTGTGGGGCTGTTACGGACAATTCTTTCTTTAAAGCTAAAATATGTTCTGATTGTAGCATATACCGCTGTGTTTGCCATTGCTTTTTTGTGTCCTAAAGAATTTCAGGGAGTTGCCTTTGATGCAGGAGGGGCTACAACGGGACCTATGACAGTGCCTTTCATTATGGCTTTGGGCGTTGGTGTTGCGGCAGTCCGTTCCAAGGGCTTGCATGGAAATGCTCATTCTGACAGTTCTGACGATTCCTTTGGACTGACAGGCATTGCCTCTGTTGGCCCTGTGGCGGCTGTCTGTGTATATGGCATTCTGCTTAACTGTATGGGTGGTTTGCCTCAGGAAAACGGAGCCGCATCTGCCAGTGTTGAAGGTGGTGTGGGGCATGCAGTGTCTGAAGGCCTTAACCTTAAAATATTTGCAGAACTGCTTCCTGAAGAAATTAAGGAAGTGAGCATGGCTCTTTTACCTCTTGTAATCATGTTTGCATCTTTTCAGTTTTTTCTTTTAAAGATGCCTCCTGTACAGTTTAGGCGCGTGCTCAAAGGTCTTGCATACAGTTTTATAGGGCTTGTAATTTTTCTTACTGGTGTAAACGGTGGTTTTATGCCGGCAGGGCAGACTTTAGGGCTTGTTCTAGGCGAGAGGGCTTGTGCTGACGGTGGAATCTGGATAGGGCTACTTACTGTGACAGGTGTCTTGTTCGGGGCTGTTGTTGTTTGTGCAGAGCCTGCGGTGTGGGTTTTGACGGAACAGGTTGAGCAGGTAAGCGGTGGCACAATACGAAGAAAGGCCATGCTTTTTGCATTGTCGGCAGGTGTTGCAATTTCGATCGGATTGAGTATGCTGCGCATTATGTATGGGTTCAGCCTTTGGTATGTTCTTGTGCCGGGGTATGCACTTTCGCTTGTCTTGTCTCTTTTTTGTCCGCCTATGTTTGTTGGAATTGCCTTTGACTCTGGCGGTGTAGCTTCTGGCCCTATGACCAGTACTTTTATTCTTTCATTTACGCTTGGTGCGGCTGCTGGAAGTGCAGGCGGCATGTCCGGTGGTTCTGCAGCGGATGCATTCGGAGTCATTGCTCTTGTTGCGATGACTCCTCTAATTGCAATTCAGATGCTTGGGCTTGTATTTAAAATCAAGACTAAGAAGGAGTCATGATGAGCAGATTCAGACTTTTAGTAAGCATTGTTCCTCATAACATGGCGGAGCTTATTTCCAATGCGGCTGTGTCTGCTGGAAGTTTTGGCGGAACTGTTGCGATGGGGCGAGGCATAAGTGCCAATGCATTTATTGCTGCCCTTGGCATTGGGGATTCCATGAAGGATATTGTTTATATTTTGACTGAGGATCAGAATCACAGGGCGATCTGTAAGGCTATTGAAGATGTCTGTCAGAAAAAGCACAGGGGCTTTGGAATGATGTTTTGCCTTGATGCGGACAGCATGACAAAGGCAGGAAATGTAACCCACAGTTCTTTGCAAGGAGGTGCCGGTATGGCAAATGATGTTGAGCGAGACCTTATAACTGTAATAATTAACAAAGGTTATGCGGATGATGCAATGGCTGCGGCCCGCAAAGCTGGTGCTGGTGGCGGTACGGTTATTAATGCAAGGGGAACGGCTCGTGAAGATGATGCCAAGTTTTTTGGCATGCATATTGTTCCCGAAAAAGAAATGCTCTGCATGGTTGTGGAGCATGAGAAAAAAGAATCTGTGCTTGAAGCCATCCGCACTTTGCCGTGTCTTGCAGAACCAGGGAGTGGCATTGCATACTGTTCTGGCGTGAGTGAGTTTGTAATGCTCGGAAAAAAATGAATGATGTAAATGATGTGTTTGATGCTCAGTCATTCTGGGATTGCTTTTCAAGATATGAACCTGCCTGTCCCCTGAAAAAAGAGTTGTTGTCTGTCTATGATGTTATAGACAGTACTAATTCGGAGCTTATGAGGCGTGTTCAGAATGCTAGTGATGATTGTGTAAGGAACATGCACAGAATGGTTGTGGCCTCTGCTTCTCAAACGGCAGGAAAAGGTCGTGTAGGCAGGTCTTTTTACTCACCGGATAAGACTGGCATATATTTTAGTTTTCTTTATGCTCCCGAAAAGTCTGTCTCTGATCCTGCTCAATATACTGTTGCCACTGTTGTCGGCGTATGCAGGGCTATAGAAGCTTTGTTTAATGTTGAGACTCAGATAAAATGGGTGAACGACATCTATGTATGGGGCAGGAAGGTTTGCGGCATTTTGACAGAAGGGGTGTTTAATCCTGAACGGGCGGCTGTGGAAGCTGTTATTGTAGGCATTGGCATAAATATCCTTGCTGGTGAGGCTATGCCTGAGGAGCTTCGCAGTAAGGTGGGCGGTATTGTCGGTAATGGCGGCAAGACTGGTGTCATGCGTGCACAACTGCTTGCCCGATCGATATATGATATATATAATATCCTGGATGGTGGTCTGGACTTTATGCCAGGTTACAGGCAGCGTTTCATGTTGTCTGGAAAGAAGGTTACTGTTACGCCTTTAATTGGAGACAACAAGACTTGCTATGAGGCTGTGGCTCTCGGGGTGACCGATGATGCCGGTCTTGAGGTCATGCTTTCTGATGGAGTGCGGCAAGTATTGCACGCAGGCGAAGTGAGCCTGCATGGAGCAGATGAGTAAAGGGGATTTGTGTTGTAAGGAGATAAATATAATGTTGAAAAAAAAAATTTTATTAACAAAAGAATTTTTTATATGTACGATTTTTTTTATTGTTGCTGTATGTATAAGGTTTTTTTTTAGTGATTTCGTAAAAACGATTCATGGTTATCCGGATGAACTTATGTATTATGGTTCTGCCAGAAGTCTGTTTATTGGCGGAGATCTTTCGATTCGTAATATAACATCGAATTTCCAAAAAATTGGTTACAGTATTTTTTTAGCTCCTTTGTTTTTTATAAAAAATGGATTTTTACGAATAAAGCTTATAAGCTTGGTTAACTGTGTGATTATGTCTTTATCTGCATTTCCAGCTATGGGAATTGGACGAGAATTAAAACTTGGAAACAAAGGAACTTTTTTTTTCATTTTTCTTACACTATTCTGGCCTGACATGGCAACTTCTATGTCTTTTATGTCAGAAATTTTGTATTGGCCCTTGTGTCTGTTCTTTATATGGTTGTGGATTTACAGTTGTCGGATTCAGAAGTGGTGGGCTTTTGTTTTTCTGGCTTTTCTGTGTTATGCAGGTTATTTATGCAAGGAAATTTTTCTTGCATTTTTTATTGTTGCTGCGATTTTCCCAGTCATAAGTCCTATTGTAAATTTTTTGTACGAACATAATTGCAGAAAAAAACTAATATCTTACTTTTTAAAAGTATCGTTTATCAATACAGGAATATTTGTTGTTGTATTTTTAGCACTACATGCTGTATTTAAGCTAATCTTTTTTAAGGGTGTTGACAGTTCTTATAGTAATGCTTTAGTTCCCTCCATTAAAAATTCTTATGATTTTTTCTATATGATTAAGGCTTTTCTTATCTATATGTCAGCTGTAATAATGGCGGTTTGTGTTTTTCCTGTTGTATATCCTGCTATATATTACAAGAGACTTTTTAAAGAATGTCGGAATCTGTTTGTGTTTTCCTTATTGACCATTTTAATAGTTGCTGTAACTGTTTCGTATACTATTTCTGCAAAGGAAGATTTGGGATCTCTTATGCCGAAGTTACACATGCGATATTTTGCTCCTTCTCTGATAATACTTATGGCTGTGTTTTTGAGGACATGTCAGGAAAATCTTGTTGATAAGAATAATTTTGTACTTGTCAATTCTATTCTTCTGTTTGTTCTTATTTTTATTGGGGTTGTATTTAAGGGATTTATATCTTTGCCTTGTACTCTTTCATGGTATAAGATTCCTCAAAAATTATTCCCTACAATAGACAGAGGCTATGAGTTTGTTTTACGGCCGTATGTCATTGTGATTAATTTTTGCTTTACAGTGGCTGTATTAGTATTACATTTTATAAAGGAAAAAGGAGGAACAAAATTGTTTCTTAAACTTTTTATGATTTTGAATTGTATGCTTCTGTTAGTTAGTAATATAATTTCTATAAAAAGTTTTAAAGATGGTTATTCTGCAGATAAAAATATAATAAATGAATTGCAAAAGCTTAATGATTTTTTTTCTACTGCTGCGGAGAAATCACATGTTCTTTATATTTCTGCAGGAAATCTTGCAAGTGAGAACGGATATTTTGATACGTATTTTGATAGTATTCAAAATCTCTATTTTGTTAGGGAAGATGATGTTCTTTGTAAGGATACTGCTGTTTCAGACGTAGGTTTTAGAGAGCCAGAGAGTAATAAACTGTATGTGATTCCAAGAATTGATTACATTATAATTCCTTCAACACTTTCTCTTGAATGTGAAAATGCACTCATTAGGGATGACTTGGGAGGAAGGTATTATGCTGTATATGAGAATATAAATCCTTTCAGAGTCTCAATAGTTCAAAGGTCGAATAGGATGGTTAGCTTTGACTGGAATATATCTGTTTCAAATGGTTTTGACAGAGATGGAGTACGATATCTTAATTGTGGAGGAAGTTCCTATGGGCCTTATTGGCATTTGCAAAAAGGTTCTTATGAGATAGAAATAAAAGGGGTGTCTTTGGATGGAGCTGATATAACTTTGTATTCATCAAAAGGTGCTGTGAGTTATCCGTTTGAGGCAGTCCGTTCTGATTCTAAAATTTCAATAAAATTTACATTGGATTCAGATGTTGATAATTTTGAAATATATATAAAGAATAAGTATTCGAAGACTCTAGAGATGCATTCTCTTCATTTAAATGCTGTAGGCTTGCCATGATATATAGTTTGACATTTCATTGTGTGATATACTAATATAATGTGAGGAGTGACTTGTTTGTCTAAGATTTTGCTGATAATTCCTTCATATAATGAAGAAAAAAATATAAAGAAGCTGTTTGATTCCATTTGCCAATACAATGATTCTCATGAGCAAAAATATGATGTTCTTTTTATAAATGATGGCTCTAAAGACAATACGGAACAGCAGCTGTGTTTGCATGACTGTAATCATGTGACACTTATTCAGAATCTCGGCATAGGTGGTGCAGTCCAGACTGGATACAAATATGCTCTGGAACATAATTATGATATTGCAATTCAGATGGACGGAGATGGTCAGCATGATGTAAATTGTGTAGAGAACATAATTAGACCAATACAAGAAGGTACTGCGAATTTAGTTATAGGCTCTCGTTTTATAGATTCTTCATCAAGTAAATTTAAGTCATCTGCATTTAGAAGGCTTGGAATAAAATTAATTTCTATGGCAATAAGAATGAAAACTGGAAAGCGGATATATGATACGACATCAGGATTCAGGGCTGCTGATTATTCGATTATAAAGGAATTTGCATCAAGTTATCCAACGGAATATCCTGAGCCTGTATCAACAACATTTGTGTTGAAAAACGGTTATAAGGTTGATGAAGTTGCCGTCTCCATGTATGAGAGGGAAAACGGAGTCTCTTCTATACGATCTTGGAAGAATATATATTATATGATAAATGTAATTCTATCTATTATTTTGTTAAAAGGAAAACTGAAGAATGATTAACTTAAATCTACGGATATTATTAATGATTGTTGGAGTTCTAGTTTTTTGGTTCACCCTGAAGTTTGTGAGTGAAGATGTTTTGCCTGTTAAGTATTCTCTTTTTTGGCTTTTATCTGCAATTTTGATTTTTCTTGTAGGGGCTGTTCCTGAGTTTATAGGATGTTTAACGACTCTTGTTGGTTTTGAAACAACCTCAAATCTTGTTGTTGGTGTCATACTTTTTATTTTACTGATAATATCTCTTATTTTGACAATAATTGTTTCAAAACAAAAAAAACAGATAATACTTCTTATTCAAGAAGTTTCTCTGCTGAAAAAGAAAAATATGAATGATATGACAAAGAAATAATCTTGATAATAAAGGATTTTGTAAGCGAAAAGTATGAAAAATATTTTTTTTTGTGTTGCATATATGATTCTGTCTCTTAGCGGATTGACTTTTATAAAATTGGGAGGGCAGTCGCATGTTTTAGGTATTCATATAGGGCATTTTGTTATTAGTCTAAAAACTTTTATTGGAATTTTTTTTTATGGACTTAGTTTTTTACTATATACATTTGTTATATCAAGAATGCAATTGAGTATTATTATTCCATTGCTTACGGCAATTAACTGTATAGCTATTGTAGCTATAGGAATTAGTTTTTTTAAGGAAGTAATAAATTTAGGACAGATTATAGGAATAAGTATTATAGTTATAGGCGTGTTCGTTATGGGGATATTTTCAAAATGAAATATTAATGAACATAATAAATCTTATCGTTGTTTGTTTTTTATATTGCCATTCATAATTGATAATTTATTGTTTGACAGTTTTCCAGCTAATACTTGATTAAAAATATTAAAAGCTCTTATAAAATTGACTAAATAAGGATATTTTATTCCATTATTTTTTAATACATTGGTTGATTCTGTAAAACTTTTTTTATAACCTTTTAATCCATCTGTACTAATGCCTCCACTTCTCATATATACTAAACAATCTTTTATATAAGACAATTTGACTCTATTTTTCATAATTCTAATCATAAAATCGTAATCTGAAGCAATTTTATAATCTAAGTTATAATTTCCATACTTATTATATATTTTTTTTTGTAAATAAAGTGTTGGATGTGGTGGATACCATCCTAGCTTATAATTACCTTTTTTGGCTTTAAATTTTCTGATTATTCTATTTAAATTTTTATCTAATATATAAAGGTTTGAATAAGTCCCTTCACAATTAGTTTTTTCAAAAGTTTTTACTATTTTGTAAAATACATTTTCATGTGCTAATATATCATCTGAATTTAGAATCCCTATAATATCTCCTGTGGAATTCTTAATACCCTTATTCATTGCATCAAAAATTCCTTTGTCTTTCTCTGAAATTACTTTAATTTTATTTGTAAATTTTAATTTATATTTTTTTATTATTTCTAAAGTGTTGTCTTTTGAGCCCCCATCGACAATTATATATTCATAATTAGTATAAGTTTGATTTAAAATAGATTTTAATGTGTCTTCTATAGTTTTAGCTGAATTGTAGCAAACTGTTATTATAGAAATTTTCATAATTCCACTTACTCCTTAATTTTAGAATAAAAAAGTTTAGGGATAGTATTTTATAGTGTAATGAATAAAAAAGCTATAATTAAAAATGGTGATTTTCTAGAAAATATTGCATTAGATCTGCCTTTTCTATAGTTGTATTGAATGCAGTGAGATTTGCTGGTACTCAAAAATTCTAGCCTTGATAGTATAAAACATGCATGTTATAATAAAACGATATTGTTTTTATTCGGATTAACTGGAGAAATGCATGGGCGATATTGATGAAAGGGTTGCGTCTTTACTGGATGATGTAACTGACGAAACAAATGATACTGAGAATGACAGCTTTCCTATGAATTTTGATGAAAGTGAGCCTTCTGGAAACTCTATGTCCGCAGACAGTGGTTCTTCAAGGGTTGTAAAGAAAGCTCCTATTGGTGATGCAAATGTTTCTGAAGTTGACTTGTCTGTAAGAACTTTTGCACCTGTTGAAAAATATTTTGAAGATGAACCGAATGCGGTTTATAATGATCCTGCCTATTACAAGACCACTCTTGGCGGAGAAGGTGAAGAAGCTCAGCGACTGCATCAGTTGCTTGTAAAGTATCTGAACTGTGCAGATCCTAAAGATCGTCCAGTATACCGACAGCAGATGGTTTCGTCTTACTGGAACTTCTTGCGCTCACTTGCTGTAAAGGTTGTTAATCTGAAAATGCCTTTGTGCAAGCGGCTTGCAATGCGTTTTGGAGTAGTGCTCCCGTCTTTGTTCAGCCCTGAACAGAAAGATTTCTTTTCACGAGCCATTCTTGATAATGTTACAGGTGAGCCTGTGCTTTACATGGACGAATGGATTCGAGAGATTGCAGTTGGAAAAATGAAACCAAGCCAGACCGATGAATTGCCTACAAAAGGCTCTGGTAGTGCCACTGCCGAGCAGCAGCGTCTTCAGGGACTGGTAGGTAAGAACACTGGAAAAATTCAAAGCGTAAACAGCCTTCTTTCAATGAAAGAAGGTCAGCGTACAAATCTTGAGCTTGATTTGAAAGAAAAAGCACTTTCTTTGTGTGAACATGATCCTATTTACGGAATGGAGCCTCCTCATACACGTCCATATTCTGATATTCAGAAAAAAGCTTTTTCAGAGATAAGCAATATAATGCGTACCTTGCAAAAGCTGGACAAGGAAATTTGTGCAAACTTAAAGGAGCTTGAAGAAGCAAACGAGAATATCAATCACCTGAATGAACTTTCTGAAAATCTTGCCTCTACATCTGGAGTTGCGGCAAATACGGTAAGTTCAGAAGACATTCTTGCAGAAATGACCACGGTGCGTCAGATGGCAAAAATGACTTGTGGCCGACAGGGAAACCAGTTCCCGATATTTACGAGGGAATTCTTCCATTGTATGCCTGCCGGTACGGGATTCCGTGAAAATGTTTTGCGCGAACTGGCATGGATAGAGTCAATAGATCCTAACTGCTTTGTTCGTATTCATAAAAACATGCCGAATAGAATTGTTCCTTATACCTTGCTTGTTCCTTCTTACGGAGATTCCGGTTTCTGCTGGGAGCCGTTTGACCGCTACAACCGCATTTCGAGCCGCGGACGCATTGTAATTCCAATGTATCCAAAGGATTTGAAGATTGCATGTATTACTGCTGTCGGTGACTTGCGCTGGCAGGTTGCAAAGGAAAAGGCTTCGTTTGACTGGATGTCAGACGGACTTACCGGTAACTATTATCAGTACATTGAGTCTAAGAAGCTCAAGGGTGACTTAAAGAAGTTCTTCATAGATGACTACATTCTGTGGATTACTAAGGAATCGAACGGTACTCAGAAGCTTGAAAAAGAAGTTCGTGCAATTTTCTGGCGCTATTTGCCGTTCCCACAGGAAACAAAGGACAACCTTAAGAAGATGAGTCCTGCGTATCAGGAACTGTATCAGCGTGACATTAACCGTAGCATGAGCGATGGTTATTAATAGCGTGAAAAATACCAGACCTTAAAAAAGGGCAGAGGAATTTTTATTCTTCTGCCTTTTTTTATAGTATTTTAAATTATGTATCAATTTTTTTTGTTATATATCAAAAAAAATATTTGACAAGGTTAAAATTCTAGGTGATAATATATCTATAAAGATGAATAGAAATCAATTTTTATTGATATAATTTATCGTTTATTGCATAAAATTTAGGAGGATATTTTATGAAAATGACAGTTAAAACTGCTGCTGCTGTCTTTGGCATTGCCGCTTTTTTGCTTTCTGCATTTACTGGATGCGGTGGAAAAAAGACAGTGTCCGACACTTCTTCGTCTGGAAATGATGCCGCAGCTCAGGCAGAAAGCACAGAGATTAAACCTGATGCAATTTCAACAGTAGGACCTGCTAACGGTACAAAGCTTGAACTTTGGACATTCGCAGATCTTCACTGCCAGCACTATGCCGAAATGCTCGGAAAATGGAATGCTGAACACCCTGACAAGCAGATTCAGATTACATTTACAACATATCCTTATGCGGACATGCACAACAAGCTGATTATGGCAACTCAGACCGGACAGGGAGCTCCAGATTTAGTTGATGTTGAAATCAGCCAGTTCCCTAATTTTACTTTAGGAACAGTTCCATTTGTAGAAATGGATAAGTATATTGAGCCTTACAAGAACAACGTTGTTACATCACGTCTTGACATTTACAGTGCAAACGGAAAGCGCTATGGAATTCCTTTCCATGTTGGTGCAACTGTAATGTACTATGATGATGAACTTCTTTCTAAATATGGCATTGACTATCGTACAATTGAAACTTGGGATGATTTTGAAAAGGCTGGTCTTAAGCTTAAGGAAGCTTCTGGCGGAACAGTTCACATGACTGGTGTTGATACTGGTGGAACAGACTGGCTGTGGCTTTCCATGGCAGAACATAATCAGGACTGGACTGATGCAAACGGTCATGCTGACATCAGAATTTCTGGCGTTTCTGACATGATAAAGATGCAGCAGAGATGGGTTTCTGAAGGCATTGCTTATCCTACTCCGGGTGGACAGATTGACACAGAAGCCGGTTATGCA
Source organism: uncultured Treponema sp. (assembly GCA_947167345.1). Lineage (GTDB taxonomy): Bacteria > Spirochaetota > Spirochaetia > Treponematales > Treponemataceae > Treponema_D. Next base: position 45,588 of record CAMVHR010000009.1, read on the forward strand.
ACAGTTGGTGATGAAAAGGTTGCCGCATTCCCTAAGGCTTTGTGGTACATGAGCCGCTTCCTTAACTATATTCCAGATCAGAAAGGCAAATGGGCAATTGCTCCATGCCCTGTATACAAGAAGGGACAGCCTCGTTCTGTAGGTATTGGTGGAACAGGTACTGTTGTTTCAAAGCAGTCTAAGCATCAGGAACTTGCTGCAGAATTCCTTGTTTATGCAAAACTTTCACTTGAAGGTGAAAAGCTTATTTGGGAAGTTCTTGGATTTGATCCTGTAAACACAGACATGTGGGATGAAAAGGACTTGACTCATAACCCTAATAACAAGTATGTTGCATACTTCCGTACAAATCCATTCGATGTCCTCAATGAGATTAAGAGTGAAATCAAAGGTATTAAGGCTACACATATCAGTTCTGCAATTAATGAGCAGATTAACTTGAATGTTTTGAATAACTGTCTTGAACAGAATGCTGATGTTGATGCTGAACTTCAGGCTGCTCAGGATGAAATTGATCTTGAACAGTAATTGACTGAGGTTTCCTCTGTAGAATAGCGAAAGGTCTGGAATGCTGACTCGAAAAGGAATTCCAGACCTTTTTTTTTGAGGTTGACATGAAAAAAAATAATATCTCCAGTTTTATATATTCTTGGAAAGTTGCCCCGTATGTGTTTGTACTACCGTTTATTCTCAGTCTGCTTGTATTCTGGGTGTATCCTCTGGCAAGTTCCATAATGATGAGTTTTCAGAATATCCTTCCAGGTCAGATTGACTGGATTGGATTTAAAAATTATACGAAGCTTCTGAAAGACAAAACTTTTTATATGGCTGTGCAGAACAGCTTCATATACATGGTCATTACATGTGCGCTGCTCATTCCTTTTCCCATGTTGTTTGCAACAATAATGAACAGTGCCTTTATGAAGGCAAAAAATGTCTACAAAGCAATTCTTTATATTCCGGCCCTGACTTCGGTTGTTGTTGCCGGTACAATTTTTGGCTTTATGTTCAGTGAGCTCGACGGCTCTGCTGCAAACCAGTTCCTTCATTACCTTGGCTTTGGGTCTATAAAATGGCTCAAGATTAGGGCTACCGGATGGTTTGCAATGGTTTTGTTGTGCTGCTGGCGCTGGACGGGAGTCAACATGTTGTACTTCCTTTCGGGACTGCAATCTATTGATGATTCTCTTTACGAATCCGCCAATATTGACGGTGCTTCAAAATGGCAGCAGTTCTGGTTCATAACATTCCCTCTGCTTAAGCCGACTAGCATCTATGTTCTTACGATAAGCATTTATGCAGGTCTTGCAATGTTCCTTGAAAGCTACATGATGTGGGGCGGAAACAGCTCTCCTAAGAATATAGGTCTTACCATTGTAGGCTATCTGTATAGGCGTGGTATTGAAAAGAACCAGATGGGGTATGCAAGTGCAGTTGGAATTGTGCTCCTTTTGATTGCTCTTTTGATTAACGTTATTCAGCTTGTACTGAATGGTACATTCAAGAAGGAGAAGTAATATGGCATATTCTGTTGTAAAAACTCATAAATTGCACAGCATGAAGACCCAGGGAACGGTTGGAACAACACTTTCCCTGCTGATGTTTACAATCATTTCTGTTTTGGTTCTGTATCCGCTTGTGGCTGCACTGCTTGCTTCGTTCCGTCCAGGACAGGAGTTGATGCGTTACGGATTGAATTTGAATCCTAATCCGAAAGGTCTTACAATAAACAATTACATCTATCTGTTCACGCAGAAAGCTTTTCAGGGAGGTGAATGGGTAAAAGTTCCTCACCGCTATTTTATGTGGTACAAGAACAGCATTTTCCTTACGTTCATTTCTGTTGTCTGTCAGCTGTTTATCTGCTATGTCGTTGCATACGGACTGACAATGTATGAGTACAGGTTGAAGAATGTTCTGTTTTTCATTGTCATTGCAACAATGATGGTTCCTGGTGTCATCCTTATGCTGCCTTTGTATCAGGAGATAATAAGCCTGCATCTGATTAACAAGACTGCCGGTGTAATACTGCCGGGAGTATGCGGAGCTTCAACAATATTCTTTTTCAGGCAGTTCATGACAGGTCTTCCAAAGGAATTGCTTGATGCAGGACGCATTGACGGTGCGAATGAATACCGCATCTGCTTTACAATAATGATGCCTTTGGCTAAGCCGGCATTCGGAGCAATGGCTATTCTGTCTTCAATGGGTACGTGGAACGATATGCTTTGGCCTATGCTTGTATATCGCGATGCAGCGAAGTTTACTCTTCCGATAGGACTGAATACGCTTTTGTCTCCTTATGGAAACAATTATGACTTGCTCATTGCAGGTTCTTGCTTTTCTGTTGTCCCTCTGCTGATTGTATTCTTTGCTTTCCAAAGATACTTTATAGGCGGCATGACCGCAGGTGCTGTGAAAGGCTAAAAAAAAGCCACCGTTTATCGGTGGCTTTTTGCTTTATTTTTCAGATTCCCATTCATCTTCGTCAGGTAAAACTGATTTTGGCATGACCGTTTTCGGCTTTTCTTCTTCTTTTTGCTGCTGTGAGCGTGATGATAAATGGCTGAACCTTCGTCCGCTAAGCCTTTCGTCAAGCTTGTCCGCAATCTTGTATTTTTTTACTATTTTGTCAGAAATCTTCGCATAAAGGAACAGACTCAAAATCATTCCTCCGATAAAGCAGAACATCCAGTCGGCAACGATTATGTTTGCATCATTTATATGAATGACATATCGTAGTAATAAAGACGTACCTACCAAAAGAATTGTAATGATTGAAACTGTAAAAATTATGTTTGCAAGGGTAGATATTAGAAGAAAAAGAAGGGTAAAGTTTCTTTTGTTCATTGTTTAGGCCTCCTGTTTTTTTGATGCGGCTGCATGGCTGTCAGATTTTATCTGAAGGATGAATGCCAGTACAAAAAGAATGCCGCACACTACAACTACTGCATCTGCAACATTGAATGTCGGCCATCGTTCCATGCCAAGAATTCCAAAGAAATAGCAGTCAATAAAGTCTACCACCCCGTCAGGGCGTAAAAAGCGGTCTATGAGATTGCCTATGCCACCGCCCAAAATGCCGCAGATTGACCATCTCTGAAGTCGTGTAAATTCATTGTTTCTAAAATATATTGCAAATATTATGGCTATTACGATGAGAGGGGCAAAGGCAAAAAGAATCCTGCGTGCGTTGAGTGAAAAGGAGCTGCCCAGACTGAATGCTATTGCCTTGTTGCGTACATGAATGATGCGGATGTAATCGCCTGCTACGCGAATGATTCCTTCACTGGAAAACAGTGTTGTAAGAGGAATGTATTTTACAATTAGGGATTTTGTTATCTGGTCAATAATTATGACTGTAACGGTAAGGATGAGGGGCAGCAGCTTGAAACTAAGCGACTGTCTTTTGTTTAACGTATCTTGCATGGCATAAGTATAATGAAGATGCGTTGTAAAGTCTACTTTTGGAACAAAAAACTTCTATGGTTCACATTTTTTGGAAAAAAAAAGAACTCTCTTGCGAAACCGGCTTTTTTTTCGTAAAATACAGACCTTATGGAATTTACACAGGAACAGATTGACGCACTTTCAGTCAATGAAGTTGAAATTATGAAAAAGATAGCTGATGAGCTTAACATCCGTGTTAATCAAGTCAGCGCTGTAATCAGCTTGGTACAGGAAGGCTGTACCATACCTTTCATTGCCCGTTACCGCAAAGAAAAACATGGTTCTCTTGATGAACTTCAGGTAAGGGAATGTGACCACCTTTTTACTTCCTATAAAAACTTAGAAGAACGCCGTCTGGAGATTATTCGCGGCATATTTGGACAGAACAAGCTTACGGAAACGCTTTACAATGCAGCCATGACAGCAAAAACCCTTACAGAACTTGAAGACCTGTGGGCTCCGTTCAAGAAAAAGAAGAAGACACGCGGTATGGTTGCCGCTGAAAAAGGCCTTGAACCTTTGGCAGATGTTATGTCAGAGATGGATGCCGATTCTTTTGAAAAGAAAGCTGAAGAGTTTGTAAAGACGGACGCAGAGCATCCTGAGCTTGATGTTGCCACTGTGCAGGATGCAATTAAGGGTGCTCAGGACATTGTTGCCGAGCGCATAAGTCAGGACACGAAAAACAGAGAATCTATCCATGAACTGTATATGGCTACAGGCACAATCGTTACAAAGGGAATTGTTCCTGACGGACAGGATGCCGAAACTGCTGAAAAGACTTCTACATATAAGATGTACTGGGACTTCAGCGAGGCTTTGAATCAGGTAAAGCCTCACCGCATTCTTGCAATCAACCGTGCAGAGCGCGAAGGTGCGCTTGAAGTATCTCTTGATGTTGATGTAGAAGCTGCCGTAAAGGAAACCCAGAAAAGAAACAAGTCATCGAACAAATATTACAATGAGGCTGTTGAAGACGGTGTAGTTCGTCTTTTGAGTCCTGCTGTTTTGCGTGAAATTCGCAGTGACGAAAGCGACGAGGCGGACGAACACGGTATAGGCATTTTCAGTGAGAACCTTAAGAACCTGCTTATGACTCAGCCAATCAAGGGAAGCCGCGTTCTTGGTGTGGACCCTGGAATCCGTACAGGTACAAAGTGTGCCGCGCTTGATGAGACTGGTAAGTATCTTGGTTACTTCCTGATAAAGCAGGTTGCGGCTCCAGACGAAGCCTACAACATGCTCAAAGTTGCCATCAAGAAGTATGACATCCAGGTTGTTGCCGTCGGTAATGGTACCGGAAGTCAGGAAGTACAGGCAATAGTAAGCAAGGTTATAAGCGAGAATTACCCTGATGTTCGCTACACAGTCGTTGATGAGTCTGGTGCATCAGTATACAGTGCAAGCGACATTGCCCGTGAGGAATTCCCGGAACTTGACTTGACAATCAGGGGTGCAATAAGCATGGGGCGCCGTCTGCAGGATCCTTTGGCAGAACTTGTAAAGATTGATCCGAAGGCTATTGGCGTAGGTCTTTATCAGCATGACGTAAATCAGAAAAAGCTTTCTGACACATTGGATGAAGTTGTTGGTTCTGTTGTAAATCAAGTCGGCGTAAACCTTAACACTGCTTCTGCTTCGTTGCTCAAATATGTTTCTGGCATTAACTCTTCTCTTGCAAAGAAGATTGTTGCTTATCGCGATGCAAACGGAAAAATTACCAGCCGCGATGACCTTAAGAAGGTTAGCGGATTAGGTCCCAAGGCATTTGAGCAGTGCGCAGGATTCCTTAAGATCCCGGAAAGTTCCAATCCTCTGGACAATACATGGGTGCACCCTGAAAACTATGCCGTTGCAAAGGAGATTCTTCCTTATGTACAGAAAAACGAAAAGCTTTCAGCAGAGGCAAGAAAGCAGCTTGAAGAAAAGTACGGTGTTGGTGAGACTACAATAAATGATATTGTGGAGGAACTTGCAAAGCCTAACCGAGACCCTCGTGACGGATACCCTGCACCAATCATGCAGAAAGGTGTTGTTGCTTTTGAAGATTTGAAAGTGGGCATGAAAGTTACAGGCAAAATCAGGAATGTCGTTGACTTTGGTGCGTTCGTAGATATTGGTTTGCATGAGACTGGGCTTATACACATAAGCGAGTTGAGCGACAACTTTGTTTCTGATCCTATGGATGTAATTAAGGTTGGCGATGTAAAGGAATTTACAATCATTGACCTTGATATGGACAGAAAGAGAATCAGTCTTAGTCTTAAGTCTGATGCTGCAAACCGCGGTGCTGCAGGTGGTTCTGGTGCAGATAAAAAGCCTGGTGCAAAGCGTGTTGTCGTGGTAAAGAAGGGTAGTGGTGCTTCTTCATCTTCATCATCTGCAAGACCTGCACAGAAAAATACTGGCGGGCGTGGTGAGCGTCAGAACCTCGGCAGTGATGACGGAATGTACTACAATCCATTCGCCGCATTGCTTAAAAACAAAAGATAAAATCATATAAAATAAGAAAAAAAAAGGAAGGTCGTGTTGACCTTCCTTTTTTTATCTATGGGTTACGGATTTGTTGAAAAATTGGCACTGCTTGGTGTCCAATTGAAATTCTTTTACAAATTCAAATTCTCCTGTTACAATTTAATAATGTTTATGAAATGTTTCTGTGCAATATTGCCCAGTCTACCGATAAATTAAAGAAGTAGGATGCAATATATGACAAAGATTGAATTTTCCAAGTTTTTACGAAAAATTCCAAAGGCAGAACTGCACCTGCATTTGGAGGCAGTTATCAGTAAAGAAACTATCCGCAGATTCTACCTGCGCAAGAATCCGGGACTTACCGGGGAACAGGTGGAAGGTGAGATATCAAAGCTTTTTACCTATTCAGATTTGAATGGTTTTATACAGTCATACCTTTCGGTGCAGGGGCTTTACGAAAGCCCTGCCGATTTTGATCATGTGTTTGATGATCTTAGGGACTATCTTTTGCGGAACGGCATTACCTATGCAGAAGTTTTTGCCGCACCTAGCGCATTTATAAAAAACGGGTGGAATTTTTCAGAGCTTGTAAAGGTCTATCACAGAAATATTCTTAGAATTCAGTCAGAAGCCAATATAAAAGTAAGGCTTTTGGTAGATGTTTCGCGTACGTTTGGCTTTGAAAATGCGGAAAAGAACCTTCAGCTGCTGCTTGCTAACAGAATTCCGGAAATAATAGGTATTGGACTTGGTGGTTCTGAGCAGAAGGGACCTGCAAGGCTTTTTGGTGACGTATTTGATAAGGCTCGAAAGAACGGCCTTTTTACAGTAGCCCATGCAGGCGAAGATGTTGATGCCCAGTCCGTATGGGATGCCATGGATATCCTTCATTCTGCCAGAATAGGACACGGTGTTTCTTCTTTTCAGGATGAAAAACTTATGAAAGTGCTTGCCGAACGTAAGATTCCTCTTGACGTATGTCCTACGAGTAATGTCTTCACAAAGAAATATGTAAGGACTCTTTCGGAACATCCTGTACGCATGTTCTTTGAAAAGGGAATTGTCGTAACGCTGAACAGTGATGATCCTCTTTTCTTCGGTGTCGAAGTTTTAGATGAATACTGGAACGCATACTCGCAGATGGGCTTTAGCGAAGAAGACATAAAGCAGGTTGTAAAAAACTCCTTTATGGCATCATTCCTTAGCGAGGAGGAAAAGGCTGCTTCACTAAAGTCTGTCGATGTAGCATGGGAAAAAACTAAGCAGGAGACGTGAATAGATGTTTTTTCAGAGAAATGCAAAAACACATAGCGTAAAAAGTAAAAGGCTTTTTCTTAATATGTTTATGCCTCTTATAGTCATTGCCATTGTAAGTGGTGCTGTTCTAGCCTTTGTTTCAGAAAGCATTATAAAACGGTACGTTCAGGCTGAAGCACTCCTTTCTATCGAAGAACTTAACAATAAAATCTATTTATATTTTTCACCGGTACAGCTGACTGTCAGCAATTTTGCAAAGGCGGCAGAAAAGAACGATGATGAAGATGTTCTTAAAAATACTCTGTATTCGCTTGCAGAAGGAATCGATTTTTCTAACGGTCTTTACTTTGGTACAAAAATCAGTCGATTCAAAAAAAAAGGAATGTATCTTGACAGTACAGGCTGGGATCCTCCGCGTTCTTGGGAACCGGCAGAGCGTCCTTGGTTTCAGGGGGCTGAGGCTGACGGAAGGGCAATCCATTTTGAAGAACCTTACGTTGACGAGCAGACAGGAGATTTGTGCGTAACTGTTGCAAAATCCGTTTATGCAAGTAGTGGCAAGATATTCGGTGTTGTTGCCGTAGACTTGATGATGAATGAAATATCTACAATGGTTAAGGATGTTACGGTTTCTGAACATGGATCTGTCTATTTGGTTACTTCTGACGGTAAATACTTAACAAATTCTGATTCTGAAAAGATAATGACTGCAAACTATTTTGATGACTCTGCAATAGTGGAGACTGCGTCATCTTATCTTGACGGAAGAATGAGGGCTTTTGTCTCTAATGGACGATATTATGCCGTGGGTAAAATTGGTGAAACGCCGTGGTTTGTGGTTGCCGAAGGTCCCATGTCTGACTTCAGCAGGAACTTTTATAATATAATTATTGTGTTTGAAATCTTGATCATCATGATGAGTATAGTTTTTGCAGTTTTTAATCTGTGGACCATAACCAGACTGCGTAATGCAGACCGCACTACGGGGCAGCAGATTTTTACCGAGATGCAGGGGCTTGTGGCTTCTTCTAAGGAGAATGCTGCCACTGCTCAAGATCAAAGTGCTGCTGTAAAAGAGATTGTTACTACGATGGAAGATAACACTGCCCTTTCCGAAGACATTTCCAAAAAGATAAAGGCTGTGTCCAGTGTAGCCGCTAAGACTAATGAAGACGTTTCTGACGGAGTTTTGTATCTTGAAGCTAATGTAAGTAAACTGCACGAAATTGCTGATGCCAATCAGACTACGATCGGTGGCATTAGGTCTTTGGGGGACAAGATAGAAAACATCTGGGACATTGTAAGCCTTATCAATTCTGTTGCTGATCAGGCAAAGATTATTGCATTTAATGCTGAGCTTGAAGCAAGCAGTGCTGGTGAGGCAGGAAAGAATTTCCATATAGTAGCTACCGAAATCCGTCGCCTTGCGGATGGTATTATTGATGGTACTAAGGAAATAAAAGATCGTATTACGGAAATTCAGCAGAGTTCCGATACTCTTATCCTTGCAAGTGAAAGCGGGACTGAAAAGATTCAGGAAGGCGTTGACAATGCAAAGAGTCTTGAAGAGCGTTTTTCCAGCATAAAGAATGCGTCTGAAGTTACTGCGGACAGTGCTGAAAGCATTACTACCATAATTCAGCAGCAGGCACTTGCAAGCGAGCAGATTCTTATTACGCTTAAGCAGATTGCGGCAGGTGTTGATAAGTTTAAAGGCGCGACTGAAAGCATTTCCCATGCTTCTCAAAAATTGCAGGTAATAGCTGAAGAACTTGGTAATTAGTCGAAAAAATGTGAGGCATAAATATGAACATGTTAAAAAGTAAAAAAGAGATTGAAAGACTTCCTTTTCAGGCTGTGGCTGTCATTTTTTCTGCCATTCTTGCAATTATGCTTATTGTAAGTGCCGTTTTTATTACAAAAAGGGCAAGGTCAAATTTTGAAAAGACAACCCACAAAGAGCTTGCACAATTCTGCAAGAATATGAAGCTTCAGTTTGAACGCGGTTTGGATGAGCAGATTGCACTTGCAATGCAGATGGCTAAATCGCCTGTCATCATCAAGCATTTTGAAGATCCTTCTGATGACAAATATCAGGATGAGGCATTTGATGAAGTTGAGGCCTATCAGGATTCGTTTTTAAGCAAACTGTCATTTTTGATTTGTGATAAAGATCTTCGTTATTATTCAAACAGTAAGTATTTGTATACACTGGACAAGGAGGATCCTTCTAGTGCTTGGTACATACATGCTATGAACTCAAAAAAGGCGTATGAATTTGACGTTGACTATGATATTGGACTAAAACAGACCTTCATGTGGGTCAACGGCATTGTCCGCAATCAGAAAGGCAAGTTTCTTGGACTCATAGGCACAGGTATTCCTATTTCTCAATTTGTAGATTCCCTTTATTTGGATTTGCCTGAAGATTATTCAATGTACATTTTTAACTCATCGCTTGAAACAACAGGTTCTACAGATTTGCAGCATCTTGAAAACAAGGTTCCCATTACGGATGTCATTGTGGATTTTAAAGGACGTGAAGAGGAACTTAAGGCATTAAAAGAAACTTTTATAGATGATGAAAACACCGTATATTCGCTTAAGCCTCTTGAAGAAATTGGCTGGACTATTGTTGTTTCAAAGAATTATACAGTTAGTGCCTTTATTGAAGGGGCATTGGTTCCTGCTTCGGTTTGTCTTGTAATACTTGTTTTTATTTTTCTTATATTCTTTATCTTTTTTAGAATCCATTTGCTCCAATCTAATGAAAAAAATATTGGAAACTCCATTCTTGAAGAAATGGAGAAACTTGCAGACTCTTCAAAAGATACGGCTGCTACAGCTCAGGATCAGAGTGCGGCTGTCAAGGAAATTGTTGCCACAATGGAAGACAATACTTCTTTGTCCGAGAGTATATCTAAGAAGATAAAAGATGTGTCTGGAGTGGCAAGCAAGACTTGTGAAGATGTGTCAGACGGTGTTTCATACCTGGAGTCTAATGTTAAGCAGCTGCATGAAATTGCTGATGCCAACAACAGTACGATTGACGGAATAAGGGCATTAGGTGAAAAAATAGAGAATATTTGGGATATTGTCAGTCTTATTAACTCTGTTGCTGATCAGGCAAAGATCATTGCGTTCAATGCAGAGCTTGAAGCTAGCAGTGCTGGAGACGCCGGAAAAAATTTCCACATAGTTGCAAGTGAAATCCGTCGCCTTGCAGATGGCATAATCGACGGCACAAAAGAGATTAAGGCTCGGATAAATGAGATTCAACAAAGTTCAGACAGTCTCATTCTTGCCAGCGAAAGCGGAACTGAAAAAATAAATGAAGGTGTTGACAAAGCTCGAACTCTTGAAGAGAGATTTGCAAGCATAAAGAATGCTTCTGAAATGACGGCATCAAGCGCAGGAGACATTACTACGATAATACAGCAACAGGCAGAAGCTAGCGAACAGATTCTTATTACGCTAAGGCAAATTGCTTTTGGTGTAGATAAATTTAAAGGTGCTACGGAAAGCATTTCAAAAACTTCCCAGAAACTTAAGGATATAGCGGAGAATCTTTCAAAAGGAGGGATGTGAATTTGATTAATAAAATAAAAAAGATTTTGTTCGGTAAGGCAAGCTTAATTCCGGCTGTAATGATTTTTAGCTCGGCTCTGATTTTTTTTGTAGTATATAAGGTGATTTTAAATCAGTCGGTTGAAAGAAATTTAATTCAGTTGCTTCGCGAGGAAGTGAACCAGAAGGGCATTATGATGGAAGATTATCTTCAACCAGAGATTGCCCTTGCAAAAAAACTTGCTACGTCTCCAACTGTCATTCAGTTTTTTAAGAATCCTAATAGCAAAGAAAACAGAAGACGCGCGATGGCTGAATTCCAGAGTTTCAGCGATGCCTTTACTTCGCACAGGGTTTTTTGGGCGAATGATAAAGATAAGGAATTCTGGAGTAATATGGAATATTCTTATACCATAGATCCTGACAGTCCTAATGACTATTGGTATGGCATGACCCTTTACAAGACAGAAGTTTACAATTTTAACATAAATTTCAATCCTGAGATGGGCATTACTTGCTTGTGGCTTAATGGTGTTGTTCGCGATGAAAGCGGAGTCCCAATCGGTATGGCAGGAACTGGAATTGAGCTTGATAACTTTATTGCAAAGAGTTATGAGACCATTGAAGACGGACTGAAAATGTATTTCTTTAACAGCGATAAGGAAATTACGGGAGCAAGAGACAAACAGGTTCTTGTTGACAAGACTCTCATAGATACCATTTATTCCCAGCGTCTGGATTTTGAAAATCTTATGGAAAAGGCTAGGAATCTTGCACATAATGGCGGTAGCCTTTACAGTTTTAAAATCAGTTCTGCAGAATATGGAGCAATACGCTATCTGCCAAGTTACGGATGGTATCTTTTTGCAACGGCATCTGTGAGTGTTGGAAAACAGAAAGGTATTGGGTCTCTGTTTATAGGAATGGTTCTTGTGTACCTTGTGTTCTGTGCGTTTGTGATTTTTATTGCAAAACTCAGGAACATGATGGAAAAAGACCGTGCCGCAAGTTACCGTCTGTTAGACGAAACTCAGAGCCTTGCAGTATTGTCTAAAGAAAATGCGGAAACTGCACAGAACCAGAACGTTGCTGTAAAAGAAGTTGTTGCGACAATGGAAGACAATACTGCATTGTCTGAAGACATATCAAGGAAAATCAAGGATGTTGCAAGTGTCGCTTCTAAAACCAGCAATGATGTTGCAAAGGGTGTGTCTTATCTTGATGAAAATGTCCGCCATCTGCACGAGATTGCAGCTGCAAACAATGCTACAATCGAAGGAATCAAGTCTTTGGGTGATAAGATAGAAAACATTTGGGATATCGTAAGCCTTATTAATTCCGTTGCAGACCAGGCAAAGATTATTGCGTTCAATGCAGAGCTTGAAGCCAGTACTGCTGGTGAGGCTGGCAAAAACTTTCATATAGTTGCGAGTGAAATTCGTCGCCTTGCTGACGGAATCATAGATGGTACTAAAGAGATAAAAGACAGTATTAGCGAGATTCAGCAGAGTTCGGACACTCTGATACTTACTAGTGAAAGTGGAACTGAAAAGATAAAGACTGGTGTTGAGAATGCAAAAAATCTCGGCGAAAGGTTTAGCAGCATAAAGAATGCTTCTGAAATAACAGCTGACAGTGCCGTTGACATTACTACGATTATTCAGCAGCAGGTTCATGCCAGTGAGCAGATTTTGACAACCCTTAGGCAGATAGCTGGAGGCGTAGAAAAATTTACTCAGGCAACGGGAAGCATTTCATCTGCTTCTGAAAATGTTAAGCGGATTTCAGAAGAGCTTGGAAAATAGGAGGTTTTATGAAAGCGTATTCACGATATCTTGTTACGATATGTACCACAACGTTTATTGGTGTTTTTTTCTTGCGAATTTACCACTATGGATTTATTTACAGGTTTCCGTCAGAAATTATTTTGGGGTGTGTCCCGACTATATTGATTACGCTCTCGCTAATAGCAATTTGTTCTTTTGTTCAAAAGCCTATTTTGACAAAGTTTGAAAAAATTATAGATAAGGGAAAAATCAATCAGAAGTCTCTTACTCAAAATGACATTGAAGAGTGCATGAAAAGTTACAGGCATTATGACATTGTAATAATTGTAGCACACATAGCAGGATTCCTTGTTGGCGCAGGTTCTACTTCAATCATAACATCCATAAAGGGCGTTGCACCTTTTAGTCTGGTAACCTTCATCCTTATAGAGCTTCAGTCTGTTGGCGTTGGTTTTATGTGCTATACCATAAACAATGTTCTTGTAAAGCGTCTGTACATGACTCAGTGCATGCGAAACATCGGAATTAAGCTTAGTGATAATCTTGCTCGCGTGCAGAATGTTGCCGTCGGAGCGTGTATTTATGTATCTGCAATGAATATGATTACTATTCCTTACAATCTTCTGATGCACCCTGTTGAAAACGGTTTTGCTCTGTTCCTTAGGTACGGTGTTATCGGCTTGATTTTTAACTTTATTGCCTGTGCAGCTGTATACACAGTTATTGCAAGGCGCATACAGAATACAGAAAGAAAAGTAAGCAGCAATCTTCTTGCAGAAACAAAAACCCTTGCGAATGCGACTAAGGAAAATGCTGAAAGCAGTCAGAATCAGAGTGCGGCAGTCAAGGAGATTGTTGCTACTATGCATGATTCAACTGAACTTGCCGGAAACATTGGTGAAAAAATCAAGCAGGTTTCAGCTCTTGCAGAAAAGTCTCGCGATGCAGTTCAGGCTGGCAGCGAAGCTTTGCAGAATAATGTAAAGGAGCTTTTGGACATTAAAAATACAAACATGCTTACTATAGAGGGTATCAGGGATCTTGGCAAAAAAATTAACGGAATCTGGAACATTGTAACCATTATAAATACTGTTGCTGATCAGACTAAAATCATTGCATTTAATGCAGAGCTTGAAGCTAGTACGGCAGGTGAGGCTGGAAAGAATTTCCACATTGTTGCTACTGAAATCCGTCGCCTGTCTGACAACATCATTGACAGCATTAAGGAAATTAGGGAAATAATAAATGAAATTCAGCGCGCATCCGATTCCCTTATATTGGATAGTGAAAAAGGAACCAAGCAGATTGATTCTGGCTGTGAGAGTGCAAAATCTCTCGAAAGTGGCTTTGAAAGCATAATGGCTTCGTCAAAAGCTACAGCAGACAGTTCTCGTGAAATAATAGATTATGTAGGACAACTTACGTATTCAAGCGAACAGATTTTCATTACATTGCAGCAGATTGCACATGGAATAGAAAGCTTTACTAGGAATACGGCTGATATTTCTGCAGCATCAGAGAATGTCAAGGACATTGCAAGTCTGTTGTAATTCTTGCAGTAGTAAGAATGAGCATAAAAAAACCGCCAGCTTGTGGCGGTTTATAGATTGCCAAACTTCATTGTGGAAGGGCAATTAATGAAATGATTTTCCTGCTTTTCATACCGCAGGCGGGGTGTTAATACTTAACCGACTCCCAAGGAGTCAGGCCTCTTTGTCGGAAACTGCATAACGCCTCCTTATCGTATAGCAGGTGTAAGTCCTCATCTCTTTCCTTGCTATACTTTAAATATTATCACAGCTTTAAAAAAAAGCAAGAGTTATTTTTAATAAAATCTCATAAATTATTCACTAAACTTCTGCATTATTGTATAATCACTGCATAAATTTGCATTTTTCCTTGTAAACTTTTAGTGTAAGGGTGAATATATGAACAAAATCCTCGAAAAGAGACAGCTCTCTGAGAATGTCTTTTACATGAAATTTGAAGCTGCCGACATTGCAAAAAACCGCAAGGCTGGTCAGTTCCTTATTGTGCAGGTTGACTCAGACCTTGGCGAACGCATTCCGCTTACAATTGCGGATGCAAACGCAGAAGAAGGATGGGTTGCCATTGCTTTCCAGCCAGTTGGAGCATCTACATACAAACTTGCCCAGCTGAACGCAGGCGATTATCTTGCTGGAGTGCTCGGTCCTTTGGGAACTCCTTCAGAAATCAATAAATATGACCGTCCTGTTGTGTGCGTTGGAGGCGGTTTTGGAACTGCTCCACTGTATCCTATTGTACAGGCTCTTAAAGCTGCTGGTAACAAAGTCATCCTTATTGAAGGTGCCCGAACAAAAGACCTTTTGATTTTTGTTGACGAAATGAAAGCTGTTTGTGATGAAGTAATTATCTGTACGGACGATGGAAGTGCAGGTGAAAAATGCGTTACAACAGTTCCTCTTGAAAGATTGTGTCAGAGCGATGTTCCTCCTGCAGAAGTTATTGCAATTGGACCTCCTATAATGATGAAGTTCTGTGCTTTGACAACAAAGAAATATAACATCAAGACAACAGTTTCCCTTAATACAATCATGATTGACGGAACAGGTATGTGCGGTGGCTGCCGTGTTTCTGTTGGCGGAGAGACAAAGTTTGTTTGCGTTGACGGTCCTGATTTTGATGCACATCAGGTTGACTGGGACAATATGATGCTCCGCATGAAGTCATTCAAGCCTCAGGAAACAGAAGCCTTCCATAAATGCAAGATGGAGATGGAAGCGGCAAAGCTTGCAAAATAAGGGAGAATAAAATGTCAGAACATATCAGTGCTGAAAAATTAGCAGAAATTGGAAAAACAGAATATGCAAAGATTCAGGAGAAGGTAGCTTCTGCTCCTTTGGGCAACAAAGACCGCATGGCAATTCCACAGCAGGAAATGCCATCTGGAGAGCCTTTGGTTCGCGCACGTCAGATGACAGAAGTAGCTCTTGGATATACAAAGGAACAGGCTGTTGTAGAAGCAAACCGCTGTCTCCAGTGCAAGAATAAGCCTTGTGTTTCAGGATGTCCTGTAAACGTACAGATTCCTGAGTTTATTGCAGAAGTTGCCAAGGGTGAATTCAAAAAAGCTGTAGACATCATTAAGCAGACAAACCTGCTTCCTGCAATTTGTGGACGCGTATGCCCTCAGGAAAAACAGTGTCAGGGCCAGTGTACTGTTGGTAAAGTATATAAAGATGCGGAAAAGGCTGTAAGCATTGGCCGCTTGGAACGCTTTGTTGCAGATTATGAGCGCGAGAACAAGCTTGAAACCGTTGCAGCTGTAGCAGCTCCTACAGGAAAGAAGGTTGCTGTTATTGGTTCTGGTCCTGCTGGTCTTACTGTAGCAGCAGACTGCCGCCGTGCTGGTCATGATGTAACAGTGTTCGAGGCTTTCCAGAAAGCTGGTGGTGTTATGGTTTACGGAATTCCTGAGTTCCGTCTGCCAAAGTCAATTGTTCAGAATGAAGTTTCTAACCTTGAAAAGATGGGTGTTAAGTTTGAGTACAACTATCTTGTTGGTCGCACATCTACAATTCAGCAGTTCCTTACAGAAAAAGGCTTTGATGCCGCATTCGTAGGAACTGGTGCGGGGCTTCCAAAGTTCTTTGGCATTCCTGGTGAAAACTACATTGGTGTATTCAGTGCAAACGAGTATCTTACCCGCGCAAACCTTATGAAGGCTTACCTTAAAGACAAGGCTGACACTCCTTACTACGAGGCAAAGACTGTTGTAGTCTGTGGCGGTGGTAACGTTGCAATGGATGCTTCCCGCATGGCTTTGCGTCTGGGTGCAGAAAAGGTTTACATTGTTTACCGCCGTACTCAGAATGAGCTTCCTGCACGTCGCGAAGAAGTTGCCCACGCAATGGAAGAGGGCGTAGAATTCAAGTTCCTTGAAAACCCTGTTGAGATTTTGGGTGATAAGGAGACTGGCAAGGTAACAGGCATTAAGGCATTAAGCTACGAGCTTGGAGAACCAGATGCTTCTGGTCGCCGCAGACCTGTTGCAATTGAAGGCAGTGAGCATGAAATTCCATGTGACGCTGTTATTGTTGCTCTTGGCAACAATTCAAACCCTCTCATTCCAAAGACAACACCAGAAATCAAGACAGACCCTCACGGTCACATTACTGTTGACGAAAATCAGGCTACAAGCATGACAAAAGTTTGGGCTGGCGGAGACATTGTTCTTGGTGCTGCAACAGTTATTCTTGCAATGGGTGAAGGCCGCAAAGCCGCCGCTGCAATAAATGAATATCTGGCAAAATAAGGCTTAGTTTTATATCTGAAAAAGGCTGTCTGAAAGGTTTGAGGCAGCCTTTTTCATTAGTTAATTTGCTTTTCAAAGACATGTATGCTATACTAGGTTATCATGTTGGAATTGAGTGTAAATTCGAAATCACCAGCTGCAATAGCGGCTGCATTAAAAAAAATACACGAGATGTCTATGACGGGGGCAATAGAAAAGAATACTCCCATTCATATTACTCTTGAAGCAGGTTTGTATCGTGAAAGCGTGCGGTATAATCTTTCCAATCCCTTGATTATTGAAGGTTCTTCCCACATAAAGGCAAAAGACTGCGTAATTCAGGCAGATAACTGTGAAGCCTTTAGAAAAGGGGTTGCAAACAGATCTGTTTTTTCTATTGGTCCAAACGTAACAAGTATAACAATCCGTAATCTTTCAATTATTAACACCCATACAAAATCAATTATGGAAGGTAACACGCTCAGAGACAGTGCCGAAGCCCTTGCTTGGGATAATGATTCTGGCGTTCTGAAGGTTGAAGGTGTTCATCTTGAAGGTCGGCAGAATACCCTTTATGTCAGGGGAATGTCATGGTTTAAAGACTGCTATATTTCAGGTGATACAGATTTTATTTATGGTGAGCCTGTAACAGCTTTTCTTGAAAACTGTACAGTTCATGTTCGGGAAGATAACCGTGGTGACTTTAACGGATATGCAGTTATGTGCCGAGCTTCTGCCGATAATAAGGGATTTGTTTTTTCTGACTGCACCTTTACAGCTGATAAAAGGCGCAAGTCAAAACTGTTTGTTTACAGAACTGCTGGAAAAGGTTCTGCAACTACAAAGCGTGACTGGGACAGTGTAGCCTTTGTAAACTGCACGATGAGTGATCTGTTTGAGCAGGAACTTGTCTGGGACGATGACATGAACTTGGATGTGTATCCACGAGGAAACGCAATGACGGGAATTCGTGAGTATAATACGCGTGTTGTAAATGCAGACGGTGTTTCAGAACCGGCAGATACTGCATTGCGTAATGTAAAGACTTATTCTTTGACCGAGGATGATTATTTTAACGGTTATGCAAGCCGTTATCTTATCTTGAAAAATACTCCATTTGAGGAAAAATCATGAAAGTTGTGACATTTGGTGAACTGATGCTTCGGCTGGAACCTGCTGGTTATTATCGATTTGTGCAGGTAGATACAATGACATCTACATTTGGTGGGGCAGAAGCAAATGTTGCAGTTTCCCTTGCCAATTATGGCATGAATTCCGTTTACGTTACTAAACTTCCTAAGCACGAAATTGGTCAGAGTGCGGTAAATAATTTGCGTCGTTACGGAGTCTGTACTGATTATATAGTGCGTGGTGGAGAAAGGCTTGGCATCTATTACAATGAAAGGGGAGCGAGCCAGCGCGGTTCAAAGTGCATTTACGACCGTGCCCATTCTGCCATTGCTGAAGCAAAACCTGAGGACTTTGACTGGAAAACAATATTGAAGGACTGCTCTTGGTTCCACATTACGGGTGTAACACCTGCACTGGGCGGAAACCTGCCGGATATCTGTCTTGAAGCATGTAAGACTGCAAAGGAAATGGGTGCTACTGTCAGCTGTGACTTGAACTATAGAAGCAAGCTATGGACAAAACAGCAGGCTCGCGAAGTTATGACTAAGATATGTGCTTATGTTGACGTGTGCATTGCCAACGAGGAAGATGCCAAGGATGTGTTTGGCATTGAGGCAAAGGATAATGATGCCGCTGGCGGCCACTTGAACAAAGAAGGCTATTTTTCTGTAGCAAAGCAACTTGTAGAAAACATTGGTTTTAAAAAGGTTGCAATTACACTTAGAACTTCAATAAATGCCAATCAGAATAAATGGGCTGCCTTGTTTTATGACGGAACAGACTTTTTCTTTAGTAAAGAATACGAAATGATGATTGTTGACCGCTTGGGTGGTGGCGACAGCTTTAGTGCTGGTCTTATATATTCCATTCTGAACGGAAAAGATTCTCAGGCAAGCCTTGATTTTGCCGTAGCTGCATCTTGTCTAAAACATTCTATTGAAGGTGATTTTAACATGGTGAGCGTAGACGAAGTTGAAAAGCTTGTAGCAGGAAATGCCACCGGACGAATTCAGCGGTAACTGTTATTTGTCTACGCCCAGCCCGAACAGGGCAAAGTCTGCGCGCACCGGGTCATCTGGAAATATTTGTCTTAATGTGTCTGTAAGGGCGACTGCTGTTTTGTAAGAAGCGGCGGCCGCCTTTCCTGTTTTTGTGAGCGGTAATAGTCCTAGTTCCGTTGCCTGTTGCATTACGTGAGTGTCCAATGGCATTAACAAGTCTGTCTTTTTATACCAGTCTGTCCATAAACCCAAGTCTACTGGGGAATTGTCCCGAACCATCCATCTAAGAAACATGTGAATCTTCTTGCATGCAGAATCTTTACCATGTGCCACTACGGGGCATTCTTCAGGAAACGAATCTGATATAATTGAAGAAAGAAGCGGATTTCCAGAATGCGCTGGTGGAGCAAAGTCTTTTTGCTGTATGGCCTTTGTGTATTCTTGCTTGAAATAATTGCCAAGTGAGCCTGCTGTGTTTAGGATGCCACTCAATGTCTGACAAAAAAGCCGCATGTTTTTGTAAGAAAACATGCGGTAAAACGATGAACCTGAATTAGGAAAAAAGTCGTTAAACTTTCCGTTTGCAATCCAGTCAGCTGGAGATGAACCTGCACAGTCTAAGATTGCCTTTACATGCAGAAGAATTTGGTCACGGCGTCCGAATGCAAGGTTTGCGGCAATAAAGCCTGCTATTTCCTTGTCTCTGTCATTCGTGTAATTATGCATGAACTGAGAAGGATCTTTTCCTAGAAAAGATTTTGTTTCGTATTTATCTGCAAGATAACTCAGCTTTTGAGAAAGCGAATCTTCCATTAAAGTTCTGCTTCCCCGATTATGCCGTCAATCTCGTTGTCGGGAGTCATGTTGTCATCTTCGATAAGGCGTGTAAATATAGCCCGTAAAGTCTGTGCCCTTTTTGACGGATCAGAAATGGATTGCTGCACAGCCTTGTAAACTTCGTCCATGTGCTCGTTTATGTCACTGATGTTTTCAGGCATGGAACTTTCGACAAGACCCTTTATGAACTGAGAAACGAGTGGACTTTTACCACTGCTGGAAATGCCGCATACGACATCGCCTCTTTTTATTATTGCAGGGAAAATAAAGTCGCATTTTGCCCGATTTGAAATATTTTCTACTAAAACATTTTTTGTTGCGTAAAAATCATAAATGCTGGCATTAAGCGTTGCATCCTGAGTTGCCGCAATGACAAGAGTTGGCAAGCAGTCAAGCTTTTCCAAAACGTCAATTGTCGGAGACTGCTTTATGTATTTGATTTTAAAATCATAGGCAGAGACTATTGTTTCCAGTTCAGGTATGAGTGAATCTGCAATAATAGTTATGTTTGCCTCAAAAGCAAGAAATGTTGAAATCTGTCTGAAAGAAACGTCTCCGCCTCCGACAATGAGAACCTGCTTGTTTGATAAGTTTACAAATAATGGAAAATAAGCCATTTCTTTTTAGTATGAGGGATTTTCTTATAAAATGCAAGATAAAATGCTGAAATGCAATGACATCAGCAAAAATAAAGCTTTTTTAGACTAAGTTTTAGTGGTAAACTAAATTGCAGGTAGCAATTTTCTTAAAGCAGTGTTATACTAAAAAGTACGTTTAATTTGTATGAATTAGGAGTTTATTATGGCTGAAGCTAAAATACCTGAACCTTCAAAAAAAATCTATTTATATTGTGCCTTGATGTGTACAGGGCCAGCACTTGCATGTGCATTATTTTCTTTATTCTTTAATATGTTTGACTTTTCTGATTTACTCAGATGCGCTTTTTCACCACTTTCTTTGATTTATGCAGTGTTTTATGCTGCAATTGTCATTCTGACGCATAAATGGGTAATTTCAAAATTCAGTTCCTACGATGGTACGGAATCTTCTTGTGATGCCCTTAATGAGATTCACCCAATTATGGTTGGTGCATTCATAACAATTCTTCTGCTTAATGGAATCTGTTATCCGTTTGTATTTGCTTCAGCTGCTGTAAAATATAATGTTCCTCATTTCAGTGTTACGCCACTTTTGAATGCATCCATAGGTTCAACATTCCTTGTAGGTCTTGTTTTCTATATACTTTGGCTTGAAAATCTTGAGGGATGGCTTTGGTTTTTACCTTTTAGCGGAAAACACCTTAAAATGAACCTTTTGTCACGCTTTTTGCTCATAAATATTTTTTCTGCAATTGGTCTTGTTATGCTGATTATTGTTCCTCTGTTTATGAGTTCAAATGATGGAAAGCCTCTGAACGAAATTTTTAAAAGATACATGCTGACTACTTCCATTATTGGCATTCTTTTAAATGGTGCCGGTTTTATGACTATGGTAAAAAACCTTTCTGGAAGAATTAACGCTGTTTCTGAATTTGCACATAAACTTGCAGACGGAAACTACACTATGGATCCTCTTATGGTAAAATCACGTGAAGAATTTGGTGTTTTTGTTCATAACCTTAACATCTTCTTTGATACAACGAAAAAACTTCTTGATGGCGTTAAGAGTTCTGTTGTTACAACCAAAGGTGCTGGAAATGCTCTTGAATCTCAGATGGGTGACACTGCACTGTCAGTTCAGCAGATTGTTGAAAACATAAAGGGCATAAAGGGACTTATCGAAGAACATTCTTCAGGTGTTGTCAATGTTTCTTCCGCAATGGAAATGATTTCAAGAAACATTGACATGCTTAATCAGAATATTGAAGTTCAGGCATCTGCCGTTGAGCAGAGTTCTGCAGCTGTTCGTGAAATGGTTGCAAACATCCAGAGTGTTACGAACATCCTTTCAAAGAATGCAGCTGCAGTTGCTAAGCTTGGAGATGCTTCGGAAGAGGGCAATAAGCGCGTGAATGATGCAGTCGCCATGTCAGACAAGATTCTTTCGGAGTCTTCTGGCTTGCTTGATGCTTCTGCCGTTATTCAGAATATTGCTGACCAGACAAACCTTCTTGCAATGAATGCTGCTATTGAAGCTGCCCATGCTGGAGAAGCCGGTAAGGGATTTGCTGTTGTTGCGGATGAAATACGAAAGCTTGCTGAGCAGAGTAATGCTCAGGGACGAAAGATTTCTGAAAGCCTTCAGTCTCTTGAAGAGATTATTAAGGGTGTGTCTGCAAGTACGAAGGCTTTGCAGACTCAGTTTGCCGTTATCTTTGATTTGACTAAGACTGTTAAGACTCAGGAAGATGTCGTCATGAATGCAATGAATGAGCAGAATGCCGGAAGTTCTCAGATTATTGATGCAATGCGTAGTATTGATGACTCTACAATCAGCGTAAAGCAGGGTGCAAGTGAAATGCTTACAGAAGGCAAGACTGTTGGCACAGAAATACGTAATCTTGAAAAGACTACTAATTCCGTATCAGAATTTATTGAGCAGATGCTTGCCGGTACAGATCATATCGTAAATCTGATGAACTCAGGAAAAGAAGCTTCTGTCAAAAACTATGATGCAATTACGATGCTTGAAAATATGACTACTAAATTCAAGCTTAAGGCATAATGTAATTTTTGCTTCTTATTCTTTTATAAAAATATTTTTAATGGTATAATCCTTTTCATTTGTAAATTACTTTACAAGTGAAAAGGATTTTTTATTATGAGTGTTTTTCAAAGTATTATTCTTGGCATTCTGCAGGGATTTGCAGAATTTCTGCCAATCTCGTCTTCGGGGCATCTTGCACTTGCTCAGCATCTTTTTGGTCTGAGCGACGTGCCTTTGCTGTTTGATGTTTTTCTTCATCTTGCAACTCTTTGTGCTGTCGTTTTGTTTTTTCATAAAAAGATTGCAAAGCTTTTCTGTGTGTTTGGCAGGATGCTTATGCATAAGCATCCTGATGAAGAAGAACTTGTGCAGAGAAGATATATTGTCGGTGTCATTCTTGCAACAATTGTAACAGGAGGCATTGGCATTATAGTAGAAAAAAAATTAGGAGAGCTTCCGATAAAGTGTATATGCATTGGTTTCCTGTTTACTTCTGTGCTACTGATTATATCTGCTGCTATGGAAAAAAGGATTCAAAACCGTTGCACTATTTATGCAAAAGCTCCTTCTTGGTGGCAGTCGCTCATCATAGGCTTTGCACAGGGAATTGGAACCTTGCCGGGTGTTTCGCGAAGCGGTTCTACTATTTCCTGGGCCTTGCTTTGTGGTGTAACCAGAGAGGTTGCTGGGGAGTTTTCTTTTATAGCATCAATACCGGCAATATTGGGAGCATTTCTTCTTGAATTGAAGGATTTGGGTGAAATGACAGCTTCCATAGGATTTGCTTCTGTTGCATCAGGATGTATTGCAGCCTTTGCCTGTGGCATTATTGCCCTTGCATGGCTCATGAAGCTTATCCGCAGGGGAAAATTGGCATGGTTTGCCTGTTACCTGATACCAGTCGGCATTCTTGGAATTTTATTTTTGTAAAGATATTTGTAAATGTAATGGAGGTCTTGTTATGAAGAAATTTACAAAAACGATTATGACTGCGGCATTTGCAGCCCTTATGCTTGCTTGTGTTCCTGTTTTTGCAGCAAGCGAAGAAGGTTCTAACGGTTCAAAAATGAAAGAGGGTGCGAGTACCTTTTTTAAAGGAGTAAAAGGCTCTGTAAAAGATGCTGGAACTTCTGTAAGCAATAAGGCAAAGGATATTACAGCTTCTGCTTATATCGGTACATGGAGCTTTATCAACGGAAAGTACACGACTATGATTATATGCGATGATGATAATACCATGAGCATTATTCAGACACAGAAAAAAGGTGAAAACACTTGGTCGGGAACATATACGGTTTCTAAAAAGCAGATTACATTTAATGTAGAAACTATGAACGGAAAGAAGAACAGGGATACATGGGTAATTAATTTTGATGCAGATAAAAAGGATTACATGATTTTGTCTTCCCGCGACATTCCGAACGATTTGAACGGATATGATTTTGCCCGTTCGACATTGTTCCTTTATATAGAGCAGGAACCAGCCGTCATTGAAGAAACTGATGCAGAATAAAAATAAGAGGCTGCCCGATTTTGGACAGCCTTTTTATTTGACTAGTTTGACTCTGCAGCTCCTGGCAATCCTATGTCTTTGCGGTAGTACATGCCGTTAAAGTTTACGCATGCAAGGGCATTGTATGCCGTATTCCATGCCTGCGTAAAGGATTCTGCCTGGGCAGAACATGCAAGGACTCTTCCTCCGCTTGTAATTAGCGGTGCCGGAGCGGATGCCGGTCTTCTGTCCCTGCGCCTGTCTTCAATAGCTCCTGCAATGAACAATTTTGCACCTGTATCGCGAAGTTTGTCTTCGTCTATGGAAATAAGGATGCCTTTTTTGTACTGGTTAGGATAGCCACCACTTACTGCTACTGGAGCTACTGAATAGCCCTTTTTCCATTTGAAGTCGAATGTGTTCAGTGTTCCATCTGTAATAGACTTGCACATTTTTGCAAAATCAAAATCCATAAGCGGAAGTACAGCCTGTGTTTCCGGGTCGCCAAGCCTTACGTTATATTCAAGGCATTTAGGACCATCTGCCGTAAGCATAAGACCAAAGAAGATAAATCCCCTGTAGTCAAAGCCTTCTTCAATTAGTCCTTTTAAAGTCGGTTCCAGTATATTCTTTGTAAACTGTTCCTGTATTTCAGGCGTAACGTCATCTACAGGAGCAACAGCTCCCATTCCTCCTGTATTAGGACCTTTTGCTCCTTCTTCAAGCCTCTTATGATCACGTGCGCTTACAAAAGGAACAATGCAAGCCTTTCCTTCTTTTGCATATTCAGGAGTTACGCTTACAGCTGCAAGGATTGAAACTTCAGAACCGCGCAGATACTCCTCAATGACAAGCTTTTTGCCTGCATCTCCTACGCGGTTTTCTTCCATCAGTTCTTTTACGGCAAGTCGTGCTTCATCAATTGTAAGGGCTACGACAACGCCTTTTCCGGCAGCAAGTCCGTCTGCCTTTATGACTATTGGAGCACCCTGTTCTTCTATGTATGCAAGGGCTTCGGTTTCGTTTGTGAATGTACGGCTTTTTGCACACGCAACACCGTATTTGTTCATAAATTCCTTTGCTTTGTCTTTGCTGGCTTCAAGCTGGGCGGCGTCATATTTTGCACCTACGGTAGGTATTTCTTCATTCCAGAATTGATCTGCAAGACCTTCTGCCAGAGGATTTTCAGGTCCTACGACAACCATGTCGCAGTGTTCTTCTTTTGCGATAGTTACATAAGAACCTTCGCTCAATGCTTTGTTTACACACTTGTTTTCAATTGCAGTACCTCCATTTCCAGGTACACAGATAACTTTTTCAACATCATCACTCTGGGCAAGCTTCCATGCTATTGTATGCTCGCGTCCGCCGTTTCCAACAACCATTATTTTCATATTTTAATCATATTCCATATATGGTGAAATTTCAAGATAAACTTTGTAGTACAATATTGCGGAGCTTGCATCTTATCCGTATACTTTTACATTATGGAATACATTGTTCTTTTTGGACTTGTAATTTTTATATTCATACTCCTTAACTGGTTCATAAAGTGGAAGGCTTACGGTCAGAAAGAGAATGCCCAACGAAAAGCCCTTCAGGCACGTAAAGAAGCTGCAAAGAAAGGCGGCTTTGTAGTAAATTGTCCTATGTGCGGGTCTGTACTTCTGCCGGGCGAGAACCTTATAAGCCGTGTATACCGTCCAATGACAGTACCAGACCAGCTGTGTACTATAAGCGGATGTCCGCATTGCTATCCTGTTCCTGAGCCGGGAATAAAAAGACGCTGCCCGGTCTGTTCAAAAGAAGTTCCTCTGAAAGAAGGGCATCTTACAGCAAGACTCTTTAATTATGCAGACGGTAAGAAACATGTTGTTGTGACAGGCTGCACGGAATGCTGCAAGCGGAATCCTAATTAGAGAGTGGTCTTTGACACAATGTGCTGTTTGTGAAATAATAGTTAGTGAAATATAACTTATACCATTATTTTCTGAAGGGGGAAAATTTAATGAAATCTTATTTTGACTTGAAGGGACAAGTTGCTCTTGTGACAGGATGTTCAACAGGACTTGGTGTGCAGATGGCAAAAGCCCTTGCCAATCAGGGGGCAAATGTGGTTGCCCTTGCACGCCGCAAAGACAAGATAGAAGCTGTTGCTAAAGAAATTGCTTCTGAATTTGGTGTTGAAACACTTGCCGTTCAGTGTGACATTACCGATACTGCGCGTGTTGACGCCGCTGTCGATGAGATTCTGGCAAAATTCAAGAGGATAGATGTCGTAATCAATAATGCTGGAACTGGTGCAGTGGCTCCTGCAGAAGACATTACTGATGAACAGTTCTACAATGAAATGAATATAGACCTGTTTGGTTCTTTCCGCGTGGCACGTGCCGTTGCAAAAAAAGCTATGATTCCTGCAAAGTATGGCCGCATCATTAACATTGCATCAATGTATGGTCTTGTTGGAAACAAGGTTGCTCCTTGCTCGCCATATCATGCCGCAAAGGGTGGTGTCGTAAACATGACACGCGGTCTTGCTGCTGAGTGGGGAAAATACGGCATTACAGTAAATGCAATTTGTCCGGGATACTTCTATTCTCCTCTTACAAAAGAAACTCTGGACTCTGAATTTTTCCAGAACAATGCAAAGACAATGATTCCTTTGAGCCGCTACGGAAACGAAGGTGAGCTTGATACTGCTGCAATTTTCCTTGCAAGCCCTGCATCAAGTTACGTTACAGGTGTCGTGTTGCCAGTTGATGGCGGATATACATCAATGTAACAAAATATTTCTGACGGTAAACTGTAAAAAGCCATCGGAAGGATTGCTGGTCCTTTCGGTGGCTTTAAAAATTCTCTAAAGTCAAAAATCTAATCTCCGAAATTCAAATTAAGGGGGCGAAATCCCTGGGTGGCAGATATGGGATAAAATATTTGCTTGCAAAAATTCACCTTTATATAGAGGAGATACGTTATGGTTATCAATCACAACATGAGTGCAATGTTTGCACAGCGTTCTACAGGTCTTACAGAAGTAAGCCAGCAGAAGAGCATGGAAAAGCTTTCATCAGGTATGAAAATCAACCGTGCTGGTGATGATGCTTCTGGACTCGCAGTTTCTGAAAAAATGCGTGCACAGATCAGAGGTTTGAATCAGGCTTCTGAGAATGCTCAGAATGGAATTTCTTTCATTCAGACAACAGAAGGATACCTTCAGGAAACTGAAGACATCATCCAGCGCATCCGTGAGCTTGCTGTTCAGTCAAGCAACGGTATCTATACAGAAGAAGATCGCTTGATGATTCAGGTAGAAGTTTCTTCTCTCGTAGCAGAAGTAGATCGCATTGCTTCTTGCGCACAGTTCAACGGTTTGAACATGCTCACTGGTCGCTATGCACGTCCAACTGGCGAGAACAATGTAACTGGTTCTATGTGGCTCCACATTGGTGCAAACATGGATCAGAGAACTCAGGTTTTCATCGGAACAATGACAGCTTCTGCTCTCGGAATCCGCAATGTTGGTACTGAAGAAATCCTTACTCTTGAGACTCCAGATGATGCTAACCGCGCAATCGGTACACTTGATGAAGCAATCAAGAGAATCAACAAGCAGCGTGCTGACCTTGGTGCATACCAGAACCGTCTCGAAAAGACAGTTGAGGGCTTGAACGTAGCTGCTGAAAATACTCAGGCTTCTGAATCAAGAATCCGTGATACAGACATGGCTGCTGAAATGGTTGAGTTCACAAAGAACAACGTTCTCCAGCAGGCTGGAACTGCTATGCTTGCACAGGCAAACCAGTCTTCACAGAATGTACTCTCACTCTTGAGATAATTGGTTATAGTATAGCCGGCAAGGGGCTGTCCCAAAAGTATGGGGCAGCCCCAATTATTTTAAATTTACAAGTGAAT